>JANXAQ010000243.1 GCA_025062105.1 Thermoguttaceae bacterium
GCCTGTTCCGATTGCAAGTCCAAAGCTCAGCTCAGCGAATCCCCTCTGCTGCATAAATTAGCTCGGAAATCTTCTCGCACAGTCTCCCTGACAAGCAGTAGCCCCCTTCCAATGGCGTCTCGCTGTTATACACATCTTTGGGATGGATTCACCCTCATAGCAGCAGCAAACGATTGCCCCAATCAGGGGGATAAATCAACTTTTCAAAACAAGCTAACGGTTCCTTTGGATAAATTGCACAATTTGGGAAAAATCATTTAGAAAATCAGCAGATCTTTAGTTTCAGAAAAAGGTTTATCTATATTTTCTATTTGATCCATTCTGTGTTGTTCAACGAGTTTCCCTGCTTTGCCTAAAGTGATGGCCGAGCGTCTGAACTTTAACTTGTGTATCACAGCGAGCCAATGGCGTAGTGGCCCTCCATAGGGCTGGAAATCGTCTCGAACAGTCTCCCTGATACACAGGCAGTTGGTTACTAGTTGGAGCCTTTCCTCCCGTGGCGGTTCCGTTCCTGGAGGAGCCTTTCAACTTCGGAAACGCTAATGCCGCAGCGAGAGGCGATCTCTTCTGGGGGAAACCCGTAGTCGGCCAAAAGGCCCACTTCTAACGGTAAGGTTTCCGGCCGGATCTGACTTGCCATCGCTGAGCCTCCAGACGCCGGAGAACTTGCCAAAGTAGGCTCGGAGGGGATGTTTTCCTGCCGGGAATCGGCCGTCTCGGGGCAAGCCTCAGTTTTTGGCAGACCCCGCTCACTCGGTTCTGACAAGCTACGCCAAGCTTGTTCAGGAGGGAATATTTGTTCTTTTTCCGCTTGGCAGAAAGGAGGAGTTTGGTTTACCGTTTGCGCAGTAGCTAAGGCTCGTTCCAATCGGGTGGCTGCCCGGTCCGCTTCAGCCACCAGATGCTGCAAAAGCCGTAATTTTGTATCCACCCAGGCAGACAATTCTCGGGCGGTTTCTTGCATGTGCACTTCCCAGGCGACGAGGTTAGGCGGCGCGTCGGCCACCGGCAGCCGACCATTGAGCCCACTACGCCCTGGGTATCCCGTGGTTCCAAGGCCGCCGGAGGATACAGAATCGCTCTGGCCACGTTTTGGCCAGTCGGCTTCCCCTCGGCTAGTAGCCCGTCGGCTAATCCGCCAAAAGGTCATTAGCAGTAGCAGCATGGCCACTACAACACCCACCAACGGCCAAAGGCCGACATTCTGCTCCGCCAAAAGCATGAAAGGCTCCTTTGGAACCTGCAGTACCCCGTCCGCACCTTTTGGACAAACCGAAGGCTGGGCTTCGGACTTGGTAAAAGCATCTATAATGCCATTCCCACGCAAGTGGGAATCCAGGCTCCGTTGAACGGCCCGATTATCTTATTCCCGCTCAAGCGGGAATCGAGGGTTCTACTCGGTTTTTGGTTTTTTTCTTAACCGTCCTCGAAGATGCCGACCAAAGATCGCTGGATTCCCGGTTGTGCATGCCCAGAGGCAGCCCAGGCCACTACATCGGAAACGTCTCGAGGTTCCTGGTAGCACTTGACTTTTGCATTTCCTCTAACTTGTTTTGCCTCCAGTAGTGAGTGCGAAAGTTCTTTTTGCCTACCCCATAAGAGTTACAAGGGGTAGAGCATTGCTCTTTCAGCGAGAAGCCCAAAATGACGGGCCTCTGCCGTCGGTCCTGCCCATCAGTTTGCATACGGCTCTGTTGAAACCGGTTCCCGTCAGAGGCCTAAACCCACCAAAACGGAAGCAAAACCGATTAGGATGGGCAAAACCGTCCCAGACTGCGGATAACCTTTCAACGGATCCTTTGCATGTTGGAACATGGTGTTCTGGCAGGGAGAGGCCCAAAATGTCAAAAGTCGAGGTTACAAATGGCCAATCCATTATGCCACCTGGAGCATCCGTTCCAGGGCTAGCAGGGCGTATTGAGCCACGGAATCTTCCACTCGGATCACGTTGACCGGAGCGCCGTCGGCCAGGTGTTCCGCCGCCCAACATAGATTCGACAAGTCGATCCGATACATGGTTCGGCACATCCGCACAAACGGGGCCAGGAAATAGATATGTTGTTCAGGATGTTCTTTGGCTAACCGATTGACCAAATGGATTTCTGTTCCTATTGCCCAGCGGGTTCCCGGAGGCGATTGTTCAACCAGGCGGACGATTCGGCTTGTGGAGCCAATCTCATCAGCCAGATCGACCACCTCTTTCATGCATTCGGGATGGACCAGGATTTTGATGTCCGGATATAGACGCCGGAAATAGTGCACATGCTCGGGTAAAAAGGCCTGATGGACGCAGCAGAAGCCTTTCCACAAAATCAGGCGGGCCTGGCGGAGCTGTTCGGGTTGGTTGCCGCCCCAGCGCCCAGCCTGAGGATTCCAGACGGCCATTTCTTCCAGCCGAATGCCCATCCGAACAGCAGTATTCCGTCCCAAGTGCTGATCGGGGAAAAACAGCACCCTGGGACGGCGGGCAAACGCCCACTCCAATGCCCCACGGGCATTAGCCGAGGTACAAACGATCCCCCCGTGCCGACCGCAAAAGGCCTTCAAATCCGCCGCCGAATTGACGTAAGTAACCGGCATGACCTGCTCTGGGCCAAATAGCTCGGTAAGTTGGGCCCAGCAGGCTTCCACCTGATCAATACGGGCCATATCGGCCAGAGAACATCCAGCCTCCAAATCGGGCAGAACCACCGGCACCCGGAACCCGGACCGTTCCGCCAATCGCTCCGGCCGATTCACTAAAATGTCGGCCGTCTCGGCCATGAAATGCACCCCGCAAAAGATAATAGCCCGGCACTGGCGGTTTTCAGCCGCCTGTTTGCTCAGTTGGTAGCTATCGCCCCGCAGATCGGCCAAGGCAATGACCTCATCCCGCTGATAATGATGGCCTAGGATCAATAGTTCCGGCCCCATCCGCCGCCGAACGGCCTGAATCCGCGAGGTCAACTCCTCAGCCGACATCGCCTGATAGGTTTCCAAACTCGCCGCCAATTCTCCGCTCCCTCCTAGTCCTCTAAGTCAACAGGTTTTCAATCCGCCAAGCCCTAGCTTGCTAGATCCTTGTCGGACGGCAAAATCAAGACCATTTTCCCACATCACCAGGTTTTCGATCTGCCAAAGTTTGGGGTGTCGCTCCCAAATTGTACTTTCTGAAAAATTCCCCTTTATGAGGTTAACTTGCTCTGGCTCCGGCCTACCTTCAGCGGCTGCCAGCCAGGCCCTTTGGATTGGCTAGCAGCGTAACCTATTGGAAGGCAATAGGTTCCCAGGAGCCGTTGTTGGTAGGGTCTTGGGCAGGGGCTTCTCTTCGGAAAAAGGCGGCCCGGTTGGGCAGGCTCCATCGCCTCTCCCCCTACGAGGTGATTTTGCAGAAAGTACAGTCCCAAAGAGATCGAGCAAAATATACAAGGCTCCTTCTTATTGCTCTTCTGGGAGGGTCTTCCACTAGTATATGCAGGCCGATTGGCCGAGGCTAGGTGATGAAACGTGGGGGAAAGGCTCTGCCTACGCCGGCAGTCGGCCAAGCACAAAATCCCATGAACACGAACGGTTTGTTCCGGTAGGGGTGGAAAGTCTGGCACGTCGGGAATCGGATAGGGCCAGCCCTCCATAGATACCTCGCTGTTATCCACATTTTTTGGGAGGTATTTCCCGTCCCAACGGCAGCAAATGATTGCCCCAAACAGGGGAATAACGACGCTTTCAAAAGAAGCTAATTGTTCCTTTGGAGAAATTGCAGCATTTAGGAAAGAATACTTCCAAGAGCAAAAAGTGCTTGGTTTCAAAAACTCTCTTAGGGAACCTCTGCAAAATCCTGAACATATAGTGAACTTTATGGACTTTTGCTTCTATAGCCGTGCGGTTCTTCTATCCGAACACCTACTATCTATTGGGTGCCAGCAATGCTGCAACTCTATATGTTGTGTTAGAGGAAGGAGATCCAAAATGGTATAAAAATATCCCTGTTGAATTATGCAGAAGTTCCTTAGCTAGATCGCCTATTGTATCCATTCTGCGTTGTTCAACGAGCTTTTGGTATTTGCCTGATTTGCCTAAAGTAAAGTTCGAACGCTTCAACGCCAACTTGTGTATAACAGCGAGCCATAGATACGAAAGGTTTGTTCCGTCAGTGGTAAAAACTCTGCCTACGCCGGGAATTAGGCCGCGGCAGAACCCTATAGATGCTAACGCTTTCGTTCCGGCGGGGAGCTCAGGGGGAATATCTACACCTGGAAAGAGACCAGCATCCTATGGATGTTAATGCTTTCTTTACGGCAGCGGTGAAACGTCCCCCTGCGCCGGGAATCGGCCAGGGGTAGAACCCCAGTCTTACGGGGTAAACCGGTCAGGCTAGCCGGCCGACGTAAGGAGAGCCTAGCTCCAAGACGATGGGCTATTTTGATAGTGGACCGGAGGGGCTTAATAGTAGGGTGGCTCGTCACAGGCCTTTAGCAGCAGCGGAGGCAGATTGCCATGAGGGGCGAAGCATGATTTCTCCATGAAGGGCTGCGGCCGATTTATCGCATGAACAGGCCGCCGTTGACGTCGATCGTTTCGCCGGTCAAAAACCGGTTTTCGATGCAGAACTGGATGGCCTGAGCGATTTCGTCAGCCAGACCCAGTCGGCCTAAAGGCGTCTGGGCTCGAAATTGCGCCAGCCGCTCCGGCGTAGTGTATTTCTGATGGAACGGGGTATCGATCACGCCTGGGGCCACCGCATTGACCCGGATAGTTGGGGCCAACTCCTTGGCTAATCCTCGGGTAAATACATCCAGCGCCCCTTTGGCCGCTGCATAAATGGTGGCCGTCGGTGCGCCATGCCGAATGGCAATCGAAGTAATATTGACAATCGACGGATCCTGTCCCTTCTCTAATAGCGGAATACAAAGCGACGTCAGATACATGGCCGAAAAGGTGTTTAGCCGAAAAATCTCCTCCAGAAGCTCCCAACGGATTTGCCGGGCTGGAGACCGCTCGATTAAACCGCCCGCATTATTGACCAAGACATCCAGTTTGCCATACTGCTGGGCAACCGCCTGGGCCAGGGCCTGGCAGCCAGCTTGGCTGCTAAGATCCGCCCGTACCATCAGCGGTCTGCCGCCCCGCTGCTGGACCTGCTGGGCCACCTGTCGAGCCGCCTCCTCCGACCGATTGTAATGAATCACTATATCATTGTCCGATGCCAGACGGAGCGCTGTTGCCGCTCCAATACCCGTACTTGCTCCAGTAATCAAAATCGTTCGAGCCATATACTTCACCCTATCTATACCATGCGTAACCGATAATCTCAGGCGACCGCCATCGGAAAACGGCTGCTTGCAACAAGCAACCGCTTAGGCCAAAAGACGTTCCCTTCTACCATACC
>JANXAQ010000268.1 GCA_025062105.1 Thermoguttaceae bacterium
TGCCCACCTCACCGCGGAAAGGCCCGGTTGTGCCCTCTGCCTTCGCCCCTCCGCCTTCGCCCCTCTGCCTTCCGCCCTCCGCCCTCTGTGCTCTGCCCCCCCACCTCCGTGCCTTACGACTGTTGCAAATACTGGTCGATATACTCTGCTTTGCGCAAAAGGTACGGAATATGTTGTTCGTTGATCTCGATGAATCGTGCCAGGACTTTCAGGTGTTGCTCGAATTGTTCTACGAATTTTTTGTGTTCTTGGTCTCGCCAGGTCTTGGCCAGGTTGGCCATTTGGGCCTGTAAAGCCCCGATCCGCTCTTGCAGTTCGGTGTTAAACTTCTTCAGGCTTCGGGCAAAATGCCGAAGTTCTTCCGGATCGACAATTGCCTGCGGCATAGGTGGTTCCTTTATGGTTCTCGGCAACACTTCCGCTGAATGAAGTAACTGCCTCTCCCCTCCGCGGGAGAGGCCGGCATTGCCGAAGGCAATGCCAGGTGAGGGGGCTTTTGAGTGCGAAGACAGAAGGCTGAAGGCGGAGGGCAGAAGCGGGGGGCAGGATACGTTAGAATCGCTGAAGTATCCGGCCGCCGTCTTGCCTTCTGCCCTCGGTGGTTTTGCCCCCTCAGCCGGCCCGGCTAGTGCCGGGCCACCCTCTCCCGCAGCGGGGAGAGGGGAGAATTGATCTCCCCACCCCTGACCCTCTCCCGCGGTGCATTGGTATCTACACATCTTTTCGGCCCCACAATATGTTGGGGTAAACTGGTCGGCAATGCCGCCCCATCTTGTAAGAGAAAGCCGTTATGTAGATACCAATGCCCGCAGCGGGGAGAGGGGAAAATAGGGTTACTCCATTCGGCAAAAGTGTTAGGTATTTCTTTGGTCTTCTGGATTCCCGCTTGCGCGGGCACAAGCCTGGCTCCCTGCTTGCGCAGGGATGACAGCCGGCTCCATTCGGAAGTGTTACTCTTTATTTTACCACAAAGCCACTGTTCGGCTCAGAGCAGCTGGGGAAAGAAGCGCCCTCTGGAGGAGAGTTCGCTTCTGGCAATTTCCGCTTCTTCTAAAGGAAGGCGTTTTTCTGGGAAAGCCAACCCACCCATTAGGGGGGAATGCCCAGAATCTTTTGCAAAACATTTGCCATCTTCAAAGGGCCTAATTATACTGAAAATCGGCGCTGAAGCTCCGGTCATTTTGCATCTTCCAAACCCGGGGCTTCTAACGCCTGGGGAGGTGGGATTTCGGTACATTTCAGCCGAATGGTCCCCCAAGGGATCCTGGGGAAGCGGGAATCCAGGTGCTTTGATGGATGGACACCCTCTGGATTCCTGCTTACGCAGGAATGACACCATAGAGAGTCTTCCTCGGCTAAAGCAAGTGAGTTTTTCCTTTGGCTGAAGTGTTCCGGGATTTCT
The DNA here is from genome assembly GCA_025062105.1 of Thermoguttaceae bacterium. GTDB lineage: Bacteria > Planctomycetota > Planctomycetia > Pirellulales > Thermoguttaceae > JANXAQ01. The sequence goes on from JANXAQ010000268.1 coordinate 1,403, forward strand.
AACTCTATCGAACCCTCCTGGAATCAAGTAGGAGCAGGAGCGATGAAGAGCGTCGGGCTATTGATTCGGGTGGTTTGTGCGGGGTTGATGGCAGGCGGCCAAGTCTGGGGGGCCGTCATCGCTAACTACCAGGGCGAGTATTTGACAGGCCAATATGCAGGCCAAACCCGGGTGCAGCGCCAGCCCGACGGCTGGGATTACATGTGGAACTCTGGTGGCCCAATCGGCACAGCCACTAACTACACCAGCCTCCAGTGGTCGACTGGACTCAGTGTTTATAACTACGATGGAGGGAGCCCTTGGCCGCGGGGTGAACCAGCCGCCTATGTACATTTGGCTGGCAGCGGTGGCCATCCTGGCCGCGGCTCCACGCAGTCTGGCGGCGTCGGCAACACGATCGACCGCTATGCCATTGCCGCCTACACCGTCCAGTCCGGCGAACAGGGCCATGTCTATTTAGCCAATGGCTCCATCGCAGTGGCTAGCGGCGGGAGTAACGGGGTGGAAGTGCGCGTCTATGTCAACGACACGCTCAGGTTCAGCCGAGTTCAGCTTGGCGGGGCACCGACTGGCTACTTTGGCGGCTATCTGGGCTATCTGAACGCTGGGGACAAGGTCTATGTGGCCGTGGGCCCCAATAACAGCGATGGGGCAGATACGTTTAGCTCGTTCCAATTTATTTTGGCCCATCCGGATTCCACAGGCGATCGGTGGTGGGATGCGGATGGAACTGCTCCCGTAAATGGCGGCTCAGGCACATGGAATACCACCAGTCCCCTTTGGACTGATCTGCCCAGCGGCGGTACCTACGGCACTTGGAGCAATGCGGCTAACATGACCGCCCATTTTGCCGGTACCGGCGGCACGGTTACCCTGGCTGAGCCGATCACCGCCCGCGCCTTAGGCTTTTACACTGGCGGCTACACCATTGCCGGCACCAATACTCTGACGCTTACCAGCAGCGGCACCGGTTCACTTGGTGCAGCCACCATCTATGTAGAAAACGCCGTAGACACGGCCACCATCTCTACTCCGATTGCCGGTTCGGCCGGCCTAATTAAAACCGGCGCTGGTACCGTGGTGCTCGCTAACTCCAGCAACACCTACACCGGCACTACCTATATCCAACAGGGAACTGTAAAACTGGGTGCCAATAATGCCATTCCGCGAATTGCCGACAATGCGGTGGTCAATATGCGAATGGAGAACGCTGTGTTAGACCTCAACGGCTATAACGAGGCGCTCCACCGCATTGAAGTCCTTGGCGGCACGATTCAGACCGGCGCAGGCACACTGGAACTTACGTATAGCAACTCTAGCTTTACCTCCACCTCGGCCAATAGCACCTTAATTGCCGGTACGGTAAAAATGACGCCTAACTGGGGTTATTTTACCTTCGAAGTGCCCGATGGGCCGAAGGATATTGATGTGGAAGTCTCGGCCAAACTGACCGGTACGGCCTCGGGATA
>JANXAQ010000293.1 GCA_025062105.1 Thermoguttaceae bacterium
TTGCCGCGGAAAAACATGCCGGGCGCTTTGGCCTGCACCAGAACAAGATCGCCCCGGCGCAGCGGCTGGGTAACCGGGCTTCCTTGATAATTGGGATAATTGAGCCGCTGCATCTCCGAAATCCAATCAGCATCCGAATAGTAAATCTGGTTTGGATACTGGGGGTGATTTTTCCGCATGTACATGGCTGTGCCGCCGAAGTCGTTGGCATAAACACCGGGATCGGGAATCAGGTCGGGAGGAAAAGTACCGGGAGGAAAACCAGAAGGATCCACCGCCTGGAAGAAGACCTGCCATTGGGGCACATAATTGGGCGGTACCGGCGGGTGCGGCGGATTGGGCAGGCTAGGCGTGCCGGAAAGGTTATAGTAGAGCATATCCCAGGGGTTATTGATGACCAGACCGATCATTTGGACCGGGTACGGCTGCTGGCCGCCCGAAGGCCACGCACTGGTACCGTCCGAATTGACTGCCTGATACTGGGAATGCTTGGTGGGGGTGTAGATGATCTGCTGGGCGGCAGCCTGCGGAATAGCCGTCAGGCCGAAACCCACCGCCCCGACCACCAAAACGGCCAAACCCACAAACCAGACCTTTTTCCCAGGATTTCCACGAAGCCAACTCATTGCTGCAATCTCCTTTCGGTGGGTAAGTAGTTCGAAGTTGGTATTACATTTTCGAAAAACGTATTACTGCCATTGTAGTTGTCTCCTCTGGGTTGTCAACTGCTGGAAGGGAAAATCCATAGGAAAAAAGAGGCTGTCCCCCTCCAGAGGGAGAAAACCCCTAGGACAGGGGAACCGCCCTTGCCCTATTAGCCAGACATTTTCGGAGCCAGCAGCCCAGCGTAGGCAGCCGCTACCTCCTACTGGGTTTGTGGCGGAGGAGATTGGGGGGTGGATTCGGCGGGTTTTTCTGGCTGAGATTCCGCAGGTTTTGGATGGTGTTCGGCGTTTGGGGACTTCGGCTCAGGGGGAGTGGATGGGACCGAAACAGGTTTTTCTGCGGGGGGTTGGTGGCCGGACTTCTTTTTAGGCGCAAGGATGATCGTAACCGGGGTGCCTTCCGGGGGGATACGCTCTGTAAAGGCCTCGAATTCTAGCTCGGCGTTGACACTGCTGCTAGGCACCGGCAGGTCTAACATGGCGGTGGGAAAGTTCGACACGCAGATAAAATCTCCGCCGTCAGCCATGTAAGAGACCTGTCCGGTCTCTTCGCTTTTGGCGAACACACTTCCGGCAAAGACCCAAGGATGTTCCATGGGCTTTTTGGTACGGGCATGGCGGACCCAATCTTGAGCACGGGCGGTGTGCTGCCGACCCTCTTTGTCTTTCCAGACTACGGTAACTTCGATTTCATCGCCGGTGGCCGCTTTGTAGGTCGGGTGGTACTGGACAGGTCGGCCGGGTTCAGCGCCGACGGCCAAAAGACCAGCATGAACGATCTGGGCGCTGGTATCGACCACGACGATGGATTCGTGTTCTTTTGTTCTACGTGGGCAGGCAAACATTTCTAGCATGCCTTCCCGTTTACAGACTTCGCCAACCATGACGATGCGTTTCTGATCCCGATCAGCCCAGACGGGAAAGATTGGATGGAGGCGAATGAGTTTGTCGGCGTTTTCCACTAGCGGCGGCCCTAGTTCTGCGATGCGTTTTTTCTGTTTTTCCCGCCATTCGGCCTCCAGGCGGGCCATCTCCTCTTCGATCATCTTCCGCCGCTGTTCGATCACCTTCGGATCGAAGGGGTTTTCGGATTCCGGTTCAGGTTGCTGTTTTTGAAGAGCGGTTTTTTCTTGGGCAGTGGAAGACTCGGGTTTAGCAGCGGGGGGAGCGAGCGGCTCCGAAGGCGGGGAAGTAGGTTTTTCTTCTACCGACGTAGGTTTGGGAGCCGCCGCAGAGGGTTGGGATGGTTGCGAGGGCACAGGCTGGCTGGGGCCAGGCTCTTGCTTTGGCTCGGTGGTTGGCCTCTGGGGGGCTGGGGCTTTGGCCTCGGGTTTTGAGGGAGGCTTCGGCTCGGCCTGACAGCCCGCCAACAGGCCGAGTCCCATGACCACACCGAGAATCCCTCTCCCAAAACCCAGTGTGCGAGCTACTTGTTTGGAATACTCCATCCTACTGCTCCTTGCAAAGAAAACGAGAATACCTATTCAAATCGAGCGTAAAATATATTCTATCTCCTCCGAGGATTCTGAAGGAGTGGACCTTGGTGGAATAGATTTCCGTAGGGTACTGATAAGCTGGCTGGACTAGAACTAGAATATGTCAACCGTTTCTTACGAATCGTTTTCCGCTCCGCGATATTCTCGAATCTGCGTTCGTTGGACGCTCCAAAGTTTTCCTGCGATGGAGTTGGACTCCACGGCCTGAATCAACGTTCGACATAGCAAAAATAGGTCTTCTCGCGTAGGCCGGGGGGCAATCGTAACACGGCAATCCCAGGAGATTTTTCAGGAGGAAATAAAAGCGGATTGGTAAATTCGTAAATTCCATGTCGAGCGTAACCAAAGCCCTACCTTCCCGCGGACAAACTTCGATAAGCTCTCGATCTGCAAGGCCGCTCAGGCCTTCGGTGTGAACAGTCTGAATATCATGGCCGGCGTGGCGAAACAGTTCGGCGGCGCAGCGGCCGAGGTTTTCGTCTGTTTCCATTTCACGAGCCTGTCTCCACCGGAAGATCGACATAGTGTTGTCGGCTCATCTACGCACCATAGGCGATGCAGGCCAAAATGTCTTCCCGTTCCAGATCGTATTCCTTCATCAGGTCTTCCACGGACATACCACCGGCCAGGAAGTCCAAAATGAGGGAAACCCAAATCCTTCGGCCCTTAATGCACGGCTTACCGAAGCAGATATTCGGGTTGATCGTGATCCGCTGCAGTAAATCCTCATGCTTCACGGGGAGTTCTTCCTTCAGACGCTGCTAAAGGTCCTTTCCGCGAGATTTCCTCGCGTTCTCGTCGGCCGCTTTCGTCAGAAGGACGGTGGTTCTCGATCGTTCAGAAGGCGTCCGGATTGTTGTGGATTACTCTCCATTGTAATCTCGATATTGTCGCCAGGTTTCGATCATGGCCATGAAGTTTGCTGGTCGGACCGAGGAATGGATGCTGTTGGAGCTGGAAAGGATAAATCCACCACCGGGTTTAGCTTTTTGGATCGTTTCCCTGGTTACCCGACGGACTTCTTCGACCGGCGCCTGACAGAGTAGGTAGCCGCAGTCGATATTGCCCACCAGGCAGACCCGATCGCCGTACTTTTCTTTCAGCAAGCCGATGTCCATACCAGCTACCGGTTCCAGGGGGTTTAGGCCGTCGATGCCCGTTTCGATGATCATGTCGATAATGCCCATGATATTGCCGTCGGTATGTTTGATCACATAGGCGCCGGCTTCATGAGCGGCATCCACGCAGCGTTTTAACCCAGGCAAGATAAACTCCTTGAAATGTCGGGGCGACATGAGAGTCGAGTTTTTATCGGCGTAGTCGTCGCCCAAGACCACCACATCCACTCCCGCTTTGATCATCCGTTGCATGGCCGGGATGTCGTAGCTAAGGGTAACTTCGATCAGTTCATGGACGAACTTCGGACGCTCGATCATGTCTATCAAAAATTGGGTGGTGCCACGTAAAAAAGCGGGGTTAAAGAAGGCGTCTCGGCAGATGACGCTAATGGCTTTTTTGCCTTTGTAACGGGCCACCAGTTCTGGGATCCCCTCGATGACATCCGGGGCGTTCGGATCGGGCGGTTGGTACCGCTTTAAATCGTCCGGGTGTTTGATGGGGCCTTCGACCGGAGCAGGGGTGCTTTCGGGTCCAAAGGCTCGGATGACACCCCATTTATCCCGGAATAAGCCTCGTTTTTCATCAATGATTTCCACATTGTCCCGCCGCCAGGAGCTTCGGTTAAAACCGACATTATCCATCTCGATCCATTCGTTAAACTCCCAGTAGGTGCAGCCGGGCAGCAGCGCCTGCATAACCCGTTCGTCAATCACACATTCAAAATACGGCACCCGATCCGGCACCCGGCGCTGCAAGGCAGCAATGACTCGTTCCAGGCTGGTCATCCGATGTTTCTCCCAAGGGAAGAGGCACAGAAGATTTTTTGGTTTGCTCAGAATCTCTATTTTGCTTTGGGATTTGGTGGGTGGAGTAGGGCTTTGGGCTAGGGAGGCTAGGAGGAGGCCTTCTTCGGGCTTATAGGTATTTCTGTGGCAGGCAAGTCCCAGCCCCCAGTCCATTCTACCATTATAAATGTTTCTATAGCTTCAGCAAAAGGCAGGAGAAAGGGGTTCCGCCATTTCTTCGGCCGTTTGCTTTCCCCTGCGAGTTCCCGTGCCCTATTGTTCTGCCAACTGTCCACTGCTAGTAGGGGCTGGCGGGGGGCCTGCGCTGCCAGCAGGCTCGGGATCTGCCTCTGCGTTTAGCCCTTTGCCGCGAAACTTGCACTTTTGCATCCCTCTTCTCCTGACGAGTTCTGCCGATTTCCAGGCTGTAGCCTCCTTTGGATGTTCGAAGGCTTTGAAAATATTGGAGATAGGCAATTTGCTGAACAAACACTGCTCCAAGCCGAACTGCTTAGCATAAAAGAAGGTTTTGGTGTCCAACTTCAAATGCAATGAGTGGAGATCCAGTAAAACGGAGAAAAACAGGCAAATGGACCATTGTACCGCATCAACCGTCCCCCAAGCGAAGTATGTATCGGTAAGGCTCTTGGCCGTTGTAACCTCTCTACTCAAGCTGGACTCCTGCTTGCGCAGCCATGCCAAGACCGGCCGATGTGCTGCAATTGGAGTAGAACACCAAGGGTTACAAAAGATGGGAAAAGTGGATCTATTGTCGGCTGGGAAACCGGCTGCTTAACGGTCGGGGTGCGGTTCCTGCCGGTTTAGCACTGTCCGGAGAAACCTGCCGGTGGCGTTATCCGGCAGGGAGGCGATCTGTTCTGGGGGGCCTTCGGCCAATAGATACCCGCCGCCTTCACCGCCTTCGGGTCCCAGGTCGATGATCCAGTCGGCCGATTTGATGACATCCAGGTGGTGTTCGATCACAATGACCGTATTGCCTCGATCCACCAGGCGGTTGAGCACATCTAAAAGCCGACGGACATCGTCAAAATGCAACCCAGTGGTCGGTTCATCAAGGATGTACAAAGTTTTGCCGGTTTCCACTCGGCTCAGTTCCGTGGCCAGTTTCACCCGTTGCGCTTCGCCGCCCGAAAGCGTCAGCGACGATTGCCCCAAGCTCAGGTATCCCAAGCCGACATCTTCCAGGCAGCTGAGGATTCGGACGATGGCCGGAAAGTTCTCAAAGAACACTTTTGCCTCTTCGACCCGCATATTTAACACATCGGCGATGGATTTATCTTTGTAGAGGACTTCCAGGGTGGCGGGGTTGAAGCGGCGGCCTTCGCATGCTGGGCATGTGACATACAAATCAGGCAGGAAGTTCATTTCGATGCGCTGTTGGCCTTGGCCTTCGCACTGCTCGCAGCGGCCGCCGGGCAGGTTAAAGCTGAATCGGCTTGGAGTGTAGCCACGTTGTCGGGCAAGCCGAGTCTGGGCAAAGACCTTTCGAATCTCATCGAAAACTCCGGTATAGGTAGCTGGGTTGCTTCGGGGCGTTCGGCCGATGGGCGATTGATCAATAGGGATTACTTTTTCAATATGCGGGGCGCCTCGCAGTCGGCTGAAAGGTCCTGGTTTCGGTGCTGCTTGGCCCAGATGTCGAAGTAGTGCTGGGGCTAGGGTCTCGGCCAATAACGAACTTTTCCCCGATCCGCTGACTCCGGTTACACATATAAACAATCCCAACGGAAACCGCACGGTGATATTTTTTAGGTTATTGGTTTGGGCCCCTTCTATAATGAGCATTTGTTTATGATTAGGTTTACGGCGCTGCGTTGGTGTGGGGATTTGTTCTCGGCCTGCCAGGTATAGGCCGGTTCGGCTCTGTGGCTGTTGGGCTAGATCCTGTAAGGTGCCTTGGGCCACGATCCGGCCGCCGTCTTTTCCTGCGCCCGGACCTAGATCCACTAGCCAATCCGCCCGGCGCATGATCGCCTCGTCGTGTTCGACCACAATGACGGTATTGCCCCGCTGCTGAATGGCTCGTAGCGCCTCGATCAGCCGATGGTTATCTCGGGGATGCAGGCCGATGGACGGCTCATCCAGCACGTAGCAAACGCCGACCAGCCCGCTGCCCAGACCCATGGCCAACCGCACCCGTTGCAATTCCCCGCCGGAAAGTGTATCTGTGGCCCGGTCCAAGGTCAGATAGTCTAGGCCTACGTCATCCAGGAAGGCCAGTCGGCTTCGCAGTTCTGCCAGGATCGGCTCGGCAATGGGGCGCTGGTGGGCTGGAAACTGAAGCTGGGCAAAAAATTGCCGCGCTTGCCGGACGGTCATGGCAGTCATCTGATGGATGGCGCGGCCTGCTACCCGCACTGCTCGGGCCTCTTCCCGAAGTCGGGCACCCCCGCAGGCCTGGCAGGCAATCCGGCTTCGGTAAGCCTCCAAACGCTGCCGGACCGCATCGCTCAGCGTCGTTACATAGTCTTTCTCCAGCATCCGCAGGATGCCCAGAAAGCCTTTCTCATTACCCCAGAGCAGTTGTTCCCAGACTTGGGCCGACAGGCGTCGCAGCGGCGTACTGGGCCGGACTCGCACGCTCTGGAGGAATTCTTCCACGGCCTGTTGATGGCGGCGTCGGCTAACCGGCGGCAACTCCTTCCAGACTACAATCCCCCCCTCGGCAATCGATAAGCTCCGATCCGGTGCGATCAGTTCCGGGTCAAAGGCAATTTTTACTCCTAGGCCTTCGCAGTCGGGGCAGGCGCCGTAGGGGCTGTTGAAGCTAAAGGTGCGGGGTTCCAGCTCTTGGAAGCCGATTTTGCAATTGGGACAGGCATACCGTGTACTAAACAAAAGATCATGCCATCCGCCTCCTTCTTTCCCCAAACCGCCTGCCGCACTACCTGCTGGCTTAGCTGCCGGTGGGCCTCCATCGGCCCCCCCATCGGCCGTCCCTGATTTCCCCCCGGCTGTGCTAGTTTCCTGGGCCGTTGGCCGTCGGTCTTCATAGGCCGCCACCACAAGGCCGTCGCCCAAGTCCACCGCCTGCCGAATCGACTCGGCCAACCGCTGCTCCAACCCTCGACGCACCACCAGCCGATCCACCACCGCTTCGATCGTGTGAAGTTTTTGCCGAGCCAATTCCGGCGGCGGATCCACCTCCACAATCTGGCCGTCCACACGAGCCCGTACGTACCCAGCCTTCCGTATCTGCTCAAAGACCTCTTTATGATGCCCTTTTCGGCCCCGCACTATCGGCGCTAAAAGGATTACCCGAGTCCCCTCCGCTAAGCTCATCAGAGCGTCCAGAATCTCTTCTGGCGTCTGCTGTCGGATGGTGGCCCCGCACCGATAACAGCTCGCCTCCCCCAGCCGAGCGTATAGCAACCGAAGATAATCGTAAATCTCCGTTACGGTGGCCACCGTGCTCCGGGGGTTTTGGATGCCCAGGCGCTGGTCGATGGAAATCGTAGGCGGCAGGCCATCGATCAGATCCACATCCGGCCGCTCCAACTGCGGTAAAAATTGCCGAGCATACACCGATAGGCTTTCCAGGTACTGGCGCTGACCCTCGGCGTACAGGGTATCAAATGCCAGCGAGCTTTTGCCTGAACCGCTCGGCCCAGTAATCACAATGAGCCGATCCCGCGGCAAATCCAGATCAATGTTCTGCAGATTATGCACCCTGGCCCCCCGGATACGGATCACCTGATCTACTTCAGACGGGGGGGATGAAACCAGACTAGCAATAGCCAGAGGAGAGCCTCTGGGTTCTAGGGACTTTTTGCCCGGCCTGCTTCGGTTTTGTGTGCCTGGGGGCGTCTGGTTCATGAAACACCTCTGCCTCTGAGATCTGCCCAGAGGGCAACCCTCCTCTCCGGAGCAGGTTCTTTGCTTTGGTCAATGCTCTAGATTCTTAGGAACCCGCCTCCGGTAGGAACCCAAACTATTTAGCCTAGTTCTTCTTCCCACGCCGAACAAGAGGTCCTCCGAGTGTCCTCCCTGCGCAAGCAGGGCCCCAGGCGCCTTTGTGCTGCTGGTTTGTTCTCCCCTCTGCCCTCTCCCCTCTGCCCTCCGCCCTTTAACCCTCTCCCCTCTGCGGGAGAGGGTGGCCCGGCGCTAGCCGGGCCGGGTGAGGGGGCATATTCCCCTCTCCCCTCCGCTCCAAGAGGGTGGGCAACCGACAGGTTGCCCGGCTGAGGGGGCTAAACCACGGACGGCAGAAGGCAGACGGCGGAAGGATATTTCCACATTTAACGTGTTCCGGCCTCCGCCTTCTGACCTCGGACTCAAAGGTCCC
>JANXAQ010000248.1 GCA_025062105.1 Thermoguttaceae bacterium
GAGACTTCCTTTTGTTCACACAATTTCCTAACTCCAATAGTTACAAGGACTTAGAGTTTTACCCTTCCGGGAGAAGGCCTAAAATGGCAAAAGTCGAGTTTATACCCTATCATCTCTAAAAACAGGTAACACACATATAAGCTCTCGAGTGAGCTCCCCTGCCCTCCCCGCCAAAAGCTCGGTGTTATACACATTTTTTGGGTTTTTTGAGAGGTATTTCCCATCCCAAGGCAGCAAATGGTTGCCCCAAACAGGGGAATAACGAACTTTTCTAAAGAAGCTAATTGGTACTTTGGAGAAATCGCAGCATTTAAGAAAGAAGCACTTCCCAGAGCAAAAAGAGCTTGGTTTCAAAGACATTGTTAGCTAGATCGCCTAATTGATTCTGCGTTGTTCAACGGGCTTTTGGGATATTTGCCCAAAGTGAAGATCATCGAACGCTTCAACGCCAACTTGTATATAACAGCGAGCTGGCCAAAGACCGTCATTGCCGAAGCCAAGGCACTCTGCAAAAGCCTTTGAGCTGAAAAGCCAAAATGCCGAAGGCGGAGTGCAGAGTACTGATGAGAATTCCAGGAACCGCCCCTGTTAGCTTTTGTTGTCATGCCCACGTGTTCGGGTCGCTGTTATCCCCATCTTTTGGGACGTAATGGCATCCCCCAGGCACCAAATAATTGCCTCACATCGAAGTATCCCGAAATTTTCAAAACAAACAAAACTGTTTTCCTGGGGAGACAGCATTTACTCCGGAAGATCAGATAGGGTTGGTTTCCAAAACTTACTATATTCTGTCTTTTCCCAGAGCTTTCTGGATTTGCCGAAAGGGGTACCCGCTCTTTTGGATAACAGACAGGGTCACGTCCCTGGGATCTTTAAATCTGCCCGTCTGACGCAAGCAAGGGGATAACATTACCCCTCATTTGGGGCAAACTGATACTAAAACAAAACACAAATAGGCTCTATTTGGCGCAAGCGGAGGGCACGGGATTCGAACCCGCAACCCCGAAAAACCGGGGCACCACATTTCCAGTGTGGCTGCTAACCATTCGCGTACCCTCCGAAAATAGCTTTTTATTCTCTCTAAAGTTTTACTATCTGCTTGCCTCCCCAGGCGTCAACATTACCACAGGCCTGAAGAATATAGGGAACCTCTGCATAATTTAAGGGGGATATTTTTATATGATGGTGGGTTAGCCTCTCTATAACCCAATATATAGAGTTATTAGTATTGTTGCCCCAATAGATAGTATGGGTAGCAGAGCCGAACGGCTGTAATCATAAAGTTCAAGATTTTGCAAAGGGTCCGTAGTTACTCTTTTAGCTAGCTAGAGGACCAGGAATAGGCATTTTTTACTATTGTAGCGAAACCTCTCCGTCATTCAAAGGAGATAGTTTTACACTATGGTACTGGGCACCCTAACCCAATATATAGGGCTACTACCACTGCTAGCAACGTACATATAGTAGGTCTTTGAAAAGGCCGCTTCCTACCGATCCAAAAATTAAGTTCACTATCTGCTCAGGATTATGCAGAGGTTCTTTGTTTGTTTTTCCTTGGTTTCCTCCAGTTTTATGGGTCCTCCATTCGGCGGAATAGTTCTCTGCGAAGCTTGGGTTGTTAATTGAAAATAGAGCTTTTTCCTGCCGGTAGGAACCCTAAGGAGTTTCACGGTGCTATGTCAGGAAGGCTACAACCCTGGGGAGCTGGCCTGGGTTAGATCATGGCATGGGCACCAGCGATCAATTTGAGGAACTCGTCGTTGGATTTAAACTTGGCTAGTTTGGCGGTCAGTTGTTCCATGGCGTCGATGGGGTTCATGGTGGCAAGGGTTCGCCGTAGGAGGGTAACGGCATGAAGCACATCGGGGGGCAGCAGGAGCTCTTCACGACGAGTGCCGGACTGGGTGATGTCGATGGCAGGCCAGATCCGCCGATCCGCCAAGCGGCGATCCAGGACCAATTCCATATTGCCGGTGCCTTTAAATTCTTGAAAGATCAGTTCATCCATTCGGCTACCGGTATCAATCAGGGCGGTGGCCACTACGGTTAGGGAGCCACCTTCTTCGAAGACGCGGGCAGTGGCAAACAGCTTTTTAGGGATGTCCATCGCTTTGATATCGATGCCGCCGGTCATGGTGCGTCCGGTATTTCCCACCCATTTATTGAAGGCTCGGGCCAGTCGGGTAATGGAGTCTAAGACGACGAAGACATCGCGGCCGATTTCCGCCAACCGTCGGCAGCGTTCGATCACCAACTGCGAAAGCCGAACATGGCTTTCGATTTCCCGGTCCAGACTCGAGGCCACCACTTCTCCTTTGACATTGCGGCGGAAGTCGGTAACTTCTTCAGGCCGTTCGTCGATTAGCAGGACAATAAGTTTGATATGGGGATAATTGGTGGCGATAGCTTGGCTGATATGCTGCAACAGGACGGTTTTGCCGGTCCGGGGGGGAGCGACGATCAAGGCCCGTTGTCCCTTGCCCAAGGGAGTTAGCAGGTCCATGACCCGGGTAGTAAGTGGTGTGGGACCGGTCTCTAACCGGAGCCATTCTCTGGGATTGATGGGGGTTTTTTGGTCAAAGTGTTTTACATTTTTATAGTCTTCCGGTTTAATTCCATCGACGTCGATGATCTCTTTGACCCGGGGGCCCTGTTGACGACGCCCCGGTTGAATCATCGCATTAATGAGCACCCCTTGGCGAAGACCGTATTTTTGAATCATACTGGCCGGGACAAACGGATCTGTCATCTGTCGGATGTAATCGGCGTTGGGATCCCGCAGGAAGCCGTAGCCACTCGGATGCAATTCCAGAACCCCTGAACCTGGATGCAGGGGTACTTGTTCGCCATTATTGTTCTCCATCGCTTCGTTCTCCTGCCACGGCACCAGCCGGTCCGGGGATGGCGGAAGAGTAACTTTCAGACTGCCAGGAAGAGCAATTCTGTCTCGGGAATGGGATTTTCTTCTTCTACTCATTATGAATACCTTTTAGCGTGATGCCCGCAGGCATATAGGAAGAAGGGCGGGAAGACACGAACAGTTTGCTCCCGCAACATCTTTCTACGTCCGATAGCAGGACGCCGGAAGCGCCGAGATTCTCAAGAAGGTTGCCTAAACACTATCAGCTTTCAGCTTTTTCGCGCAGACTCCTAAGAGGCGGCGTGGGCAAGAGGCTCTCCGAACACCACCAGCGGAAATCTGCTTTATGCCTGTCTAGCTCCCCTAAGGCAGCCCCAACAGGCGGAAATGCTTCTTGTGCCTATCCAGCTGCGGGACCGCTGCCACGATAAGCGTCAGAGGGCGCCCCAGGAACGAATCCTCTTCCAAAAGGGGTTGGGAGAAAAACGCATCAACAGCCTTTACCGACCCTCAGCAGCTAGCGGGCTTAGCAGAAATGGACTTCGGCCTTAATCTTACCGAACCGGAAAGCTATGTCAATGGTATTGAGTCTTAGTCATTCCCTAGATGGGGGATATGAAGCCACCCGATAGACCCCCTAGCACTCACCCCAAGAATGACTCGGTTAAGCAGCCCCTCCTACTGCTTATTTTATACATCAGATTTTTCGGATTGGCAAGCCCAAGATTTTTTATTTTTTTCCTACTTCCCCCCTGCCTGAACTAGAACTCCCTTTAATAATAACCTAAATCCCAGAAAAAAGCCATCCCCTCCTGCCAGAAAATCCTAATAACATTTCCCCCAATTGGAGGAAGGTTCCTTGGTTCGGAAAGTGCCCCTAATTCTCATTCCCCTCCGAGCGGAAATCCAGAGTAGTTTTTGATGATTTGGATCTCTGTGCTTTCCCCCGATCAGCAAGCAAGCTCTCCGGTCGGCGAAAGTACATTTCCCGCCAAGGGAAAACCTGTGGGTTTGAGGGGGGGCTGAAAAGTGGGCAACGAAGTTGTTTTTCGAAAAGGGATACCCTATGGGGGTGGATAAGAGCGGCCAACGAGTCCGTCAGATGTTTGGCCAGATTGCCTGGCGGTACGACTTTTTGAATCATTTGCTTTCGCTAGGGATGGATTATCGGTGGCGGCAAATAGCGGTATGTCGGGCGCCGCCGATGCCAGGGCTGCCGATTTTAGACATTTGTACGGGCACTGCGGATTTGGCTTTAGCTTATTGGCGGGCAAGCCGGGCCGCCGCTCCCGTGGTGGGCGTAGATTTTTGTCGGCTTATGCTTCTGGAAGCCTGGCAAAAAACCAAACGCTTCGGAGCCAAGGGGCTGCGGTTGATCGAAGCCGACGCTACCGCCTTGCCCTTCCCCTCCAACCTATTCCAAATTGTGAGTGTGGCCTTCGGCTTGCGCAATATCCAACAACCAGAAAAGGCCCTCCGAGAAATGGTTCGCGTCTGCCGAGGAGGGGGCCGAGTGGTGATCTTGGAATTTTCCCTGCCCCAGCCTAGCTTAGTTCGGAGGGTGTACGCATGGTATTTCCGATGGATATTACCTCGGATTGGCCAAGCCTTAGCCCCGAACCAGTGGAATGCCTACTATTATCTTCCTATTAGTGTGGAGGAATTTCCACCGGAACATTACTGGACCGAACGAATGAAGGCGGCTGGTCTGGCACAGATCTATGTCGAACCATTAACTTTCGGCATTGCCACCTTATATCTTGGACAAAAACCTTTCTAGAGGGAGGTGTGAAATGGAATGTAGCATGACCAGGTTTTTCGGGTTGGCAGTGCGGACAGCCAAACACGACTTTTCCCATTTTGGCCCTCCTGCCAAAGGGGGAAACTGATTCCCTAGAAGTATTGGCGTTAGGCAATATTATGAGCAAAAGGATAGTACGTAGTAACTCCTGGAGAAACACAAGTTAGGGAAAACAGCCAAATTTCAGCGGGAGATTTCAAGCTGCAGCGCCCTATTTGCCCCACACCGAAGCACACCAGCCTCTGAGGAGGTTTGCACTGGGCCGAGGTGGTCTTGTTCCGGTCTTCCGATTCCTGGCCAAACCAGTTTTTCCCAGCCTACGTGGCTTGGCGAAGGCTTTTGGGCACGGGAAGCAGCCACCTTGTAGATACGGACTTAATAGCGGCCAGGGCGAAGCGGTGGCTATTCTAGCGAGTCTTTCTCCAAAGCCAGACCGCTTGAAACCTCTGCAAAATGCTGAACATGTAGTGAATTTTAGGAACTTTTTGACTCTATATCTGTTCGGTTCTTTTATCCGGAAGAGCTACTATCTATTAGGTGCTAGCAATGCTAGGACCCCCTAGCCCCCTAGATTGTTAAATGCTGTCTTAAAAAGCATTTTCTATGATGAAAGGAGATTTCCTTCCTCAATGCCTCAGAATTCCAAAATCCCTGTTTTTAAAGGGTCTGAAGGGTAGGAGCCGGTCGGCCAAAACCCATGGGAAACCGCCCAACTTTCAATTTCAGGACAGCCTCTTAGCTCGACTTTTGCCATGTTTAGCTTCTTCCCGGAGGAGAAAAGTTCCAACTTCTTGTAACTATTGGACTTAGGAAATTGGGTAAACAACAAAAGGAGCTTTCACCGTAACTCTGGGAAGCAAAAACAGTTAGAAAAAAATAGCAAAAGTCGAGCTTAGAGGAAGGATAAGCCAACATGGTATAAAAATATCCCCTTTAAATTATGCAGAGGTTCCGCTTTATTTTCCTGCCCGGAAACGCCACAATAGAAGATAAACTGAGTCCATAGTCTCCCTGGTAGATTCCTTATGGTGCACGGGTAGGTCAAACCGGCCGCTCGGGCCCTCTAAAGTCGCTTGTTGCCATCTTAGGCCTCCTGCCGAAGGGGGGAAGTTCTAACTCCTTGGAATTATTAGACTTAGAGGCTGTCCTGAAATGGAATTTTGAGGTTTTTTTCAAGAGAGTTTTGGGACTCACCGACCATCCTGGCAAACGTCGGTAAAATGGGGATATTGTGGCCTTTGAGCGGAGCTATGTTTGGAAGTGGGAAAATACTTTTCGGGCAGCCTGTTCGGAAATTGTGAGAACAAAAGGAAGGTTTGTCCTAACTCCTGACATCATAAGCATTGAAGGAAAATGGCAAAAGTCGAGCTAAGGGATTTTG
Organism: Thermoguttaceae bacterium; assembly: GCA_025062105.1. Taxonomy (GTDB): domain Bacteria; phylum Planctomycetota; class Planctomycetia; order Pirellulales; family Thermoguttaceae; genus JANXAQ01. The sequence goes on from JANXAQ010000248.1 coordinate 6,043, forward strand.
GGCGGGAGGAAAGTGGAACCAAGCCTGCATTGGGGAACATCCAGAACGATGAAACGGACTTTTGTGGTGGCCATTACGGGGGCTAGTGGGGCGGCGTATGCGGTTCGGTTGGTGGAGGTGCTTTTATCTGCTGGTTGTGATGTACATTTAACCATTTCCGCTGCCGCCCAAACAGTGCTCAAACAGGAATTGAACTTAAATGTGGATTTAGAGAACTTTCAGCCTAGTTCTCTTCGGCTAGACGCCGGCCAAAGCGTCCAAGATCCGAAACTTCGCCGCGTCCGAGAGTTGGCTGGCATCTCCAGCGAAGCTAGCACGGTGTTGGCCATTCCGATCGGCTCTCCCGGTACCCTCTCGTACCACCATTATCGGGACATGCAAGCGCCGATTGCCAGCGGTTCGTTTCTTACCGACGGGATGGTCATTTGCCCCTGTTCCGGCGGCACTCTTAGTGCCATCGTTCATGGTACCACTGGCAATCTCATCCACCGGGCCGCCGAAGTGCATCTAAAAGAGCGCCGCAAACTGATCTTGGTCCCCAGGGAAACGCCGCTTTCCCTGCCTCTACTGGAGAACATGCGTCGGGCGGTTCAAGCGGGTGCGGTGTTATTGCCGGCGATGCCAGGTTTTTACCATGGGGTTAAAAATGTTCAGGATCTCATCGACTTTATCGTCTCCCGCATCTGCGACCAGTTAGGCGTACCGAATGAATTGATCCACCGCTGGGGAACGTAAACACGCATTTTTCCCCTCCCCTTCCCAAATCGACTTTTGCCATTTTTAGCTTCGTGCTAGAAGAGGAAAGTTCTAACTTCTTGCAACTATTGGACTTAGGTAATTTGGTGAACAAAAGGAGGTTTCGTCGTAACTGCTGATGGCAAAACCAGTTAGGAAAAATGGCAAAAGTCGAGCCCAAATCCTACATATTTTCTTCTGTTTTTTACTGAGTCGATGGGGCATCTTGCCACTGGGCATTGTGGCAGAGCTGTTGAACTGTTTCTGGTGGAAGGTTGGGTAACCACACGGCAAGTCGACGTCCGCCTATCGGCAGAGCCAGTTTTCCGTCCCGATGGTTCAAGAGGATCGGTTGACCATCCAGTTGCCGGGCTTCCGCATCAGCCGTCGTCTTCAAAAGCAACAGGCCGTTTTTGCCTTCGCTGTGCCAGATTACTAGCAAGGTCCCGTGTTTGCGGGAGCCTAGCAAAGCACGTAAACTCGCATTGCTGGCCACCATCGGTAGCGGGCGGACTTCGACAAATTCCGGCAATCGGTCCTGCCGGGCAGGTTCAGGCCAATAGAGTACGAAATTTTTGTTCATCTCACGGAGCCGCTTCCGTACCTCCTGCCCCACCCGACCCGACCTGCGCAAAACCTCATAGGTCCGCACAATCTCCAAAATCTCCGGGGTGAGCGGATGCTGATCCATCTGAGCGAAACTGGTTTGCAGGGAAATCGGCGCATCTAGCGCTAGGGATTTGGCCATCAGATATTCGATTTCATCCAGTTGGAGGCCATCGGTGTTTTTTCCCTTGGGCCAGATGCCGAACCAACCTAATTCGCCCGGAATCATATCCGCCTCCAGACTTTCCACGTATTGGACGGAGCGGTTGATATGCTCCCGGACGGTTGGCCAACGATCCAGCCGGCCGCCTGCCTGCAAATAACCATAAATGGTTGATAAATAGGTGTCCACCGTGCCGGAGCGAGTGAAACTGTGCCAGAGGTTGTGATGGAAACCGCCTCCCTGATGGATGATCGGCCGTTTACGGATCTTCTCCATCACCGCGGCATGGGCGTTGGCCGCATAGTACTCAAACCGCCGAGTATCGACATCCTCACTGCCGTCGAAATAGATCATATCAAAATCACAGGCGTTGAAGATTTGAGCCAGGCGAGATGTAACCTCATCAAAAAGGTCGGTTTCTTGGTCGATGATATAGCCATTGATACATCCGTCTACACCATAACGGCGGCATTCGGTGCCGGCTGAATGGGCCGCAGGTTTAGTGCCCCAAGCCCCCCGAGTGCAACCAAGCAAGCTGTCCCATCGGCCTTCTGGCCCGATGGCCTGGTAATGAATAATTTCATCGTCGATCACCACCTCCTGGTGTTTCTGAATGCCACCTTCCCAGAGTTTTTGGGGACACAGGGGACTGCCAGGCCAATGGCGGAGGTCTTCTTTCAGGCGGATGGTTTTGGCAGCCGGATCAATCGGCTCTGCCAGACTGGCCCGCCCCACCACCAAAAACCTCCGATCCGGAACCGGCGTTACATAAGGGTCCCGTTTGGAGACCTTCGAGGCAAAAGTGTGCATTCCCACCAAGATGCCCTGTTCATGTAGCCGGGCCACCGTCCGCCGAAGACTCTCCAAACCATCGGGATAGGCAGTTTTGTTGATCGGATAATGGCCGGGGCTAGTGCTCCAGGACCAAAAATCGATAAAGACTTGCTGAAAACCTGTACGCTGACAGAGCTCAATCACCCGATCCACATCTTTTTCCCCAAAGGATAGAAACCAGTAAGAACCACGAGCTATCGGAAGCTCTTTGGAGGGCACTGCGTCCTTCTCGTTCCTAGGCAAATCAAAGGCGACCGATACTTTCTGCAACACCCGCCGTAGTTCCCGGATCGGGGCCACCACCAACACAGCAGCGGACCCTTCCAGCTTTGGCCCAGGTTCATCTTGGCTTGTCGCGGTCAGCAGGGTGCCTCCCGGCCGGACCACAGGCCGAGCTTCCGTCTGGCGATTGGCCGCCATAACGCATATCCCCCACTGGCCATCCCAAGCCGCATTCAACCGAAGCCCCACCCGCTCTTTCAGTCGAACCGGTATCTCCAGTAGGGTGATCCGGCTTGGCCGGGGACCTCGGATTTTCTCCAACCGGAATAACACCCAATCCGGCTCCGCCCGAATCGTATAAACCAACTCCGTCGCACAACCAGCAAACCGAAGAAGCCACTGGTCCGGCTCTTTTTCCTTCAGAATCCGACTGGCCGAGTAGGTTTTGCCCTCCAAGATCATTTTGGCCACCGGGGCGCTATGTAAAATAATTTCCACAGACTGGACTGGCTTCCCTTCCAACACCACCTTTGCCATGGGAGTTTGACCATCGGCTGCCAAAAGTTCCTGACCGGTAGCTTTTTCCTGTAAAGAACACCACCGAGCATTTTCGTCCACCTGGAGCCGATACCACCCCGTCTCCCAAACAATCGGTGTTAAGGGGATAGAAAGTGGGGACGGAGCCACTTCAGTACCCAACACAAAGCCCCCCTGGGGATCTTGTTGCCTTTCTGCGCCCCAACTGCTTCCCATGCTGTACGAAACACTGCCTGCCACTAACAGCCGGAGCAATACCTGCCAGACCGAACTGGTGCGACGTACCCCCGGCAATAGACAGAAATACTTGTCCATCATTGCTTCTCCTCCTTTTCCCCTATAAAAAGGACATTCCGAAAGATGACGCTGTTAACTTTTTACTCTATGGAAAACATTCGATAGTCTAAGGCCACAGACTCTGTCAGAGCAACTGCCCCGACCAAGAAAAACGTGTACCTTCGGTCAAGAAAAGAATGGCATGGGGTGGGATTCGTCGGTCTATTTCCAGGAAGGTGGCAGACTAGCGAAATCTCCTCCCTATGTAGGCGGGAAACCAGCAATATTGAGCAACGGCTCGAACACTAGCAAAACGTTGGAAAAAACTGGCAAATGGCCCACCTCCACCGATCCACTATCCCTTAGCTAACTATGGATCGCCAGGCCTATTGGCCCTTGGCACATGGTTGCTCAAGTTGGAGTCCTGTTTGTGCGGCAATCCCAAGAAAGACCGACCGATGCGCTGCAATGGAAATTGGCCATCAAGTATATTTTAAAAAGCGGGTCGTTGGTTGCAACGGAATGATAGGGTGGGCCGTTGCTCTGACTATGGCTACCTTTTCCAGGTTGTTTTATCCGTGATGAGCGAGTTTCCGAAGGTCTTTCGGATTCGGCAACATTTTGCTGCACCCCGGCTGGAGGATGTAGCTGGGGAAGTGGTTCGGCAGTTAACGAAGCTTCGGCTTTGGGAGCGGGTTCAGCCCGGCCAAACCGTCGCCATCACTGCGGGCAGCCGAGGGATTGCCAACCACCGGCAGATCCTTCAAGCTATCGTGCAGTATTTCCGCCAATTGGGTGCTGAGCCGTTTCTAGTGCCTGCCATGGGAAGCCATGGCGGCGGAAGTGCCGAAGGTCAACTGGCTGTCCTTGCCTCCTATGGCATTACCCCGGAAACGATCGGCTGCCCCATCCGTTCCAGCATGGAAACGGTCATCGTCTGCCAGACGCCGTTGGGCTTTCCGGTCCATTTTGACCGTCATGCCTTCCAGGCCGATCATGTGCTCGTTGTCAATCGTATCAAGCCCCACACCCGATTTGTCGGTCCGATCGAAAGCGGCCTGATGAAGATGCTGCTGATTGGTCTGGGAAAAGCCGAAGGCGCCAAAATCTATCATGCCGCCATCGAAGATTATAGTTTTGACGAAATTATCCAGGCGGTAGCCCATGAGCTTTTGGCTCGATGTCGGATTTTGGCCGGTTTAGCGATTGTGGAAAATGCCTATGATCAAACAGCCCTGATCGAAGCGGTTCCGCCAAAGAAGTTTGCCGAGCGGGAAAAACAGCTATTGGTTCTGGCGCGGCAGTGGATGGCTCGCCTGCCGTTTGACGACGTAGATTTGCTGCTTGTCGATGAAATTGGCAAAGAGATCAGCGGCACCGGAATGGATACAAATGTAATTGGCCGGAAATTCGACGACCATAAAGCCGTCCCAGGCGAACGGCCCAGAATTAAACGAATTGCCGTCCGCCGCCTCAGCGAGGCCACCCACGGCAATGCCGTCGGCCTCGGCATTGCTGAATTCTGCCGATCTCAAATCCTGCAACAAATGGATGTCGCTGCCACTCGCCTGAACGCTTTAACGGCCAACCACATCACCGCCGCCATGCTCCCATTGGATTATCCAACAGATCGTCAAATGATTGAGGTGGCTTTGCAAACGATTGGACTTCGACCTGCAGCGCAAGCCCGGCTGCTTTGGATTCAAAATACCCTCCAACTTACTGAGCTTGAATGCGGAGCCGCCTACTGGACAGAAGCACAAAATCGCTCCGACCTGGAAATCCTCACTTCTCCTCGCCCCCTTCCCTGGGATGCCGACGGCAACCTGCCCTCCTTTGAGGCCATGGCCTCCTTTTAGGAATAGCCTCCTTTTAGGAACATAGGAATATAGGAAGATAAGCATCCTCCTTCGCTTGACTTTTGTTTTGAAGCCTCCTACCGTTGGGGAAATCTCTAACTCCCTGAAAATGTTGGAGTTAGAAAAATCTTTCCGAGATACTGAACATATAGTGAACTATGTGAATCTTTGCTTCGATAGGCACTAAGCCGCCTAGTGCAAACCCTTATCCTATATCCAGTGCTAGTACTGCTTGCAATCCTATAGCTGTGAGGGGATGAGAACCAAACACGGTAATAAAATAGAAACCTTCGCATAACTCGACTTTCTCGTTTTCCCTAACTTGTTCTGAGCCAAAACTTTACGGCGACCTGTCTTTTATCCACCCCATTTCCTAACTCTAATCACTCCAAAGAGTGAGAACTTTCCTCCATGGGCAGGAAACCATTAATGGCAAAAGTCGAGCTGCATGATTGAAAAGGTGATTTTTTATAGGAACCTCTGCATAATTTAAGGAGGGCATTTTTATACTATTTTGGCTTGTTCTCCTTTTACCCCAACATATAGAGTTGCTAGCATTGCTAGCAGCCAATAAATAGTAGATGTTTGACTCGAAGAACGGACGGGCCTAAGAATCAAAAGTTCATGAAGTCCACTAAATGCTCCGGATTTTGCAGAGGTTCCTATATCGTGTTCGCTTATCCTTCTAGGACAATAGCTCGGCGTGCTAGCATTGCTAGCACCCACAATAGATAATAGGTATTCGGATAGAAGCACCGAACGTCTATCCAATCAACAGTTCCTGAAATTCACTACATGTTCAAGATCAGGCAGAGGGTTCCGATTTTGGTTCCCATGTCCTCCGAACTGATCTGGAGAGCTACACCAATGCTAGCTACATATCGAGGTATTTGAATGGAATATTTGAATATCTATTGATTCAAAAATTCACTTCGAGTATTGGATGTTCAGGATTTTGCAGAGGTTCCGGTAGTTTTTCGGAGGACCTAGTTATGGAGCGACCCCTGTACCTAGTGGTGTTGTGCGCAACGGTTAGTTGGTGGGGAGGTCAGCAAGGCTGGGTTTGGGCGGTGGAGCAAACGCCTCGGCCCTCCGCCAGCAAGGCGGAACACCTCCAGCTTCGAGCACTAGCCAGCCAGGTGGAACAACATGCCAAGATCGAATTCCAGATTACCGGTCTGCCAGCGTATCAGAATCCGTTTGATCCAGAGGAAGTGGCGGTTGATTTGGAAATTGCAACCCCAAGTGGCAAAACCCTGCTGGTGCCGGCTTTTTGGTATCAGCCATTTGAACGCCGGATTTTGCCTAATCGACGGCCGGGCGATTGGGTGTATCCTGCTGGATCGGCCCATTGGCGCGCACGCTTTACCCCAACCGAACCAGGCGAATACCAAGCGGTTGCCCGATGTAGTGACCGGCAGGGCAGTCGAAGTTCCTCGCCCGTGCGTTTCCGCTGCCAAAAGGGCAATCGTCGGGGTTTCCTCAGAACTAGTCTGAAGGATCCCCGCTTTTTGGAGTTTACCACAGGGGAGCCATTTTTTGCCATCGGTCAAAACCTGGCCTTCATCGGATTTGAGCAACCGATCACCTATGCGAAGGCACCCCTCCTCTTTCAGCGGCTTCGGGCCGAAGGAGCCAATTTCCTGCGGATTTGGACCTGCTGTGAGGATTGGGCTTTGGCTGTAGAAGCCCGCAAAAACGCCTGGGGCCGGTCTTGGACCGGACCGGGACCCTTGGTGCCCATGCCCGGCCAAGATCAGGAAAAATCCGTGCCGCAAAAACCCGCACGCCAATGCGTCCAACTGGGCGGCCAACATCCTGCCCAGGCCGCAGCCCGACCACCCAATCCGTTGGCCGTCCGGCCTAATACCAGCTATCTATTGACTGGCCGGGTCCTAGCCGATACAAATGGCCAACTGATCATCACTGCCGGAAACCTTCGGCTGGGCGAACCGCTCCGGCTAATAAAGGATGCTCCTTGGACCAGTTTCCAACGCGAATTCCAAACCGGCGCCGACCAGTATTTTCTGTCAGAGGTAAGCTTCCGCTGGGAGGGCGGAGGCCGGGCCTGGCTGGACCAGATCGTCTTGGCTGAAGCTGCTGGAGGGCCGAACCTGCTGGCAGAGGCCGATCCCAATCGCCCACTTCGCACCTATTACAACCCAGTGGATTGCTTCATGTTGGACCTGCTTCTGGAGGCTGCCGAGCAAGAAGGTATCTACCTACAACTGTGCCTGTTGACCAGAGACCTTTATATGTCGGCTCTCCAAAAAGAAGGCAGCCCAGAATACCAGCAGGCCATTCGGGATGCTAAAAAAACCTTTCGCTATGCGATAGCCCGTTGGGGTTATTCGACCAGTTTGGCTGCCTGGGAATACTGGAATGAAATGAATCCCGGGCTGCCGACCGACCGATTCTATGACGAGCTGGGCGAATATCTCGAAAAAATAGACATCTATAGACATCCTCGTACCACCAGCGCTTGGGGGCCATCGCCGAAAGACTGGCAGCATCCTCGGTTGGATTGGGCCCAGGCACATCACTACCTTCGGCCTGCCGACAAAGAAAAAGCTCATGATGAGGCCGCCGTGGTCCTAGAACGAACTGCCTTACTCCGACAGCATGCCCCTCAGAAGCCTATCATGCTTGCCGAGTTCGGCTTGGCCGAGGACAATTGGCAACGAAGCCAATGGATGCACCAAGACAAAGAGTTGGTGCATTTTCATCATTGTTTGTGGGCTTCGGCCCTTTCCGGCTCGGCCAGCACCGCCCTGTTCTGGTGGTGGGAAACCCTGGATCAGATGGACGCCTATCGCCATTACCGTCCCTTAGCCCAGTTTCTGGCCGACATTCCTTGGACTGCCGACCAACTCCAAACGTTAAAGGCCCACGTGGAGGGAACAGAAGTATATATTCGGGTGGTAGGCCTCCAAGGCCGATCCGGAGCCTATCTCTGGCTTCAGAATCCCCAGTCCGCCTGGTATCCCACCGTAGTGGAAAAAAAGAGGCCTGCCCCTCTGGCTAAGGCCGTGTTGGTGCTGCCGAACCTGCCCCCGGGAACCTACCGGGTGCAGTGGTACGACACCTGGGCGGGCAAATGGCTGTCGGCATCTCAGCTGCAAGCCCCTCAAAGCCCCATCCGACTACCCATTCCCCAGTTCCACCGGGACCTGGCCTGCAAGCTGCTCCATACCTCCAGCCGTTAATACCTTTTCCTAACCTCGATTTTTGCAATTTCCAGGCTGGAGCCGCTAGCGATGCGGCTGATTTTTTGGGCCCGTTTAGGTCGACTTTTGCCATTTTGCCTAACTCCTTGTGTTACCAAGAGTTAGGGCGAAGGAGCCTTTGTTCTCCAATTTCCTAACTCCAATATTCATAAGGAGTTAGAACATTCCTCTTCCGAGCGGAAGTCAAAAATGGCAACAGTCAAGTTTAGACTCTGTCCGAAAAAGCATTTTCTATGTTGAAAGGAAGGTTCCTTCCTCTCAATTCCCCAGAATTCCCAAAATCCCTGTATTTAAGGAGTCTGAAGGATAGGAACCGGCCGTCCAAAACCTATTGGAAACCAGACAAATCCTCATCTTAGGAGAGCCTCTTAGCTCGACTTTTGCCATTTGTAGCTTCTTCCTGGAGTAGAAAAGTTCTAACTTCTTGTAATTATTGGGGTTAGGAAATTGGGTAAACAAAAGGAGCTGTCACCGTAACGCCTGGAAGCAAAAACAGTTAGAAAAAAATGGTAAAAGTCGAGCTTAGAAGATTTGGTGAAGATAGATAGGTTTGCTCTCTGCCCCATCGAACCCCCCTGGTAGAACCGACAGGTCCAAGAGGCTCCGTACCGTGGCTCGCTGTGATACACATTTTTGGGAGGTATTTCCTATCTCAACCCCAGCAAATGGTGGCCCCAAACAGGGGAATAACGAACCTTTCTAAAGAAGCTAATTGTTCCTTCGGAGAAATGGCAGCATTTAGGAAAGATCACTTCCTAGAGCAAAAAGAGCTTGGTTTCAAAGACATTGTTAGCTAGATCGCCTAATTGATTCTGCGTTGTTCAACGAGCTTTTGGTATTTGGGTAAGGTGAAGGTCGAAGGCTTCACCGCCCACTCGTGTATTACCACCGAGGTACCGTCGGGAGGATGCCGTCGAAGGAGTTTAGCTTACTTTATATCGGGAACAAAAGCGGAAATAAAAGGGTTTGCCCTATGGATAAGGTGCTATGCAAAGCTGATTGGCGGGGGCCGAAGCCTATTTTGTCTATTTACCTAAGGAACCTCTGCAAAATCCTGAACATCCAGTGAACTTTATGAACTTTTGATTCTTTAGCCATTCCGTTGTCCTGCCAGGCCATCTACTATCTGTTGGGTG
>JANXAQ010000016.1 GCA_025062105.1 Thermoguttaceae bacterium
TATGGCCCGGATCGAACCGGCTGGACCGGCCCTCCCACAGAGGCTGGGCAGCCCAGCGGGAACAGCCAACCGTTTTTGGTCCTCCCCCCCACAAGAGGTGTAAAGAGAAGGTGATATAAGTCCTTTAAAGATAAAAGGTTAGAACTATTTTGTTCTGGCAACCCAACTTGGAACTACTGAGTTAGCAAACGTCAAGAGGAAAAGCCAACGGCAGAAGCTTATGCGTCGGTGAGCTTATTATCAGTCAGTCCCTGCCGGGGGGATTCTTCCCAAGGCACCGGGCTGAGATATCAGGGCAGAAGCTTGACAGCCGAAGAGCCGCTAAATACTATCAAAGTTGTAGGAGGCTTCCTCAAAACGCCACCAGGCTTCCCCCCGAGGACAGGCCTGGTGCAGGCCGTAGGCTTGGCTGTGCCAATAGGAGGGTGGGCTACTTTAGTTTTTTTCTTTTCTTTGGGATGGTAATCCCATGAGTATTTGGAACAAAGTGTTGTTAGGATTTATTTTTTTGGCGTCGTTAGGCTTCTTTTATATGGCGGCGCGCACGCTGAAAACCCATCAAGTGTGGCGGGAGAGTGTGCAAAAACATGAACAAGCCATTCAAGATGCCCTCCTGAAGTCAAAAGTCCGGCCAGAGGAAATTTACAGCCAGATGGTGCGGATGGTGGCCGAAAAAACCATCTCCCCTAACGCGGAAACAATTCAGCGGATCCTGAAGGAAGCCGAATCTACTCGGGCCGACCAACAAAATAGCCTCCGTCTGTTAAAGCTCCAATTAGATCGGGAGATTTTGATGCGGGGCCGGGTCTGGCGTGGGGTACAGCCAGCCAAACCACCGACTGCTCCTGACGAGCAAGGGGATTTTGAACTGATGGTAGAACTGACGGAAGAGTCGCCGATTTCGGCGCGGATGATTGTTTATCTTTTCGAGGAAAAGCCGGCTCAGGAGAAAGGGCGCTATTTGGGTGAGTTCAAAGTTTCCGGTGTGGGAGGCAAGCAACTGACGCTCAAACCGGCCAAGAAATTAGATGCGGCGCAATACCGTCGGCTTGCGCAAAGCCGGGGGCCATGGGTCCTGTATGAACGGTTGCCGATGGATGGATATGATCTTTTTGAGGGGCTATCGGAAGAGCAACTGCGGGCGATGATGCCGGAAGCAGACTATCAACAGATCCTTAAACACGGCAAGCTCGCCGAGCCGGACGATCCGCCTGACTGTGTGGTGGATGGGAAATATCAGCGGCCCTTAGTGGATTTTGCCTTAGCGATTGGTCATGCCCATCGGCGGCGGTCGGAATTGATCGATTTAAAAAAGACAGCCGATCGAGAAAAGGCCACCGTAGACAAAGCCCTAGCCACTGCCCAACAACAGCAAAAGGTCCTTGAAGATTGGAAACGAACAGCTGAGCAGGCATTGGCGCAGATGCAGGCCGAACGGGATGTGGCGGCCGAACACCTCAAAGAAGTCGAATCCACCTTAGCTGCCAAACAAGCAGAAATCCAAAAAACTATCGCCTCCATTCAAGACTTAACCCGCCAAATTGCCCGGATCCAATTGGAGGTGAGTCGGAAAATCGAGCAACGGGTCCAAGCCGCTCTTCAAGCCGCCGCTGAGAAATAACCGCCCAAAACAAGGTGGTAACACTTCCACCGAGGGGAAGAAGTTCTGTTTGGGCCACGCGCAGCCTTCTATTCACACTGCCGGACAAGGTGGATCCCATTTTTTCTTTGGAAACCTCTGCATAATTTTTAAAGAGGATATGTTACCATTTTGGTTTATCCTTCCTCTAACCCAATATCTCCGGGTGCTCGCATTACGAGCACCCAATAGATGGTAGTTGTCCAGGTAGGACAACCGAACAGCTAAAAACTCAAAGTCTCACTACATTGTTCCGAATTTTGCAGGGGTTCCTGAACATAGAGTGAACTTTACAAACCCTTGATTCGGTGTCGAGGTAAGAAGCCCGCCGCAGCTTTCGCAGGCAAACTCCGGCGGAGCCGAAGGCAAACCCACTGCGGGAGCAAAAAGGCCGCTGAACCGTCTCCTTTTGCCCGCAGTCTATCCTCTGCCGCCAGGAGAGAGATGGCATTTGGGTAAAATTCGGAATATGGGGAAACTTTATGAACTGTTATTCGGTATGGTGGCCAGCCCCAATCAAAGATCTACGCTATGTAGGTTGCTAGCTGTCCTAGAACCTTATCTATTTGGGTTAGAGATGGAAGGCAGCCAAAATGGTGTAAAAATATCTTTTTTATGTTATGCAGAGGTTCTGGGGACAAATTTCAGGCCATTCCATTTTGCTTTGGACTTTTGCCATTTTCCCTAACTGCTTTTGGTTCCTGTAGTTGCGGCAATATCCCCAGTTTAGTTACTCAATTTCCTAATTGCACCCATTGCCAGCAGTTAGAGGATCCTTGTTCCCGGGGATGGCCCACATTGGCAAAACTCCAGTAGGTTGAAGTATTCCAGATACTCTTTGTCGAATCGGGGCTCTAGGGAAAGGTTGCCCGCAGTCTGAGGAGGTTTTGGCCATACTGGTCGGTTTTGCTTCGGTTTTGGTGGGTTTGGGCCTGCGAACGGAAAGGGGTTTACCAGACCTCGAATCGGCTAAATGGATTTATGGCAGGTTGTTATCGTTTGGAAGAACTAAGCTGATCGGGTGCTTTGAACCGATGCCGCCAGAGGAGATCTTGGGCAGTGGAACTACGGTTTTTAGGAGCTAATAGGCAAGTTACCGGTTCTCGTACGTATGTGTGCGTGGCCGGAAGCAAAATCTTAATTGATTGTGGGATGTTCCAAGAACGGGACTTCTTGGATCGGAATTGGGAGCGGATGCCGGTGCCAGCACATCGGCTGGAAGCGGTGCTTTTAACCCATGCCCATCTGGATCATTGTGGGCTGTTGCCTCGGCTGGTTGAGGAGGGATTTCGGGGCCCGATTTATGCCACCTCGGCCACCTGTGATCTAGCGGAAATTGTGCTTCAAGATTCGGCCGAAATCCAATTGGAGGATACAGCATACAAGCGGCAACGACACCATCGGGAAGGTCGTCATGGCCCGCATCCAGAAATTCCCCTCTATACGCCGGCCGAAGTGCGTCGAACGGTAAAACATTTTCGACCAGTCCGGTATGGGGAGCCAATTTCGGTAGCCGAAGGGATAACCGCGGTCTTTCATGATGCCGGACATATCCTCGGTTCGGCGATGATTGAGCTTCAGCTCCAGGAAGCAGACAGAAAAGAGCGAATGATTTTTACCGGCGACATTGGCCAATGGGACAAACCGATCCTTCGGGACCCAACCAGCTTTGCCGAGGCCGATTACCTCGTGATGGAAGCCACCTACGGAAATAGAGACCATCCGAACCTCGGTCCGGTTGAAGAGCAGCTTCGGCGGGTCGTTTCCCAGACACTGGCCAGAGGAGGTAACGTCATCATCCCCGCCTTTGCGGTGGAGCGGACGCAGGAATTGCTCTATTATTTTCAGCGATTAGCCTCGGAGGGGCTGCTGGATGGCGCCCCGGTGGCGGTAGATAGTCCGATGGCGGTAGAAGTCTCGGAAGTATATCGTCGGCATCAGGAGGATTTTGATGCGGAGATGCAGGCTCTTAGTGCTGGAGGCCGCTGGCCGTTGGATTTCCCAGGACTCCTGCAAACCCGAACCCGAGAAGAATCCAAAGCATTGAACCACCTAGATCGGCCAGCCGTGATTATTGCAACTTCTGGTATGTGTACTGCTGGCCGGATCAAACATCATCTGGCCCATAATATCAGCCGACCGGAATGTACCATTCTTTTTACCTCCTACCAGGCGCCCGGGACGCTGGGCCGACAGATTTTGGACGGACAACCGGAAGTGCGGATTCATGGGCGGTTTTATCCGGTTTTGGCCCAGATAGAGCAGATTCATGGGCTATCAGGCCATGCGGATCGGGGGGCTTTGCATCGGTGGCTGAGCAGTTTCCAGCGGGCTCCTAAGCGAGTCTGGCTATATCATGCTGAAGTACCGGCTGCCGAGGCCATGCTCAATTATTTACGCAATGACCTGGGTTGGGAGGCTGAGCTGCCAGAGTACGGACGAACAGTGGTCGGCTAAGCTCGACTTTTACCATTTCCCATAACTTGGTTTGTCCTCAGCTCGACTTTTGCCATTTTTAGCCTTTTGTCGAAAGAAGAAACCCCTAACTGCTTGGAATTTCTAGAGTTAGGCAATTGCATGAACAAAAGGAGGGGGCGCCGTAACTCCTGAGCAGAAAAGAAGTTAGGAAATTTGGCAAAAGTCGAACTAAGAAGTTGGAATTTTTCCTTTTCGGCAGGAAGCCCCCAATGGAAAACTCGAACTCTCATCCCCCAAGGAAAAGGGAGTACCTCCGAACCGTCGAGATTTGGAACCTCTGCATAATTCAGGAACCTCTTGCATAATTCAGGAACCTCCGGAAAATCCTGAACATCTACTGAACTTTGTGAACTTTTGATTCTTTAGCCGTTCCGTTGTCCTGCCAGGGCATCTACTATCTGTTGGGTGCTAGCAATCCTATCGCCCCTATATGTTGTGTTAGAGGGAGGCCAGCCAAAATGGTATAAAAATATTCCCTTTGAATGATGCAGAGGTTTCTTCAAAATTTTGGCCTTCATTCCCTCTACACAATATAGGAACCTACAATATAAGACCCTCTGCAAAATTCTGAACGTATAGTGAACTTGATGGACTTTGATTCGATAGCCGTTCGGTTCTCCTATCCGAACACCTCCTCTCTATTGGGTGCTAGCAATGCTCTAGCACCCCTAAATTTAGAAGAAGGATACGCTAACATGGTATAAAAATATCCTCTTTAGATTATGCAGGGGTTCCTGTATATAATAGCAACTCCTCGGAAGGGCAAGGCTGTTCCTTCGCTCGGCGAACCTGTTCCCAACACACATATACCCTACTCACCTTTTATTTCTCCCTCAGCCTGCTCTTCTTGAGGGATAAGCAAAAGGGGCCTCCCACTTGGCTGGAGTGGTAGCGTGAATCGAGGCTAACTGAAAGAGACTTCGCCTGTGTCTAGGAAGATGGAGCATTTTTTTCAGCAAACTTAGGAGGTCTGTCGATGCAATTTCTCCGAGAAAGGAAATCGATTCCAATAGGATGGGTAAGTGGAACGAAATGGCTGATACTTTTAGGGATGGGACTGTTCGGAAGTCTGCTTGGGAGTTGTGGGGGTGGGGGGAGTCAGGGGAGAATCAGTTCCGGGAGCTCGCCGCTGGGCTCAGAAACTCGAAAGGTATTCGAACAAGGCAAACAATATGTTTTCGAAAAAAAGTATCCAAAAGCGATTGAGGCATTTAGCCAGGTCATTGAAAAAAATCCTCAATTTCGGGAAGCCTATGTGTGGCGGGGCATTGCACGGCAAGAGAGCGGCCAAAAACAAAAAGCCCTGGATGACTTCTCCAAAGCCATTGAACTGGATCCGACCGATAACTACGCCCTGGAACAGCGGGCTAAACTCTATCGGGAGATGGGGCAGATGGCCAAAGCACAGGCCGACGAAGACTTGGCCGCCCAACTACGAGAAAAAAATCGAGAACAACTCCGCCGAAACATCGAAGAAGCCAAAAAACGCAAAAAACGTTCCTAACCGCGTGGCTTCAAGGCACTGGCCCCCTCAAAAGCTGTCTGAAAATAAGGAATTCGCTGCTTTGCCAAGACTAGGCCAGACAAAAAGACTAGCCTTCCCCCTTATAAAAATAAGGTTGCTCTTCCTATCGAGCTAAAGGACTCTGTCTGGCTGCAAGGCTCAAAATGAGTTTTTTTCAGACAACTCAGATTAACTGGGCACAGACTCGTCTTGCTATTCGTTCTCTTGCAAGTCGCCCTCGGTGATCATGGTAAAGCCCCGACGAGTCAAGGTCTCCATGGCCAGTTCGAGGTTATCGACCATCAGAGCGACAGCTGGTCGGCCATGCGGCCGAACCAAAAGGGGATAAGCCTGGGCTATATTGACCTCGGCCTGCAACAGGGCAGTACAAACTTCCAACAGGGCATGAGGCCCGGGCGGCAATTCGACACCGATCAGGTCGCTTTCGATAAAGGCCAGCCCAGCCCGTTCTAGGATTTCTCGCCCCTGTTCAGGATGGCTCAACAGAAACCGCACAAAAGCACACTCCGCCGAATCGATGATCGACAGGGCCACAATCCGTACCTTGGTGCCTTCAAACCGGCGGATGACCTCCAGCAGTTGGCCCACCCGGTTTTCTAAAAAAACCGTAAATTGCCGAATGCTGGGATAATTCCGGCCCCGAAGCGTAGAAAACCCAACGCCTGCTCCGCCTCCATGAAAACTCATTGCCCGTTCCTATTTTTCTCCTGGCCCGAAGGATTTTCTAAAGGGTTGGCAACAGCCCATCTGCCTGATAACTGTCCTGGGAAAAGCTCCTAAGGGAGGGTATGCTGGAAGCCAAAGCACTTGGGCGGAGGGGGAGTAAGCTGGCTACAACCTAGTGGGTTATCCCCTTGGCCCTCTTGGCTGCTATCTACTAAATACCTAAGTTTATACTTTCCCAGAAGTTGTGTCAACCGGACTCCGGACGCTAACCGCACCTAAGCAGAACAGCACACCTACCAGCAGGACGTTGTGTCAACCGGATTCCGGACGTTTAACCGCACCCCTTCCGCCGAATGAACAAACTGCCCTTATCCTTTTTGGCAAAGCAACAAGCAATTCATCATTCAAAACGACACGGGCGAAAAAATCTAGGGCCCAGCTCGACCAAGTAAGAAAACAGCCTATCCCCATCAGTTCAAAAGGCCAGCTACTCCGAAGCCAAGCCTATACTAAAAGCTCTTGGGTTCCCCTCATTCGCCGCCCCCCCACCACTTCGACTTTGACCAGTTTTGGTAACCTCTTTTATTTCAAGAAGTTAGGTTTTGAGGGTTTTTCTGCCGTAGATTCCCTAACGCCAATGTTTTCAAGAGGTTAGAACATCCAAAGGGAGCCCATCCCTCGAAATTAGCAAAAGTCAAGCCAACAGAAGAGAGAGAAAAAAACAAGCACACTCCAGTCGGGCGAAATGTTCTGTATCTTGGGCCCTGCTTGTGCGGGAGTAACGATGAATGCGGAGTACACTCTAATGAGTTTTCATCCCTAAGCGGAGCAGGTAGCACCTTAAAACCATCTAGATTATCCTTTGGGCAGAGGTTCTTAGCTCCTCTTCTGCCATTTTCCGGGATGGAGCTCCTGTGGATGTCCTAACCCTTTTAAAATATGAGAGGTAGGGCATTTGCTGAACAAAGAGTCTTCAAAGCTTAACTCTAGGAGTAGCAAAATACTACCAAAAGTCCAGGTTAGAACCTGTAAGAAAAAGGCCTTTCAAGTAGAGAGAACCTCTTCTGATTTCCCTTATTTTGGGCGAATTTACCCACTAGGAAAACTAATCTGCTGGTCCCATGGGATGGTTGCTCGTTGTGGATTTCTAGTAAATCACTGGAAAGGAGTTTGAATTGCGATTTCAAGATGTGCCGGAGTTAGCGGCGGATCCTCGGCTTGGATTCAAGGAGGCTTTTTCCGATGGGCAAGCCCAAGGTGGCAGACGTACATGGGATGCTCTCCATTGGCTTTACGGCCGGTCCGCCGAGGGTATGCCGAGATTAAAGATAACGGAGGATGTCTTGGAGAGTTATATGCTGGGTTATATGCTGTGGAGGCGTTTGAGGATTTGATCGATTTTTGTTTATGGGAAACCTAAATCGCCTCTTTGCACCAGAGTCTTCTTCGGGACGAGCAGCCGGATTTAAGCTGGTTTGTACCTGTAACGCCACAAGAGGGAATCGCACAGGCTTTTGAGGCATGGCAGACTACCCAAGTCTTCCAAGGCCAAGAGATTCAGGATTGGCTTTGTGATTACCCCTCCCAGAGTCCATTCGCTGGATAATGGATTTACATCATCACCTGGCCAGAGTCGAAGAAACAGAAGGGCCCCTGATCTTTCTAACGACGGCTAAAGAAGGATATAGTGCCTTATTAGCAATTCGCACTTACTCGATAGTAGAAATCCAAGCTACGTTTTTTAGCCCTTTTATTGATCTTACTCAGCCACTGAAGCTACCCCCTTCTGAAAAACTCCCTTCTCGGGATCTTCCGATCCCTCCGAGGAGCTTGAACAGGCTGTGTGCTAAAAAGCCCGTCCCGCTTCTAAGAGGCTGTGTTGACATTGGGATTTGGGGGGTTTCCCATGGGGTTTGGCCGAGCGGCTCCTACTCTCCCCGCTTCTAAAAAACAGGGATTTTGGGAATTCTGGGGAATTGAGAGGAAGGAAACTTCCTTTCATCATAGCAAATGCTTTTTCGGACAGCCTCTAAGCAGAGGTCTGCCCAGATTCTCCAAATCTCCCAACCCCATATTCCCGATTCTTGCCAAACGGAACTCTCGGCCCGAAAACCTCTTGGAAAACGCTAAAATCCCATTTTCAGGACATCCTCTGAAGAACCGAAAGAACTTTGAGTGTGACTGTTCCCATTCTGCTAACCTGCTTTTATTTGCAGGAGTTATGAGGAAACCTCCTTTTATTCATCCAATTTCCTAACTCGAATAATGTTAAACGGTTAGAGATTTTCCCTTTCGGCCGCAGGCCTCAAAATGCCAAATGTCGAGAGGAAATCCCCCCAACGGCCTCCAAAATCCGTTTGAGTCGAACAAGTGCTCCTGTCCGCCTTGTCCCATGTTATCAAAAGGCGGGTTTATTCTCCCAGCTGAAATGTTACGAACAAGGAACTTGTCGTGAATCTTAGCCGGGATTGCCTTCGGCAATGACGGCCACTCCCACGGTGGGTAGAGTCGTAAATACTAGACGAAAAAGAAGCCCAGTGAAGATAGATGTTCTCTGAGCCGAACATCGCCTACTCTTTCTTGCCTTCGGGTTCATCGAAATGCTATTTCTCTAGTGTTCCGGGTTTGATGGCTGGGAGAAGTTCTGCTGGCCCTGAAGGATAAGAGTCCCTACCACAGACCGAATGTGAGAGAATTGGTGCGGAACGAGGAGGAAAAATTTTGTTTCCCAGAAAATTTTTTCGACGTACAATAAAAAGAAGACTTGACGGATTGGAAAAGTTGGTAATAATAAGGTCATCTGTGGGAATACAGTGGAGAACGAACTGGCTCTGTGGAAGGTTCTTCCCAGAATTGGAAAGGTTTTGCTCAGGGAAACCATGGTTTTGCTTCCGTTTCGTTGGGTTTAGGCCTCGGATGGGAAAGGGCTTCAACAGAGCCACGAGATTTCTAAAAAAGGGGCAAGACGGATGGCGAAGATGCTTACCAAGAATTGGCAACTGAAGCAGGCAGACCGTCAGCCCGCCCACCAGCGCTGCGCCGCCGAGAGTAAACTTCCGGTGGTGCTATTATATGGGATTGATCCTTCTTGGAGTCCGGAAGAAAAGCAACAGGTCATCCGGCAGTCCCGGCGATTGGGGTTTGCGATGCGTCGTCGGGGCCATTCGGTCCGATTCTTACCCGTAAGCCATCCCAATCTACGAAGCCTGCTTTCTGCCTATGAACCGCATCGGGTGGTCATTTTTAATTGGTGCGAAGAACTTCCTGGCCGTCGTCGCAGCGAACACAAAGTGGCAGAAACCCTGGAAGCTCTTCGATTTACCTATACAGGCGCTCCGCCGGAAGCGATTCGGCTTAGCTACGATAAGCCTCGCCTGAAGCGACTCCTGCAGGCTCATGGAGTGCCCACCCCCCGATGGAAACTGTTCCGTAGTCCCGAAGAGCATGGCTGGGATAGTTATCCGGCCATTGTAAAATTAGCCAGAGAACATTGCAGCATCGGCATGGACAGCGGAGCAGTCGTTTTCAGCCCAGAACAGCTGCGTCAACGGCTAGAATATGTGATTAACACCTATGGCCAGCCCGCTTTGGTGGAAGATTTTATCGACGGTCCCGAATACCATGTCCCCTTACTGGGCAATGACCCAATCGAAATGCTCCCGCCGGTGGAGCGAGATTTTTCAGCCTTGGAAGACCCCGCCAAGCATATCTGCAGTTACAATGCCAAGTTTGTCCCTGACTCGGAAGAGTATCAGAAAATCCGCAATTATGTGCCCGCCCGGCTGTCGGCCCAGCAGATGGCGGAGTTAGAAGCAATTTGCAAAAAGGCTTACCGGTTGGTGGGCTGTCGGGACTATGGCCGAATCGACGTTCGAATGCGGGACGGTCAGTTTTATGTGTTGGATGTCAATCCCAATGCCGATATTAGCCACGATGCCAGCCTGGCACTAGCAGCCCAAAAGGCCGGCTATTGTTACGGTGAGCTTGGCAGCCGACTGGTTGCTTTGGCTGCCCAACGCCATCCGGCTTTCCAAAACCCCTCCGAGCAGAATCCCTCACCACCAGCCAAGCAAATTCCTGACTCCCCCCAGCACCTCGGATCCGCTCCCGTCGGCTCACTCAGCTCCGTCGAACCCATCCAAAACATCCCCTGGGACAGCCAACCCAGGTAATCGACCGTTTCCACAAAAATGCAACCCCTTTGCCCATCGTTTCGAACGACCAGTTTCTAATATTAGTTTTCCTCCCGTCTCCCAAGAGGGAGGACAGTAGTACCTCAGAACCTTCTAGATCTTCATTTTGTCCAGGAGGCTCTAACTACCCACTCTGCATCTGGCCTAGGTCTGAAAGCAGCCAGTGGGCTTTTCCTCGACCGACTACGTAGACTTATCCTGAGTGTCTCGGATGGAATGTGTCGGATGGAACTAAGGAGGTCAGCAAAGCACAGTTGGAACAGTTCCGTCGAATCAAGAAGCCACCCTGAGTATCGGAAACGAAAAAGTAATCCGGTTTATCAAAACGATGGAGGGAATAAAAAAAGGCAATTTCACCGAATGGTCTCGGAAAACATCCCAGGAGAAACTAACATTAGGTTCTGCTTTATTTCCCCTGAAAGAGTTCAGCCAAAGGGAGTGGGCTTTATTTTCTCCTTTTTCTCCTGGTGACAAGAGAATAGAGGGAGGGGAAATTGAGACGGTCCACTGACCTTTTTGTTCCCGTGGCCGTCTTCGCCGTCGGCTAGCCGGCCTCTCCCACCTGGGTGCGCGGGTTTGTTCTTTCGACGGATAGTGTTTGCTGGTTACTCGAACTGGAGCCAGTGACGTTATCCCGCTTACCATCAGTAAGCTATTTCCCGTGGTCGAGCTCTTCTCCGAGGAAGAAAGGGGATCATGGAGAAATGCGATCTTTGTCAGTCGGCCGACTAGTTCCAGAAATCTAGGTAAAGGGGTCTTTGGTACTATGAGCAGTCATCATACTTGGATTCGGCCAGAGCAAGCCCAGAAGCCATTTTTTGTCGGTGTCGATTTGGGTGGTACGAATGTGAAGGTGGGCTTGGTGGATGATTTGGGTCGGACCTTAGCCTATCGAACCATCCCCACCGAACCAGAAAAGGGGCCAGAAGATGCCACCCGCCGAATGGCCCTGGCTGTCCAAGAGACCATCGCCCAGGCTGGCTTGAAACTTCAGGATGTGGCCCGGGTGGGGTTAGGCTCTCCAGGCACTATGGATATCCCAGGCGGCTACCTGATCTGCCCGGTCAACCTGAAAGGTTGGGATGGCTATCCTATTCGAGATAAATTGGCTCAGTACTGTGGTCTGCCCGTCAGTTTTGAAAACGATGCCAATGCTGCTGCGTATGGGGAGTATTGGGTCGGCTCTGGCCGAGCCTTTCATAGCATGGTTCTGCTAACCTTGGGCACTGGAATCGGCTGCGGGATTATCATCGGCGATCTGGTCATCCGCGGGGAAAATAGCCATGGCGCCGAATGCGGTCATATTATCATCGACTGTCGAGAGGATGCCATGATCTGTAGCTGCGGCCAGCCAGGACATCTAGAAGCCTATGCCAGTGCCACCGGCGTAATCAAGCGCACCGAAGCAGCTTTGGCTACGGGCCGTTTCTCCTCCTTGCGACACCGCCTGGCTGGCGGTGAAAAACTCTCTCCACTGCTTGTGGCCGAAGAAGCCGAAAAAGGCGATCCGCTCTGTTTGGAAATTGTCCTGGAGACGGCCCGTTACCTAGGCATCGGCATCGTTACCATCATGCATACCATCGACCCTAATTGTGTTTTGCTCGGTGGCGCTATGACCTTCGGTGGCCGGGAAAGCCGATTGGGCCAACAATTCCTGGCCCGCATTAAACAGGAAATCGACCGGCGAGCTTTCGCCCTGTTAGCTCAGCGCATTGTCCTGGATTTTGCTTCCCTGGGAGGCGACGCCGGATATATCGGTGCTGCCGGCATCGCCCGCCTAGAATACCACCAACTCTGCCAAAACCAAACCTAAGGCTTCCCCGGGCTCCGGCTGAAATTTTGGTGGGTCAATTGGGCAAAATAATAATAGGAACCTCTCCATAATCCGGAACATTTACTGGATTTTGGGAACTTTTGATTTGGTAGGGATTGGTCCCTCCCATTCACTGACCTACTAGATATAGGTTGCTAGCATTCCTCGCAATCCCATAAATCTCGACTTTTGCCATTTTAGGCCTTCTCCCGGAAGGGGAAAACTCTAACTCCTTGTAACTATTGGACTTAGGAAATTGCGTGGACAAAAGGAGGTCTCGTCGTAACTACTGGAAACAAAAGGACTTAGGAAAAATGGCAAAAGCCGAGCATAAATGGGGTTAAAGAGAAAAGAATCCCAAATGGTGAAAAGGAACCTTTGCATAATTCAAAGAGGATATTTTATACCATTTTGGCTGCCCCCTCAGATAGTAGGTATCTAGGTAGGACAACCGAACAGCTAGAGAATCCAAAGTTCACTATATGTTCCCGACTTTCAGAGGTTCCAAAAATCTCTCCTCTGAATTATCCAAAGATCCCTTAGCAAACTTCTTGCTTCTCTGCCACCGACAGGGAAGGGGTGCTGGACGGTGTTGCTTCCGGACCGACTAGCTCAGCGCTAGCCTGTGCCGAACTGCTCTCAGATGCTGAAGAACGCTTTTCATACCCAAGTTTCCGGAGGACCTCCAAGATCTCACTGCAGGTGGGGAACATCCGACCGCTGCTTCGCTTATATTCATCCAAGGCTCGCATGAATTCGATCTCTTCAGGAGTATAATCTCGCTCACATGTAGTTGGGTCGATTTGGCGGCGGCGGGGCGTCTTAGCCCGGCGTTCCAATTGACGCCGTTCCACCAAAACCGGCTCCTGACGGCTCCGCCGATCCTGTCCGCTCCGCCGATCGCCGCCACGACGCCGGTCCATTACTACTACCCCCCTGGTTTCCACAGACTCTGAACCTCCTTCTTTTCCCATAGCCTCTTGCACCGCTACATTCTTTCCTTCCGAAGTTCCTCCGCTTACTTTGTTTTTGCCTTTTGCCATTGTACCTAACTCCTCAGAACATCGACCAACCCTCTTTTTCTAGGCCCACACCCCAACCTGCCCTTGGAGCCTTACTCCTATGCCCTCCTCAGACCTAGACCAGTTCCGCCCAATGAAGTACTTTGCCTCTCCGCTGTCTGTCAAAGACCGGCAAGCGAAGCTGCCTCGGCTCTCGCCGACAAAAACTCCGCTTGTATGCCTGCTTCGACCAGCTCTAACCCTCTTAAAGCAGCCGGAGAAAAAAACCAGAAACATAGGCTCTGGCCATTCTGAGGGAACTGTTACAAGTGTTTGTCCCACCTAACTGACGTTGGCTCTCTTGGTGTGTGACCGGTTGAGTTTCCGGGCAGGTGGAATGCTTTTTCCGACGTCCAATGCTTTTTCCGAGATCGGAAGGAAAATAGGAAAACTTGATAAGCTAGAAAAGATAAATAATTTTGGCAATTAGTATGGTTTTGGCAAAAATTTCCAAAAAAACAAAATCTCTAAAAATAGCGATTGTGACAAAAATACGCATTGTGCCCATTCGGCGCTATGTTGAGTGCATCCCTGGCTGCACAGCTCGCTGTTATACATATCTTTGGGATGGATTTACCCTCACAGCAGCAAATGACTTCCCCAACTAGGGGCATAACAAACCTTCCAAAAAAGCCAATAGTTACTTTGGATAAATTGCACAATTTAGAAAAAATCATTTAGAAGATCAGGAAGTGTTTGGTTTTTGAAAATATTTTGCCTATTTGCTCTATTTGATCCATTCTGTGTTGTTCAACGGGTTTTTCTGCTTTGCCTAAAGTGATGTCCGAGCATCTGAACTCTCACTTGTGTATAACAGCAAGGTCTGCACAGAACGTCTGCCAGATAAAAGAAAGCACCTTTATTCTCGACTTTTCGCCCCGGGGGGGTTTGGCTCGGGAAGAGGAATGTTCTAACTGGTTGTAATTATTGGGCTTAGAGGTTGTCCTGAGGGTGCATTTCCACGAAAAAATTCTGAAACTTGCTGGATAATTCGAAGGATACATTTGGGTGTCCTCCGCGTCTGGCCTAAGATATTGGGTTGCTAGCATTGGCACCCTACATATAGTAGGCGGTTAGATGGGGGGAGCCAGAGCCAATCGAAACCAAAGTTCATGAAGTTCACTACATGTTCAGAATTATCCAAAGGTCCCTTTTATCTTCCTGAGGCCCCAAGAATCCCCGTACGGGGCAAGCCTCTCGCTGGAATGGCCGGTTAGCCCAAAATCCATGGGAAACCCCCACATTCAGGAATTCTCCATCATTTAAAGGATATATATTTACACTATAGCGGTGCCTTCCTTATTTAAGAGGCATGCGAAAAAGCATTTTCTATAGGAACCTCTGCAAAATCATGAATATGTAGTGAACTTTATGGACTTTTGATTCTATAGCCGTTCGGTTTTTCTATCCGAACATTTACTATCTATTGGGTGCTAACAATACTGCAGCTCTATATGTGGTGTTAGAGGAAGGACATCCAAAATGGTATCAAAATATCGCACCCTTGAATTATGCAAAGGTTCCTAATAATGAAAGCAGTTTTCCTCCCTCAATTCCCCAGAATCCTCAACATCCTTGTTTTTAAGGAGTCTTGAAGGATAGGAGCGGGTCGGCCAAAACTCAGGGGAAACCAGCCAAAACCCCATTTTAGGACCGCCACGCAGCTCGACTTTTGCCAATTTGGACCTGGCCCCAGAAGTACAATGCTCTAACTCCTTGTAAATATTGGAGTTAGGGAATTGTGTGGGCAAAGGGAGTCTTCATCGTAACTGCTGGAAGCAAAAGCAGTTATGAAAAATGGCAAAAGTCGAGCTAAGGTCTGTGGCTCTGTTGAGAGGTTGCCCGCAGTCTGGAGGGGTTTGCCCATGCTGGTCGGTTTTGCTTCAGTTTTGGTGGGTTTAGGCCTCCGACCGGAGAAGGTTTCAACAGACCCAGAAGCTGTCTGAAAAGAGATTTTTGGCTCACTCGGCTGCCAAATGTTTTTCCCCTAGAACGGGCTACAGAACGCTCTTGGGATACCTTGGCTGCCCCACTTGACTACCCAAAGTCTTCACCGGCCAGTGGAATGAGCAAGACTGGTTCATCCCTTTTCAGACACCCTCTCATAGAGTAGGATTACTCGCACTGCTAGCAACCTACATAAAGCAAGGCTTTGAGTGGGGCGGGCCAATTCCTACGGAATCAAAAGTTCATATAGTTCACTAGGTATTCAGATTTTTGCAGAGGCTCCTATACCCTGGCCTTTTGACAATTGCCATAACTTATTTCGACTCCAGGAGTTACGGCGTACCTCCTTTTTGTTCACATGATTTCCTAAATCCAAAAATCCAAGCAGTTAGAACTTTCCCCGTTTGTCCAGAGGCCCAAAAGGGCAAAAGTCAAGCTATACCAATTCCGCCGAATTAGACTGGCCTATGGTATCCACCCTTCCCGCTGCTCCTAAGGGTTAAAAACCACAGAACAGGGACACGAACAGCTTTTTTGTCCCACTCAGTCAGTCAGCTTCGCTTACCCTTCTCTACTGCCGCACTGCGGAGAAACAATACTTCGGTTGCCCTAGCTGTTATCGAAAAACAAAAGCCTCCATTCGCGCGAAGTGATCTGTATGTCCATCCGCATTGCTAGGGCAAAACCACCCAGAGCTAATCTCCTTCGATCTGCCGGCGGACTTCCGCACAAATCTCTCGTAATTCCCGGATCGAGACATCTTCCAGCCGTTTGCCTCTGCGCTCCAGATGTTCGTTGATTTTGATGGCCGTCTCTTGCATAAGGCAGTGCGTCTCTTGGGAACCGCCTACCAAGAAAAAGTTTTTACCCCGGGTAATCCGAGTCTGACCATCCTGGGCGTCAAAAGCTAACCCTAAAAGCGCTGCAGAACGTACGGGTGAATCAGAATCTTTCACGGATGCTACTTTCGTTGAAGAAGTCGTCGTAACATTTCGGCTGCCGCAGTACGACTATCCGGAGCCACGTTAGGAGGTGGAGAAAATTTCCCTGGAATTTTGGGCGCCTCCTTGGGTGGCTCCGGTGCCGCGGTTGGCCGAGCCTTCGAGCCCGTTGGCGAAGCCTCCTGCGTGCTCTGGGCCATAAAGGTTTCGGTCTCCTTTTCTTCTTCAGCCTCCGCCTCCAGAAGCCATTCAACTAATTCTGTTTCGTCTTCTTTCTTGCTAGCTCCTTGGGCTACCCGGGCAGCAGCCTCTTCAATATTTTTCACTTTCGGCTTCTTTTTACCTCCCAAGGCGATTTCTATGCGGACTTCAAATTCCAAAGGTCCTACCAAAAGCCGATCCCCGTTCTTCAGCTCTTTACGAGCAGTAATCCGCTGCCCATTGACCCAAGTGCCGTTTCGGCTCCCACAGTCTTCCACCCACACGTGGCCTGCTTCCTGGATGAGCTGGCAATGCTGTCGGCTGACCTGTTCGCTGTGAGGCCGAAGATGACAATCCTCAGCCCGGCCGATCCGAAAAACCGGCAGAGTTACTGGAATTTCCTTCCCGGCCAATTTGCCGGTCTTAAGAATCAACTTCACGTCCATCCTCCCGCCTCCATCCGCTCCTTGCCCCACTTGCTCCCTTACGGTCAAAACACCTTCGAGCTTCCCATCTTGATCATACCCACCAGACTGAATAAAGTCAAAATAGAAAAGGATTTTGTACCATTTCAGCCGAGTGAAGAAAACCGCCTCTATTCCGTCCGTCCAAAGCCCCATGGCCCAAACCAATCCCCTCCGGAGGGCAAAAGAGAGTTCCGCCTTTCGTTTTCCCCATCCCTGCTCCCCCGGGGAGAGAGAAAAAAGCCCCCTCCATTCGGGTGCAGTGTTCCAAGATTTTCTACCTCCCCCATCGGGTATCGGAAGAAAGCCCGGCCCTTTCTAAGCTCAATTTTTCCCCTTTTTGGGCTTCTCCTGAAAGGGAGCTACTACCTTATTTTGCAAACCATCCTGGGAAATCGCCGGACCAAAGGGAAGGTTTGGCCTACCTCCGGGAAATAAAAAATTGCATAACTCCTCCTACACACCGGGAGGGAATGAGTTTTACCTGGGAAAAAGTAGTATAATTCAGCCCTACTTTCCTAAAATTCCCCCGAGTTAGGGGCATATGAGAACGATCCCCCCAAAAATGGGAGCACGATCGGCGGGGGGTTTTTGCCACCTTTCTGAGCCCAGGCAGAGAGCAAAAATTATTGTTTGCTAAATCGGTTCTAGCCACAGGTTGGACTGCTCGGCTTGGTAACTCTCCTCTGTCCCTACCGTCTCAGTTCGCTGTTATACACAACTGGAGATTCTGCGGAAGGGTCGTCCAGCAAAATGGGAAATATAGACAATATACAAATTATGTTAAAGAGCAACCATTTGGCTCTAAAGAGCATTTTTTCTATACTTCCCAAATTCCCTAAATCTGCTGCCCCACGGTTCCAAAGCCCGTTTGGTACTTATCCAGGCGCGTAGGAGGCCTGGATGGCCCTCGGGCCTCCAAAGATTTGCATACCAGCATGACCGTTTCAGAGAGGACAGCCCAAAGACTTCCTTCTTACAGGCTTTCCGAAAAAGCATTTTCTATGAGGAAAGACGGTTTCCTTCCTCTCAATTCCCCAGAATTCCCAAAATCTCTGGTTTTAAGGAGTCTGAAGGATAGGAGTCGGTCGGCCAAAATCCATTGGAAACCGCCCAAATCCCAATGTTAAGACAGCCTCTTATCTCGACTTTTGCCATTTTTCTTAACTGCTTTTTTCTCCAGGAGTTACGACGAAATCTCTTTTTGGCCACGTAATTTCCTAACTCCAATATTTACAAGCAGTTCGAACATTGGTCTTCCAGTAGGAAGCCAAAAATGGCAAAAGTCGAGCTTAGAGTTTTTATACCATCCCCCAGGAAGGGGGCACCACAAAATTCCAAATCAGGTGCCCCAGCATTTAGCAAGCCCAATAACAGCGACTGGAGGGACAAACCAAAGTGTAGAACTTCAAAAAGCATCCAAAAAGCATCGAAAATTGACCAAGCTTACTAAAATTACATTTGGCGAAAATAGGCTAAATAGGCTATTGTAGAAAAAAGCCGGATATCTAGTAAACTTAGCAAAATCACAATACTCCATTTCCTTTGCCCTTTTCATTGGGGATTCCGTTCGCCAGAATACAAGAATAGAATCGAACTCTTTCAGTTAAATTACCTTTGCATCGATTTTTAGCGGTGAGGACGGGGAGAACCTCAAGACCTTTGGTGGTTCAGAAATAAGAACGTTTGTAACTCATTCCTGCTGAATGAGTCCTCACGAATAATTTGTTAGAAAAACTAAGAGGCTGTCCGAAAAAGCATTTTCTATGATGAAACGAGGTTTCCTTCCTCAAAGCCCTAGAATCCCCAAAATCCATGTTTTTAAGGAGTCTGAAGGATAGGAGGCGGTCGGCCTAAACCCATTGGAAACCAGCCAAATCCCCATTTTAGGAGAGGCTCAGAGCTCGACTTTTGCCAATTTAGGCCTTCTGGCGGAAGGGGAAAACTATAAGTCCTTGGAACTATTGGACTTAGGAAATTGTATGAACAAAAGGAAGTCTCGTCGTAACTACTGGAAACAAAAAGACTTAGGGAAAATAGCAAAAGTCGAGCTAAGAAAAAACTTTTGGTCCCTATGTTTCCTAGATCAGCCCGGTTCTGTTTTGGGGGTCCGAGGCACTCCTCCATTGGGCTGAAGTGTTCAAACACATGGGTGAAAGTACATGAGAGGGACACATAGGAAGGCCGACCCTATTGGACGAACCAAAACGACAATAGGTTTACGAAAGTTTGAAAATAAAAAATAAAATAGTTCCAGTTGGGGCCTGCATACTCTGGTGGAGCCTGCATACTCTGGGGGCAGGAGTTGCTCTAGCTGCGCCCGTAGCTCAACGGATAGAGCAGCGGATTTCTAATCCGCCGGTTGGGGGTTCGAGTCCCTCCGGGCGTATTGAGGCATTTTTAAGAAAATGAATGCAACTTATTGCAAGACAAAGACTTTGGGTTATTAAGTTGACCTGAAAAGTGTCGGAAGGTGTAAGTAAGCACACCAAAAAGACAAAATTTTGGCAATTTTGGGTGCAAGCTAGGGTGCAAGCCAAAAACCACTCCTCTGGCGTAACTTATATCCTCAAAAGTACTAAAATCGCCCCCTTAACCTTCTTTCGGGGATGTTTGGCAATTATTCTCCGAATGCCTCTTGCCTCCTCTTGAAACCTCTATCCTCTCCTTCAAAGCTCTATAATCCCCCTTCTGATTTACGGCTTCATATACACCAGTTAGAGGGATTTATATAATTTATAGCTTTTCGGCTTAGAGGTGTTTTCCTGCCCTTGCAGAAGGACTAGCAGGGTTTGCTGCTGATCCTCGGACTATTAGGCCAAGGCAGACAAATCTCGGAAGGCAGTCAAGCCGTAAGATCTTCGTTACGCTGTTTTTTAGGGGAAGGGTACTACTGCTGAGTTTAACTCCTTGGGATTCTATAAGGCATAGGTTTAGTTTTTTCGTAACTTGATTTGGTTTCAGGAGTTGCGGCAACTAGTTCAACGCTTTATTCGCAAGCCACCGGGATGGAAGAGTCTCTGGCGTGGCTTCGGGACCGGGTAAGGAATACAAGGAATACAGATTGTCTCTCCTAGGGATGGAACTGCTAGCAGAAAGCTAGATGCCTTCCGGAAAGGGGGTTCACCCTACGAAAAGACAACTCAATATACCTATTTTGTGTGGAATTATATAGTTAGTTTTGGGGGGCTTTTAGGAGCTTTTGGAATTGGTAGAATACAATCTATAGGAAGGGTGTTTCTGAGGATACCTCTTTCTGGAGCACCCATACTTTCGATGGTCTTGTATCGGAAGGAAGAATTCATTATTCATCCATAAGGTTGTTTTCTCTAGAGCCGGGTATGAATCCGCCCGAGTTAAACGATACAAGTCCGGGAGTTTTTTGCCGGTTGCGTTTTGCCATTGTTGCCTTCTGTCGAAAGGTGGAAAGTTTTAACCCCTTGGAATTGTTTAGGAAATTATGTGGATAAAAAGCGGTTTGTCGCAAGTCTTGGAGATAAAAGAGGTTAGGAAAACGGCAAAAGTCAAGCATAGCGGCTAGCCTGAAAAGTATTTTTTGTATTTTTTATAAGGAGACGCCCAAAATCGTTGCCTCTCCCAAATCCTTAACTTTTAAGGTGTTGAGAGGCGGGGCAGGTCAGCAAAAACCCATGGAAACCGCTTTTGGGAATAATATCGCAAAGGGGCCTTTTGGGGGAAAAGGAGCACACAAATCGGCTTTCCTCTGGGCGGGAATATCTGAGGATTAGAGTAGAAAAAACTCAAAACCTGGTTAAGAATGGAAACCGCTCTGCTGTGGGCTTTTTGCCCTGGGCAGAGTTTATCGGAGAGGTGGCTGAGTGGTCGAAAGCGTCGGTTTGCTAAACCGATGAGGGCGGCTTTTTAGCCCTCCGCAGGTTCGAATCCTGTCCTCTCCGCTAACTTATTATGCCATAAGGAGTTCCGGCAATCAAGCTCCGCACGACTTGGAAATCTATAAAGGGTTGTGGTGACATTTTCTCTATTTTGCCAAAAGCTTCCAATGTTTGCGGTGCCGCCGTTTGTGCCGGAAGGGTGCCGCATTTTGTGCCACAATCGTTTTGTGTCCAAACGTCCATGTTCCCCCACCCGAAGTCCTATAGGTCCTCTTGGGCTGCTTGCGGAAAATTCCGGTCCCCTGCATTTATGTAGTCCTTGTAGGTGATCATACTGCTATTCCAAGCCATTTTGCTACCACCGGCAGGGGGTATCTCCTAACCAAGTCGGTGCGCAACTGGCCCTCAGGTTATGCCATAGCGGGGCTAAGGGTTTTCTCCTGCCCAGCGGATAATCTTTTCCAAGGTAGTTCTTAAACTCGACTTTTGCCAATTTCTAGGGTGGCGGCGTCTTCGTTCTCCTAACCCTCTGAGAATATTGGAGTTAGGAAAAATTGCTGAACAAAAAATCCTCCAAGCCTAACTCCTTGAAATAAAAGCAGTTACAAAAATGGCAAAAGTCGAGTTAAATTGGTGTTTCGGAAACCGGCTGGGCCCATTGCCCTCTTTCGCGATTCTTCCGGGAAGACGAAAACGCTTCCCGGTTCTGTCATTTCCCAAGCCTCCTCAAGAGCTTGGCAAACCCTTGGAAACCACGGTGTTGCTCGTAGTCCAGTTTTGGGGCTATCCACTAGGAATTTTCCCTCAGCCCAAAGGACATCCTCCCATTTCAGCCTGAATGGTTCCGAGGGGGGTCTTAGGCCCGCATACCGGGCCAACCCAAGCAATAGCCGTTATACCCAGTTCGGACAATGCAGCTTTATTGAAAGGCGGTGCACAGCTGGGGAGATTTTGCCCATACTGGTCGGTTTTGCTTCCGTTTTGGTGGGTTTAGGCCTCCGACCGGAAAGGGTTTCACAAAGTCAGGGAATGCCGTAAAAGCCGTTTCAGCTTCCCAGCCGGGATTTTATTAGAGACCTGATTTTGTGAATCTAACCAGATTGGTGTACTTAGAAAAGATTTCTTAGAGCGTGTTTGGGAAGGTGGTTTTCTCAGCGGGCTGGGCAGGCACGCAGACGCCGCACCATCAAATGGATCATGGCAACCAAAATCATCGTTTCGCTCGTCGCAGGTAGGAACTCATAATCCTTGCTCAGCCGACGATACCGGTTAAACCATCCAAACGCCCGCTCCACCACCCACCGACGCGGCAGCAGCTCAAACCCAACGGCCTCCGCCAGACGGCTCGCTATCTCCAGTACCCAACCAAACGACCGCTTCAGCCATTCGAGCAGTTGCCCACCCATAGCCTCCGTCGGCCCAAATCTTGCTTAGCCGCTCGTCTGGGGAGAATCTATAGATGGCCTCACTCTCCTGGATAGCCTCTGTTTGCCCAAATCTTGCTAAGCCGCTCGTCCGGTGGGAATCTGGGGAATCTATAGATGGACTCACTGTCCTGCATAGCCTCCGTCTGCCCACATTTTGCTCAGCCGGGGGAACCGTCCCTGCACGCGCTCCAAAACCAACCTCGTCCCAGCACGATCCTGAATGTTGGCCGGATGCACCACCACCGCCAAAATCA
>JANXAQ010000027.1 GCA_025062105.1 Thermoguttaceae bacterium
AAACGCTGGCCGCCGGAAAGGTATGCTGCGGTGGCCGCCGCCCTTGGCCAACGGTTTGGCCTGCCCAGTGTGGTGCTGTGGGCAGGCCAGCAGGAGCAGCAATGGGCCGAGCAGATTGTGGCCTCTTCCGAAGGACAAGCCCGATTGGCGCCGCCAACCACTCTGGGGCAACTGGCCGCCCTTTGTCGAAGAGCGCGAATGTTTATCGGTTCGGATACCGGCCCACTGCATCTAGCCGCCGCTGTAGGCACGCCTTGTGTGGGTCTATACGGGCCGATGCCCGCCGAACGCAACGGCCCCTATGGCCCCCAGCACATCGCCATCCAAAAGGTCCGTTTTACCGGCTCTAGCCGCCAGCGCCGAAAGGCCCCACCAGATCTTATGCTAGCCATCCAGGTCGAAGACGTCCTGACCGCCTGCGCCGAACTGCTCCGCCGCCCCTAGCCCCAGAGGCCTAGGGAACCGGCCGTTGGTTTCGTCAGCCCATCAGAATATTTCTTCCTAAGCTCTTTGTCATTTTGAGGACTCCCCCCCAGGAAAATGTCCTAACTTTTTGTGAATATTGGACTTAGGAAAGCCGATCCGGTAGGGGTAATCCTTTGGGAACGGCCAAGGTTTGGAACATTCATAGAGAGGAAGGTTGCAGAACCAGTGCGAGGCCGGCCTCCTTGTGGTCTCCCCCTGGAAGAGGTATTTCGGAACAAATTCCCAAAATCCCCAAATTTTTTCCCAAAACTTGTTTTTCTCACCCAGGGAAGGTATTATAAAAGCCAATGGGAAAGGGAGAGCACCCTTGAATAATTTCTCACATATCCACAGAAGGGGAGGAGTTGCCATGGGCCGGTATGTCATGTTGGCAGTGGGGGTTTTGTGCGTGGGGTTGGTTCCAGCTCAGGCTTGGGCGGTGGTGATTTTTAGTGAAACCTTCGATGGCCCCAATTTGCCTACCACACTTAACTACACTTCTCATCCGAATATCACTTGGTCGATAGTTTCCGGCCGACTATTTTGCGACTATATTGGCGGCAGTACCAGTACTATAAATGCCTTGGTGTTGACCAATACAGGCTTTATCGCCCCTGGGAATTTAAAGACTATTTATTCCCTGGATGTGGGCGTTCCCACCGGAATCACTCCAGGTAACTTTCCTGTGGGGATGATTTTTGGGGACTATCAAGCGGTGTTCCATCCTGGATATTCAGGGGGGGCTTTCCGGATGGAAGGGGGATGGACTACCGGCAATCAAAATATGGGGTGGACCCCGAAGCTGGGCGTGTTGCATCACATGGAGGTGGTCGCTGATTTTGTGGCGCCTAATAGGTTGGCGGTCACCGTAAAACGATCACTGGCCTAGACACGTCGGACGTGCTCCGGACTTTTACTTATTCCTTTTTGGACGACACTCCTAATCTTAGCACAGGCATTTTTGGCGGGCGGCGGGCCACTGGCGGCACCAATAGTAATGAGGATGCCTGGTTTGACAATTTCCAGGTCCAGTATGTGCCGGAGCCTGGTACTGGGACGCTCTTGATGGTAGGAGCTCTGGGTGCTGGCTTGTTGGTTTACCGAAGGCGTCGGTGCCGCAGGAGCCTCGTGCACACATTTCCCTTCATTTCCCCGGGGAATATGTTCGCTTTTTGTGTTCCGGTATGTGCGGGAGGCAGACCCAGTTCGACTAAGAGGTTGTCTGAAAAGGAGGTAACCGCCCTTCCTTTTCCAACGGCCGGTGAAGGCTCTGGGTAACCAATGTGCTTCCATCCTGGGTTGTAGTTCCTCCCTAGGAGTGGAAACAACTTGGCAGCCGAGTGAGCCAAACTCTGTTTTCGAACAGTCTCTAAACTCGACTTTTGCCATTTTCCCTAAGTTCTTTTGGCATCGAAAGTTATGGAGCACCTTTCATTAGTACGTGCAATTTCCTAACCCTAATGCCGACAAAGAGTTAGAGAATGTG
The DNA here is from genome assembly GCA_025062105.1 of Thermoguttaceae bacterium. GTDB lineage: Bacteria > Planctomycetota > Planctomycetia > Pirellulales > Thermoguttaceae > JANXAQ01. Next base: position 1,952 of record JANXAQ010000027.1, read on the forward strand.
GCCCATTCCCTCCATGGTCAAAAATGGCAAACGTCGAGCTTAGAGAATTGAAACTCTTCCTATTTTTTAGGTTCTGCCAATTTCATGGGTACTCGATTGGGGTGAAGAACACTTCCTATTTTACTCCACTGGATTCCCCTTTGGTCTCGCTGTTATTCCCATCTTTTGGGATGGATTTCCTATCCCAATCGGCCAAAGCGATTGCCCCAGCTAGGGGTATAACAAACTTCTCAAAAGAAGCCAACCGTGACTGTGGAGAAATGACACAATTAGGGGAAAGTTCGGTGGGAAGATCTGGAAGAGTTTGATTTCAGTCAGAAACTGTGTGTCCTCTATTTCCTGTTTTCTATTTTATCTATTTTGTCTATTCTATCTACTTCATCAAACTTTCGGAATTTTGCAAAAGTGATGTCCGAGCCCCTGAACTCTACTATAATAGCCTGCCGCTTTGGTCTCGTTGTGATAACACATCTTTGGCGGCAATAGCGGGCCTACAAGGCTTCCTCCGAAGCTCTCGCTGTTATATACACATTTTTTAGGAACCTCTGCATAATCCAAAGGGGATATTTTTATACCATTTTGGCTGGCCTCCCTCTAACACAACATATAGGGGCGCTAGGATTGCTAGCACCCAACAGATAGTAGATGTCCTGGGAGGACAACGGAACGGCTAAAGAATCAAAAGTTCACAAAGTTCAGTGGATGTTCAGGATTTGGCAGAGGTTCCTTTAGGAGGTATTTCCCATTCTAACGGCAGCAAATGATTGCCCCAAACAAGGGAATAGCGAAGCTTTCTTAAGAAGCTAATTGTTCCTTTGGAGAAATTGCAACATTTTAGGAAAGATCATTTCCAAGAGCAAAAAGTGCTTGGTTTCAAAGGCTGTCTTAGCAAGATCGCCTATTGTATCCATTCTGCGTTGTTCAACGAGCTTTTGGGATTTTGCCTAAAGTGAAGTTCGAACGCTTCAACGCCAACTTCTGTATAACAGCTGTATAACAGCCAGCCGGTTTGGTAGGGAGGAGTGGAGTGGGTCCACGCGTCAGCGGAATTGTGATCAGGCTCAAAGACGGCGTAGTTGCAGGCGGAGTTCAGAACCTACTTCTATTAATCCATAGTTTCCTGCCGAAGCGGCCCCACAGTTTAGGATCCAAGTGCGGCCAATCCGATCCAAACCCCGGCCTTCATGGATGTGTCCACATACTACCAAATCAGGCTGCACTTGATCGATGAATCGGCGCAGCGATTGGCTGCCAACATGTCGCCCCAAGAAGGTCCGGTCCAGTTTGCAATCTCTAGGCGGTACATGAGAAAGCAGAATGTGTGTTTTCCAACCGGGTTGCTCCTGGAGGGATTCGGAAGGATTCGTTGGCAAGGGGGATTTTAGCAGTTGGAGTTGGCGGTAGCCTTCCTGGAGGTCTTCGGCCAATTGTTCTTCGGAGAAATGATACATTCGGCTTTTCCAGGGGGGCATTCCGGACAGGCCTTGAAATCCCACTTGCTTTAGCACTACTGCCCGCCGGTACAATGAGACGCCCAAATGTTGGAGGCGTTGTTCGATTTGGGGTGAGTCGCAATTGCCGGCCACTGCTAGGACAGATAGACCATCTTGCTGCATTTTTTTTACGATCAGTTCGACCTCGTCTGGGGTGCCAAAGTTGGTAATATCTCCTCCCAGCAGGACCAGATCGACCGGCCCTGCCTCCTGTAGAATCCTCTGTAACACTCCCACAGCACCATGCAGATCGGTAATCCCAAGCAATCTCATGGCTGTTCTCGGCGGGCAGGAGGAAATGGCACTTCCCGGCCATCGGCATCTCGACACTCTAAAACCAGATGCTCCGGCCAGACATTGCTATGTCCCAGCACGACGATACTCATTTGCCCTTGGTCTTCGATTCGGGCTAATTCTCGGCGTTTTTTGTTATTTAGGTAGGCCGCCACATCTTCGGCGACATGGACTTTGACATGAGCGATCTCAGGTTGGCATGCCGCCACCAACAGGAGTCGAATGACTTCCAGTGCCAAGCTTTCCACGGTTTTGACAACTCCGGCGCCACGGCAACTTGGGCATTGCCGAAATAGACTGCTTCGGAGGCTGGGGCGGATTCGTTGCCGGGTCATCTCAATGAGCCCAAAGGGGCTAGTCCGGAGGATTTTTGTCCTGGCTCGGTCTCGTTTGACCGCCTCGCGCAAGGCTCGTTCCACGGCCCGGCGGTGTTTGTCTTTGCGCATGTCGATAAAGTCGTTAACGATTACTCCGCCCAGATCCCGAAGTCGAATCTGCCGGGCTATCTCTTTGGCCGCTATCAGGTTCATCTGGAAGGCGGTTTCTTCGGCTGAATCGTCGGCTCGGAAGCTGCCGCTATTGACGTCGATAGCGACCAGAGCCTCCGTCTGATCGATGACAATGGAACCTCCTTCTTTGAGCGGAACTACCCGCTGGTGGATCTTTTGGATTTCCTCTTCCAGACCGTATTTATAAAAAAGCGGTTCTTTCCCTTCGTATAAATGCAGCCGACTCACGTATCGAGGCATGACCAATTGGAGGAATTCCCGCGCCCGTTGGTAAGCAGCCGGTTCGTCGATATGAATGGCTGTGACGTCTGATGTAAATATATCTCGTATCGTTCGGATGATCAGATCGCTTTCTTCGTAGATGGTGGCCGGTGCAGGCAATCGTTTGATCCGCCGGACAATCACTTTCCAGAGTCGAATTAAATAGGCCAAATCCCGCGAAAGTTCCTTTTTAGTCCGGTCTGCTCCAGCCGTTCGCACAATAAATCCCAATCCTTTGGGCGGGCTGAGTTCCTGCATCAGTTGGCGCAGACGGCGGCGAGTCTCCAGATCTTCAATCTTTCTCGACACGCCCACTCGCCCCAACGGAGGCATCAAGACCAAATATCGCCCAGGTATACTAATGTAAGTCGAAAGCGTTGGTCCTTTGGCCCCGATGCCTTCTTTGATCACCTGCACCAGCACTTCATCGCCTCGACGGAAGATCTCTTGGATGGGTGGCTTGAGCTTAGGACGCATCCCCGCTCGCCATCGCGTCTGCGCTCCAGAAGAGATTTCCTTTGTCTCGGCATTGCCATGGGGTCGGACGGCCCATGCCTCTGCTGGCTCGTAACCGCCAAGTCGAAAATATTGCGGTTCCACGTCGCTAATATGCAGGAAGCCGTTGCGCCCTACGCCAAAATCCACAAACGCCGCCTGAATACTCGGTTCCAGGTTGACCACGATTCCTTTATAGATATTGCCAACGTAACTTTCTTGGTCGGTGCGTTCGATGTACAATTCCTCCAGCACCCCATTTTCCACAATGGCAATCCGACATTCTTCTGGTTGAGCGACATTAATGAGCATTTCCTTTTTCATAAGTAGGCTTTCTGGATCGGCAAAGTGGCTCGGGTGCTCCCCTCAGCTCGACCACGAGTTCTCAGCCCACTGACTCCAATTCCACTCGGGTGCGGATCAAGACGGCTCCTTGGGCTTCCAAGTCGGCTATCCCTAAGATAGACAATAGCTCTCGGGCGTTGGGCAAGCCCTCAGGCAACCGACGGAGCGTGAACTCTACTTGTCCCCCCTGAAGTTGGATTGCCTCCAAAGCCCGAAGCACCGGTGGCAGTTCCGAACTCCCCTGCCCAATCATCTTCCCGCCCCCAGCCTCCCACCGGGCAATCCACTGGGCAACCTCTGCTTGTCGATCTGCTGGAATAGTAATCTGATAGCAGACCGCACGCACCTGGGCTTTCGGCGTGCCAGGAGGCAATAGTTCGACTTGTTTTACCTCCAGCCCTACGGGGGCATACGCCTTGAGTTTGGCTTGCAGTTCTTCCAGCGAGCAGGGTTCGCTCAACTCGATTTCCATTACTTCGTCCACAGCCGAGATACCTACGGCCAGGGCCAGAGGGAAACTTATTTTCGGCTTCGGATGGAAACCTTGGGAGTGGGCTAAGCGAAGCCCGGCCCGTCGGCAGGTCCGCTCCCAAAGCCGTGCCAAATCCCGATGCCCTATCCACCGTAATGGGCCCTGTTTAGCAAATCGGATTCGCACTCGTGGTCGATCCATAATTCAGGAAGCTGCTGTTGGCCGATGCCGTTTCGGCCAACAACCCCTTAAACGGTAAACTCCAGAACTCTACCGGCCAACCAGAGGAAACACTCTTGAACTTGTTCGGCCGAGTGAGATAAGGGGCTTTTTCGGTGGGTGGTCAAGCTGTCATGCCCGCCAAGCTAGGCATTCAGGTGTCTGAAGCTTGGTGGTTTGCCTCCTTGGGGCTTAGAGTCTTCCGCAGAGGCTCCTGGGCCCTGGATTGGGGAGGCCCAGCCAGTAGAAGCTCGCACACTCGGCGAACAGGTTACCGTTTTTCCCATTGGAAGGTTGGAGTGATCTGGTTGGCGGGCCTTGGCTAGTCGGCCAGTTCCGGAACGTATTTTCGTAACTCCTCTTTCAAATAGGATCGGATATCTCGGGCATTATCCATGCTCAGTGCCCGTTGGGCTACAGCTTGGCATTCTGGGATAGTAACGGATCGGCAGACTTGTTTGATTTCTGGTATGGCGCTGGGCGCCACGCTCAGTTGTCGAAGTCCAAGTCCTAGAAGGAGCATGGTGTATATCGGACTACTAGACATTTGTCCGCATAGATTCACCGGCACTTCCTTTCTCCTTGCCGCTTCCACGGTCATCGCAATCAGCTTCAATACGGCCGGATCCGTAGGATTATACAAACCAATCATATCCTTATTGGTTCGATCCACCGCTAGCGTGTACTGGATCAGGTCGTTGGTCCCGATACTTAAAAAATCCACCTCCTCTACAAACCGATCGATCAACATTACTGCCGAAGGCACTTCCACCATCATGCCCACGGGGATCTGGCGGTTGAAAGGGATAGCGTGTTCGGCCAAGTCTTCCATCACATCGGCCAAGATCATCTTGGCCTGTCGAAGTTCCAACAGCGTGGAAATCAGCGGGAACATCACGCGCACGTTGCCCAGGGCGCTGGCCCGCAGGATGGCTCTCAGTTGGGTGCGAAACATCGGGATATGCCGCAACGCCAACCGGATGCTTCGCAGACCCAAAAATGGGTTTCGTTCCTCTTCGGTCCGCTGCAGGCAAGGTACCTTATCGGCACCCAGGTCAAGGGTACGAATGACTACCGGTCGATCCCCCATGGCGCGGACTACCTGAGCATACGCCTGAAAGTGGGTTTCTTCATCCGGTTCCCGATCACAGCCAAGATACAAAAATTCCGTCCGATACAGTCCAATCCCATCCGCCCCCCGCTCCAGACAATGCTCCACTTCATAAGGAAATTCAATGTTGCCCATCAGTTCGATCCGGACGCCGTCGGCCGTCTGAGCCGGCAAGTCACGAAGCCTCTGAAGCCGAACCGCCAAACTTCTCGCTTGCTCCGCCTCGTGCTGGTACCGAGCCAACGTCTCTTCATCCGGATGTAAAATCACCAGCCCGTTATACCCGTCGATGATCACTAAGTCTCCTCCAGAGACTTCCGTCAAAAATGGCCCAGTCCCCACCACAGCCGGGATTTCCAAGGCAGCCGCCACTATGGCTGTATGACTGCCAGGTCCCCCCACCTCCGTAACAAAACCCCGCACAAAACGCCGATCTAAGTTAGCTGTCTCACTAGGCGTTAGATTGTGGGCCAACACCAGCACCGGCGAACTCAGATCCGACAACTGCTCCCGCCGACGCCCCAACAGATGGCGCAGCAGGCGTTTTTCAATATCGTAAATATCACTGGCCCGCTCGGCTAAATACGTATTTTCTAACCGTTCGAACACTTGTGCATACCGCCGAAACGCTCGACTGACCGCATACTCGGCCGAGTAATGCTCCTGCCGAATATATTTCTCCAAATCCTCTCGAAGTTTGGCGTCTTGAAGCAGCTCCAAATGGGCTGCAAAGATCGCCCCATACTTCGGCCCTAACTCCCGCGTGACGGTATCCCGATTCCGCGCAATCTCTTCGGCGGCCGCCTGCATCGCTCGTTCCAGCCGTTGCAATTCCGCCATCACGGCATCCCGGCTCACAAAACGCTCCGGGATCCGAAATCCCTCCGCATCCAACACCAGGGCTTCGCCAATGGCTACCCCGGCCGAAACAGGTATTCCCTGTAACTTCTGCACGCTTGTTCCTTCCTTTTTGCTACTTGTCCAACTACGCTTGGCCTGGCACGGGCAAGCTGAGCAACACCCACAGCCAATTAGCTCACTACCCATCAGTTGGCCACCACGTTCTCCCTACGGTAACCCCGCATCCCTTGGCGGCCTACATGGGAAGTTTACTTTGATCCAGAAGGTTCCCCCTAGTCTCATTCCCAGATAAGCCGGAAAAACCCGGCTTGTTTTCCCACAAGCGGGAATCCAGATTGGTTATCCAGGGTTTTGACGAACTGGGGCCCTACCTTCCCAGGGATGACTAGAATAGCTTCTCCTTGCAGCGGAAGGATTCTCTCCGTACCGGCCATGGAAGAACCTTTCCAGCAAAATGGAGAAATTTTCCTTGAGGGTACCAATGCGGTTGGGTTCGAATGGAGTTGTTAGGAGTGGCCAGTTCCATCCGCTTCCCCCAAAGAACCCTGTTGTGGGTCAATCATCTGTCCAAATGCTACTGCGATTTCGCCAAAATCTATCTCCTGTCAAACTTCCGCAGACCACTCCTCAAAGCGGTTCTCAATCAACCGCGCAATAGCCTCGACCGCTTCCTGAGCATCCGGCCCCAGGGCTTCAATCGTAAGCTGGTCTCCAGGTTGGGCTCCCAAAGCCAGCAGTTCCAGAGGGGTTGTTTTAGCGTCGGCTCGCAGGTTGTGGTTGCTCACCCAGATCGAGCACTGAAACCGTCTGGCCAACTGAATCAGCAGACTCACCGCCCGCAAATGCATCCCTTCTGGATTCACGATGCGTACCTGCCGGCTTGCTCGCGGTTGCTCTTCCAAAGACCCGTCCATTTTTCTACCCCGCTCTCCAAGTTAGGAGGACACCGACGACATCTGTTCGGCACCCTTCCAGCTAGCTGCTACTAGCCCCTAAAACCCCCACTCTGAGTCTTTGCCGCTGAGTCCCCAATCCCTTCGATTGCCAGACTGGGCGTTCCTGCCCCCTTCCGGATGTGCCAACTAGCTATTGAATTGATTATTGTCCGCTTCCTCGAGCAATTGCACCACATCCTCAGTCGTCTTCGACTGTTTCAAAAACCGGCAGAAGGTTTCATTGCGCAGTTTTAACGAAATATTTTCCAAGGCCCGAAGATGATCTCCAGGCCGATCTGGGGGCGAAATGACCAAAAAGAACAAATGCACTTTTTCTCCATCCAGACTGTCAAAATCCACGCCTTCCTGGCTGATCCCCACCGTGCCAATCAGACGGGTAACGCTGGGATGTTTGGTATGGGGTACCGCCACACCTCGGCCAATGCCGGTGCTACCCAATTCCTCCCGTTTGAGAATCGCTTTAATAATGCTCTCGCTTTCCGCCGGATCAATTCCACCTGCTTCTTCCAAAGATTTGACCATCTCCCGAATCACTCCAGGTTTATCTTCCGCTTTCAGATCCGTTCGGATAGCTTCCCGGATCACAAAATCTGCAAACTTCATGCATCGGTTCTCCTTCAGTACATACTGTGAACCCAAATCGCCTCGGAAGGGGAGGTTTATCAGTTCGGCCTAACAGCAGACCCCATAAGGGGCTGCGTGAACTGGTAACGATCTAGGTAGCCAAACGAATCCTTCGGCAAAGGTTCACCTTGGTAACGCTGCCCAAGCAAAAATCCAAAATTTGTTCCGGCCCAGGAAAGCAGGACCTTCCTTCTGTGGCTACTTCCTCGGAAGGGTTATTTTCCCACAGAGGGAATCCCATGGCCCCCTATCCGGGTAGAAGTTCCCTCCCCCAAGGGAGCGGGGATTCTAGTTTCCTGCTTTGGGAGCCCAAGAGCCAGCCCTGGCCCGTCAATCGTTTTGTCTTTCTTACCAAAATTTTAATCTTACTCTTCCGGTAGGCCTTCCTCCAAGAGGTAGGTATAGGAGGGGGCAAAATTATGATCCAATTAGGAAAAATTAGATAAAATAGGCAAAATGACCTTTGCCGGAAAATTACCTTTGCCCAGAACATGCCCTAGTTAACATCATTAAAGTAACAGCGATCTCCTTCTTGTGTACTTTCGCAAAAGTTCCCTTTATCGGGCACGCTCAAGGGCGGATCTCCCGGCCCTCCCCCCACGGCTTGCTGTTATACACAAGCCAGTTAACGTTGTAGGGCTGGATATCTCACTTAGGCAAAGCCCAAAAGCTCGTTGAAGAACGCAGAACGGATAAAATTAGGTAGGTAGGTGCGCCAGCTAGGACTGTTTTTGAAACCAAGCACTTTTTGCT
>JANXAQ010000040.1 GCA_025062105.1 Thermoguttaceae bacterium
TGGATGGTTCCAAATCTGAGGAGGAATTACATCGGGAAAGTACCCAATGGGAAAGGACTGAGGCCGGAGTCGGATTCGTGAAGGATACGTGTTTTGGAATGATGGTGGAGGGAGTCAGTAGGATGGAAATCTTTTCGACGACGATTCCTGAGGTAAAACTGATTGTGCCTCGGCGGTTTACGGACAACCGGGGATTTTTCTGCGAACTATATCATAAGCAGCGGTTTACCGAAGCGGGAATAAACGTGGAGTTTGTTCAAGATAACTGTTCGCTCTCCCGGCAACGGGGAGTAGTTCGGGGGTTCCATTATCAGATTCGGCCGGCAGCGCAGGCCAAGCTCATCTGGGTAGTGCGAGGAGCCATTTTTGATGTGGTGGTGGATTTGCGGCGTAGTTCGCCCACCTTCGGACGCCATGTGGCGATGATACTTTCGGCCGAGGAAGGCCAACAGCTTTTCGTCCCGGAAGGCTTTGCCCATGCGTTTGCCGTCCTGGAACCGGATACACAAGTCCATTATAAGACGAGCACCTACTACAGCCCGGAGCATGAACGTGGCATCTTGTGGAATGACCCGGCCTTAGGGATCGGATGGCCGATCCGGCCGGAAGAGGCGATTGTTTCGGAAAAAGACGCCCGCTTGCCGCCGCTGGCAGAACAACCAGACCTTTTCGACTAAAGCGGGTTCGGCGTTGCCGGTTCACAGAGGCTTTGGTTTCTGGTGGATTGGGCTGACCTTACCCCCGCGCCCTCTGGTCTCTACCTTCTGCCACCTTCCCCCCTCTTTCCTGTTTCCCTCCGAAGGCTCTTCATTCGGCCAGGGGCTGACCTGGCCGCCCTCTCCCGCCCTAGGCGGGGCAGAGAGGGCCTTCGGTTTTCTGCCTACAGCCTCCCACAGCCTACCCCCTACCCCTCACTCCCTACCTCCCTACTGCCACTGCCCTGCCGCTTCCTAAGAGTGGCGGCTTTCGAATCTGGTCTCAGCCATCCATCCGCCGGCTTCTGCTCTCTGTCCTCTCTACCTCCCAATGCACACACACTGCCTACTGCCTACTCCCACCGTAGGAGGCTGCGGTATAAACAGGCCGGCCTCCGACCCAGGTTTGCAAGACCTGGATGTCGGCCACTTCATCGACAGGGCAAGTCAAGATATCTCGATCCAAGATGATGAAGTCGGCCAATTTGCCTGGTTCCAAGGAGCCTTTGTTTCGTTCTTCAAAGGTAAGGTAGGCATTTTGTATGGTGTATAAACGAATAGCTTGTTGGCGGTCGAGGCACTCCTCCGGGTGTAAGGGTTCATTAGTCCATCTTGGCAACCGGCGGAGCACTGTCCAGATGCCTAGAAACGGGTCATACGAATTGAGCGAACGGCGGCGACCGATCTTTTGCATGTGGTCCGAGCCGCCGCCTACGATAACGGCTTTTTCAAACAGAGTTTTATACGGCTGGAAATAGCGGAGGCGATCTTGGCCAAAATGCGCTAGCAACGTACTTCCGTCCATATAAAGCCAGATCGGCTGCATGTCGGCTACCACGCCCAACCGAGCCATCTGTTCGATTGTATCGGCGGCTATGAAATTGGCATGGCAGATGCAAGGTCGATGCGGGCGAACCGGAAAATCCACTCTGTTGACCCGCTCATAGGCTTCCACCAAGGCGTGTACAGCGCCGTCGCCTACCGCATGGGCCGTCGGCTGCAAGCCGTTGGCCATGGCTAGCTTGACAATCTGGTAGAGTTTGTCCGACTCCACGAAGATCATCCCTCGGTAATTCGGATCGGTAATGGAATAGATTTGGCTCACCCCCCAAGGTTGGCGCATATACGCACTTCCGGTGAGCATGCCGCCATCTAGATAGAACTTTACCCCTCGAAGCCACAGCCAAGGATTGTATTGGTGCAGGGGGTGGGAGGTTGCTTGCCGCATGGCCTGGGCTATTTTCTCGATCGGCGCCTGGGCGTCCACATAATAGGTTAAGAAGACCCGGCAGCTGAGCTCCCCCCGCTCCAGCAGACGCTGATAAAGCGGAATGGAACCCTCACTCGCACCCCGATCCACAATGCTGGTAATGCCCACTTCGTTGTAAGCCGCCAAAAGCCGACGAAGGCATTCGTACCGCTCTTGTTCGGTCGGCTGACGAGCCGAACTGGTAGCTTTGATGAAACGGCCGCAATTGCGTAAGATCCCAGTAGGTTCGCCTGTGTGCGGATCCCGCTCAATAAGGCCAGGTTTACCGTCGGGAATCTGAAAATTCCGGTCTATCCCGCATAGCTTTAGAGCCAAACTATTCAGTGCGGCATCCGGCCCGGTACGGAAAACCACCGGATGGTTCGGGGCGGCTTGGTCCAACTCCTGCCGAGTTGGATACCGCCGTTCCCGAAGCCGAGTGATAAACACCTGACTAATCACAATCCACTGGCCCGGCGGCAATACGGCAGCCCGTTTCCGCACATACTCCAACACATCAGCAATCGAATCCATCGTGGGCACTTCGTGGTCAAACTCAAAGACGGCAGCTCCGGGAGGATGCGTATGGGAGTCGATCAGCCCTGGCATAGCGGCCCGACCACCCAGGTCGATCCGCCGAGCCGCTGGACCTGCCTTTTGGATTACCTCCTCCAGGGAGCCAACGGCCACGATGCGGTCCCCCCGGACGGCCATGGCCTGGACGATCCGAAACTGCGGATCCACGGTAATAATCTTGGCATTGTGAAACAGGATGGTTTCTGGTTCTGCGCCAGGCGGCTTGGCCGCCGTGTGTCCATCCAAAATGCTGCCCGTTCGGTGGATGGGCGTTTGCTGGTGGAATGGCGCCGCCGATGGGAGTGCAGCCTCGGCAACCGCTTTGCCACTAACCCCACCCCAAATCCACCAAATACCTACGCCAAAGAGTATTCCAAAAAGAAGACTGTGGCCCCGGGAACCAACACTGGTACCCAACATGCCAACCCTCCTGAAAACACGGAACCCAAAAGTCCAGAAGGCGCAACCTCTACGGCCTTCCGAAACCCCGTAATTTTTAAGGTGGGGTACAGATCCATGCGGAGGGCATGACCATACTGTAATACGTGCCCTCAGCTTTCAAGCCAATGCATTCATGCCCGCAGGTCTAGACTACGAGCCTAGGCTTTTTTCGGCAAATAGCAAAGAGGGCCAAAAGGTAGGCCGGAAACCAAATCTACCAAGACTACTTCCGTTTGTTTTCAAACCAGACCGGTCCGCCCCATTTCCCGGTTACTACTACGTCCAAGTCGCCGTCGCCGTCCAGGTCTTCGACCGGGATATTCAGACCAGAGCCGATCCCTTCGTTATAGGAGATGATATGGCGGATCCACTGAGGCTGTTGGCCTTTTTCTCGCTTTAATTCATACCAATAGACGCCTAATGGGTCATATTCACCCGGATCGGTGCCGTTATGGGCCATGAAGCGTTTGCCGGTTACTAAATCCAGATCGCCGTCGGCATCCAGGTCAGCCAAAGTCAAGCTATGAGCCTGAGACCAACTTTTGTCGATGGTATGCTGTTTCCAGGAGATTTTATCGGCTTGGCGGACCTGCTCGTACCAGAAGATGCCGTACCGGTGGGCGGAGCTGGTTAGAATGTCGTTTAGGCCATCGGCGTTGATGTCATAGACGAGGATTTGGGGGGTATGTTCGATTTGGCCATCTGGACCGCCCAGAGCTAGGGGATGCTTTTTCCACTGGCCTTTTCGGGGATCGGCTGGGGCTTCGTACCAGGCATCAGGCCGAATAATATCGGGCCGACCATCGCCGTTCAGGTCGCCCACGCCGCCGCCGAAATTGAGCTTTTCCTCCGAAACCATCCGAACCACATAGGCTTGCTTTCCGTCCGGCCCTTTGACCAGATCATACCAAACAGTATGCCGGACATGAGGGAGGATCTCCACGGGTTTGCCGTCGCCATCGACATCGCACAAATCGCCACACTCAAAATTGTCGTTTTCTTCGATGAGAGTTTCCGGCCATAGGGTGCCGTCGGTGCCGATGTTCCGATACCAGGTGCAGCGTTTTTCATGCCAGGTGCAGGAGACCACATCGAGCCGACCATCCCCATCGACATCAACGGCCAAGTTCATAAAGTCATGACAATAGCCTTTGCCTTCGTTGTTGACGTCGGAGAAGATTTCGCGAACCTTCACCGCTTTCCAATCGGGGGCCAAGTAGAGATAGGGACCAGCGATGATATCCAGTTTGCCGTCCTTGTTAAAATCGCCCACGGCACAGGCTTCGCTCCGATAGTTGCCTACTCGATGCATGAGGAACTTCACTGGGCTAGGAGGTTCTTTTTGGCCGATTGGTTCAGCAGCCTGCAACATTCCACTCATAGCCACCAACACAAACCCACCCATCACGACTCGCATCACTAATCTCCTTATAAAAAAGACAAAAAACAAAAGAATCAACTACCTACAGAAGCCCATTTCCTATAAGCAATTTTCTATAAATAAAAGTTGTGGCATACTTCAGCCGAAGAGGAAAGCCCCCCTTGTCATCGGGAGGGAAAGCCGAGTGCCTATTCCTTAAAACACTGAGGAAAAATAAAAACTTCTAACAAAATGAATAAAAATGAATACCACTTCCACCGAGCGGAGAGGCAGTGTTTTCGTTGCGGAAGGTACCCTTATAGTGTGATCGCCCTGCAAGCGGGAATCCAGATTTTTCTCCAGTGTGGGTGAAATTTTGATTGGCCCATCATATGAAGTAAAACAAGCTTAACCCGAAAAGCCAGCCTTGCACAGAAGCACCCCTTTTAATTCCGGCTCATAAACTCGACTTTTGCCATTTTTCCTAACTGGTTTTGCCATCAGGAGTTACGACGAAACTTCCCTTTGTTCACCCAATTTCCTAACTCCAATAGTTACACGGAGTTAGAGTTTTGTCCTTTCGCGGGGAACGCCAAAAATGGCAAAAGTCGAGATAAAGGCTGTCCTGAAATTGAGATTTGGCTGGTTTCCCATGGGTTTTGGCCGACCGGCTCCTATCCTGCAGACTCCTTAAAAACAGGGATTTTGGGGATTCTGGGGAATTGAGGAAGGAAAACTGCTTTCATCATAGAAAATGCTTTTTCGGACAGCTTCTTAGTTCGACTTTTGCCATTTTTGGTAACTTCTTTTATTTCAAGGACTTAGGTTTTAAGGATTCTTTGTTCACCGAATTTCTTCACTCTAATATTTTCAAAGTCTTAGGAGATTCAAAGTGGGCTGTAACCTCGAAAACGGCAAGAGTCGAGCTGAGACGGGAGGCTGGAAATGTCATTTTGTTAGAGGCGATCAATTCGGATTGCCCCTTGCATGACAGTGCGAATAGAGGGTAGCTTCTAGATCAAAAATCAACTTTTGCATCCATTCCGCTAACGTGTTCCAGAATTGGAAATTGGCAACGCCTGCAAAACCCTGAACTCATAGTGGACTTTATGAGCTTTGGATTGGGTAGGGATTGGCCCCTTTTCACCGACCTGCTATATGTAGGTTGCTACCAGTGCTAGCAACCCTATAGATGGAGTTAGAGAAGAGGGGATCCTAAATAATGTAAAAATGTATCTTCCAAATTGTGGAGAGGTTCGATCGACTCTTTCTCTATTATACTCACGATAGAGCCTCAATCCATCTAGGGAGAAGAATTCCTATAGAAAGGAGAAATCACTGCATGGCAGCGAACCATGGGAAAGAATTTTGGGTAGGTCTGTTAATGGGATTAGTAGGTTTTGGGGCGGGATTGGCTGGGGCGGCCGAAACTCCTCCCTTCCTAGAAAAAATTCTTTCCTTAGTGCAAGAGGAGTTGCCATCGGTAGCCAGTGTGCCGGTTCGGCTGGTGGTGGATGATCCGTGGCAGGCGGTGCCTCGGGTGGGAGTGGCGGGTTTACGGCCGGTACGGATTTGGCTGGAAGCCAAGCCCCGGCAATTACAGGAAAGGCGGTTAGAACTTTCGCTGACGGCTCGAAGTACTGGGCAAATCGTTTGGACGGTGCTTTGGCCTGCTCCGAAATCGGCGGTATTGGATTTAACCAAGATTGGCTATGAGTTTGCCTGGGGTGCGTATGAGCTACGGGCGGTGTTGCAGGATGCCGGAGGGCGTCCGGTTTACAGCACATCTGCATTGATTACCGTGCTTCCCGATGATCAGCACAAGATTGAGGTGCTAAACAATTTGGTCAGCGAACTGGCCAACGCCCGTCGGCGGCAGATGCTCGGCCAGCCTGAAATTGCCTTCATGAACCCCCGGGATGGCTGGTGCTGGTTTCAATTGGCCGGAACAGCCAAACTCCGGTTAAACGAGATGGAACAGCCACTTCTGGAAAGCCACTCAGATCATGGGACGATGGAGACGATGCGTTTTTTGCCAGCAGGCCGACATCAGCTCCGCATCGAAGGCCAACCAACCGAACTTGTGGTTCGGGCAGTGCCGGTGCTATTTTACAATGTGTATCAGACCGGCACGCAGATAGCGCCGTTCGGCTTACAGACGTGGGAACTATTGGAGAAGGTGTACTGGCCGGCTTGCAATATGATTGAAGGCACCCGGGTCTATCAGGAGGAGACATCCCGGTGGCGAGCAATGGGGCGACGGTGGGTGCTGCCCATTGGGGTACCGGAGCCGCCGCAGGGTCAGGTTCGGACCGTAGAAACTCTTTTGGACCATTGGCAACGCTCGGACGGCTACAGCCATCCGCTAGCCGATGGAATGCAAATCGACGAATTTACAGCCCGATATAGCGACGCTGAATATGCCCTGTTTGCCGAGGGAGTACGTCGGTTGGCGGCTGACCGAAAGTTTCAAGGTCGTCTGTGGATCCCGTTTGTAACGATCGACCCAGATCAGCCTGGACGAAGGGCCTTTTTCGAGGCCCTCATGGAGGCCGGTTGGCCGGTCTCGTTGGAAATCTACCTACCGGAAAAACCAACTGCTCAATTGGACCAAGCGGAAATCGAGCGGCGTATGGCAGGCCGACTGCTCCGGTGGGAAAAACTCCTCCCAGCCGTAGTCCGCCGAACCATCGTCTGTCCCATGTTCTCCAGCCTGCCCTACTGCATGACCAACACCCTGCCCAACGTGGATTTCAAGGTCCACCTGGAAATGCAGCTCCATCATTTGGCTACCCATCCGGCGCTATTTGGTTTGTACGGACTGCAACCATATCGATCTAACTATGCCGATCCGGAAACTCTGCGCTGGATGGGCCGACTGCTTCGCCATTACGGGATCGAAGGCCGACGAGATCGGTTGGGAAAGGATCCATATGATTTAGTCCATTTGCAAAACCCGGATTTTGAGCAGGGGATGAAACACTGGGAGGTGCAAGCGGCCGAGCTGGGAGGTATCCGGACCGGCTCTTACCGAGGGCTGGGCGCGTTGGAAGGCCGATGGCCCCCGTCGGAACCGGTGGGCAATAACTTCCTCATCTTTCGCCGAAGCCCCAAAGGTCCAAACCGAATCAGCCAGACTATCCAAGCTCTCCAGCCAGGCCGACTCTACTGCCTGAAGATGATATCCGCCGATTATCAGGACCTAGTGGCTGGTCGAAGCCAAAAAACACCAACCGGCCTATCCATCCTGCTGGAAGGAGTCCAACTCGAACCAGGCCAGAGCAATCAGTTCGATTGGCCCTTCCGCAGTTTCCAGCCGGTTGGCCCGTTCAGCCGGCAAAAACCGTTTTGGATGACCTATCACTGGAGGGTGTTTCGGGCACAGGGGACCAGGGGCCGACTGACCATTAGCGATTGGCCCGATGCCCAAAAGCCCGGCGGACCAGCCGGCCAAGAAGTGCTCGTCCATTTCGTGGAACTGCAACCTTACTTCAGTCTGGAAGGACAAAATCCATGATGGAAAACCGCCCAGACATACTTCAGGATGTCGAAAAGATCGTCCACCTGCTCCAGAGTCGGGAACTTGACAATAAAAAAAGTCGCTGGCAGCAGTTGGCTGATCGAGTTTTAGCGGGCCATCGGCTCAGCCAAGAAGAAGCCCTGGAAATCCTCCAAAGTCCAGAGGATCAACTGGTAGAGCTTTTGTCAGCTGCGTATCGGCTCCGGCGTCATTACTTCGGCCACCAAGTGCAGGTCAATTTCTTGATTAACGCCAAAAGCGGTTTGTGCGGGGAAGACTGTGCGTATTGTTCCCAATCGGCCGTCTCCAAAGCACCCATTCCAAAATATCCTTTAGTCAGCAAGGAGCGCATCCTCCAAGGGGCGGAACTGGCTATGGTCCATCGAGCCAACACGTATTGTATTGCCATTTCTGGCCGCTCGCCGGCGGATCGAGAAGTGGATCAGCTGGCTGAAGCAGTCCGCCAACTGAAAAGCCGATATCCGTTGAAAGTCTGCGTTTCCATAGGCCTACTTAGCCGCCCTCAAGCCGACCGTCTCAAACAGGCCGGCGTCGATCGGATCAATCACAACCTGAATACCAGTGCCAGATTTTATCCCAGAATTTGCACTACCCACTCCTATCAAGATCGGCTAGCTACTCTGGAAGCCGTGCGTGCTGCCGGGTTGGAAATCTGCTGTGGCGGACTTTTGGGCATGGGAGAGAAGGATGAAGATGTAGTAGATTTGGCTTTGGAATTAGCACGACTCGAAGTAGCAGCCATTCCAATTAATTTTTTAAACCCTATTCCGGGAACTCCTTTAGAAGGGGTATGGCGGCTAACACCTCGGTATTGCTTAAAAGCTTTGTGCCTGTTTCGGTTTGCGGTCCCAAAGGCAGAATTACGAATGGCTGCCGGCCGAGAGATTCATCTCGGCCCTCTCCAACCGTTAGGTCTTTATCCGGCCAATTCTCTATTTGTCGGGGGGTATTTAACTACACGTGGGAGAGATCCACAAGAAGATTTTCAGATGATCGAAGCTTTAGGGTTTGAAGTGGTTTCCCATGGAGTGCATTTGTTCCCCTAATGAATCTGGCTGTCTGATTTGGGATGGATCTACTATCACAACCAGGAGGAAACAGCGCCCCAAATAAGGGGATTTTAAAACAAGCCAACTATTGCTTTGGAGAAATTCCACTTAGGGTTTGGGAATCTCAGGCAATGGTTGGTTTCGGAACCCTCTTTGTCTATTGGCTATTTGCTTTATTTAATCTCCAATAAACTCTAAAGTAACGTCGGCCCCCCAACCTCTACCTTGTACCTGTGGATAACAGCGACCCTATTCATGGGGGAACTATCTTTCTTACCCCATCCCATCATCCTAATAAGGTACCAATCAAGGAACACTTCAGCCGATTGGAGATCAGTGCAAAACCCAATTGAGGTCAGGAAAGCTGGACACTCTAGGAAATTTAGATAATCTTGGGAGATCTCTGCATAATTCGGAAGGATATACTTTTACACTATTTTGGTGTTTCCCACCTTTACCCCAATATACCCCAATGTATAGAGGTATTGCGCTGGTAGGAACCTACAGCTAGTAGCTCTTTGAATCTGGCAGGCCAATCCCTGTCAAATCAAAAGTTCCTACCATTCACTGTGTAGGTTCAGGATGTTGCAGAGGTTCCAGGAATTTTTGAACTCGACTTTTGCTATTTTTGCCTCACTCTGGAAGAGAAATGTTCTAACTCCTTGTAACTACTTGGACTTAGGAAATTGGGTGAACAGGAAACCGTTTGCACCGTAACTGCTGGAGCACACTAAGTTGGGGAAAATAGCACAAGTCGAGGTTGGAGGGTAGGAGAGAAAACCAGTGTCCATTTCAACCGAGGGAAGTAAAATCTCGCTGCCTCGGGGTCTCGCTGTTATCCACAAGTAGAGTTCAGGGGCTCGGACGTCACTTTAGGAATTGTTGAAGGTAATTGAATGGATAAAATAGGCAATATAGGCAAAATGGTTTCTAAAAGCAAACACTTCTTGATCTTCCCTATTTCCTAAGGGTGTCATTTCTCCAACGTAACGGTTGGCTTCTTTTTGGAAGTTTGTTATACCCATAGGTGGGGCAATCGCTTTGGCCCATTGGGATGGGCAATCCATCCCAAAAGATGTGTAAACAGCGAGGCCTCGGAGTTGAGAGGCCGGCAAGCGAAGTTGGGCGTCTGCGGTTGAGAAAAATCCCTGCTTGTTTTCTACTTTCGCTTCAGCCTACCCTTGTAAGCCTACCCTGTTTTGGAGAACATTATCCAATATGCAAGAGCTAGCAATGCTAGTATGGAGAAGATTGCCCAAAATGCCCATATTTCCCAATTTGCCCAGTCCATATCTGCTCTCCAATTTCTCTAAGCCCGGCCAACACGCTTAGGGAAAATACTGCTCCCTTCATGTTATGCTAACAAAGGTTCTGCATACTCTTGCTTTTAGAGCAGCATGAAAAGGGAAAACATAGCCCCCTACTCTCGCCTGCTCGCTTTTATACACTGTGCTGTTATACACTGTTATACACAAGGTGGCGGTGAAGCGTTCGAACTTCACTTTAGGCAAATCCCAAAAGCTCGTTGAACAACGCAGAATGGCTAAAATAAGCGATCTGGCTAAGACAGTCTTTGAAACCCAAGCTCTTTTTCCTCTTGGAACTGATCTTTCCTAAATGCTGCCATTTCTCCAAAGGAACTCTTTAGAAAGGTTCGTTATTCCCCTGTTTGGGGCAATCATTTGCTGCCGTTGGGACGGGAAATACCTCCCAAAAATGTGTTAACAGCGAGCTCTCGCCTGAACTGTTCCGAACCGATCTTTTTGAACAAACTCTCCCAGGCCGAAAAACCGCTTTGCTAGGCAAAATCCCTTTAAGCGGAAAAGTTTCCTAAACTGCCAAATTCTTTTCTGTCGATACGACTGGAGGAATAAGGAGGTGTTTGCGCCCAGATTGCTTTCTGCCTTACAGGGGGAAAGGATTTGGCCTAGTCGTTCCAGAGGCCGGAGACCTCGTTAACCCACTTCTTATCGCTGGGGAAATATGAACAATGGACCGGAAACGTGGCATTTACTGGAAAATGGGGGTGTTGGCGGTTAGTTGGATGGCGATGGCTTGGGGAGCTAGAAGCCTTGCCCAACAAGAGGAGGCCGCACCCAAAGAGCATATCCGCTCCTATCCGGGCCGAACTTCTACCCCGATTTTGGACCGAATCGAAGCGGCCGGAAAAAATTTGTTTGGTTTACTGCCTTTGCCGGGGTTAGGTAACTCTCGGCTTCCTAGGCCCTCGCCTCACAGGAGTTCGGAATGGGCAGAGGCAACACCTCCTCCAGAGGGGGGTAGTGGGAGTGGTTTACGCAATCCAGCGGTAAATATCTACCGGAGCCCCCCCGGGGGGGATGCGTCTGTCCATAGAGATCCTCAAGATGTTGATCAATCTTCCTCCATAGAAAGCCCTCCCAAACGTTCTTCTTCACCGGTTCTTCGGCCTCCAAGGTCAGGATCCCCCCAAGAGAGTCTATCCTCCCCAGAAAGCAGCTCCCCCGAATCTTCACCTCCTTCAGAGGGGGGATCTCCCTGGGGCCTCCCCTTACACGAGCGACTTCGGGTATTTCGGGAATCTGGGTTTGCCGGGGCTGGAGTAGGCCGATCTGAACCTCTGCCGCCAGAAGCATCCCGCCAGGCTGAGGAGCGAACCGACGGAACCGTGGGGTCCCCATCGGCCAGCAGAAGTGCAGGCAATGCATCGTCTCCATTCAGAACGGGGCAGTCTGGTGCTGGGGGACTGACGGCGGGCAAACGCGAACCTACCTTGGCCCCCCCTCGAACTACAGGAGCAGCACCGGAAACATTAGCCAACCCAACTCAAACCAGCAGCAGTCCTTCGGGGATTTCCTCTAGTAGTTCCGGAGCTGCCGAAGGCAGCAGAAGAAGCTTCGGGGGGGGTAGTGAATTTTCTGATAGACCTGGACTCGGCGCCCAGCTTTCTAGGCCTGGCACTGCTGGTACGGAATCATCGCCCCGGGTAACTCGACCTTCGTCCAGTCAAAATCCCGCTAGGTCAGGGTCGGAATCGGAAACGTTGCTGATGGCGCCGCAGAGTCCGATCCTCAGTATTCAGACGCACGGCCCCCGCCGCATTACCGTCGGCAAAGAAGCACCGTATGAAGTGGTTATTCAAAATTCAGGCAGCGTGGCAGCCAATGATCTGGTGGTAACGGTGGAGCTGCCTCCTTGGGCGGAGGTGCTCTCGGCCGAGGCTAGTGTGGGTTCCACGCAAGCCCCTCGGGCCACCGAGAAAGCAAGCCAGTTTCTATGGCGGATTGGCCGATTAGAACCCCGAGCTCAGGAAAAATTGGTCCTCCGGATTGTGCCTAAAGAAAGTCGGCCCTTTGAACTTGCCGTCCGCTGGAGCTTTACTCCCGAACGCTCTCAAGCCGCCATTGAGGTCCAAGAGCCCAAACTCGCCCTTCAATTGGAAGGACCTCGTGAAGTAGTCCATGGTCAACGACAGATTTACAAACTGATCATGACCAATACCGGCAATGGGGCAGCCGAAAATGTGATGATCTCTTTGGCCTCCAAAGGGGCTGGAGAACAGGTTACCGCCAGTCATAAATTAGGTATTCTGGGACCTGGTGAAAAGAAAGTTCTGGAAGTGGAACTGATTCCTCGAAGCCCAGGTGAATTGACGCTGGAAGTGCAGCTGCGAGGGGATGGTAATGCCCAAGCCTCCTTATCCGAGAAAATTACCGTCCGGAAGCCGGAGTTACGTCTGACGCTGAGCGGACCAACCGAACATTTTGTCGGTGCCCCGGCCATTTACCGTCTACAGGTGTCCAATCCGGGCAACGCCACGGCTAAGAATGTGCAGGTGTCCTTGCAGCTACCGGAAGGGCTGGATCAAATCCTGCCCACACCGGAAGGTCGATTGAGCTTTGACCGCCGGAAGCTGGAATGGAGTTTCAGCGAAATTGCTCCGGAGGCTTCGCAGGAGCTAACGGTGCGCTGCCAGTATCGGGCGGCTGGTTTGGCCCGGATCTTGGCCAAAGCGACCGCCGATGGAGACTTATCCGCTTCGGATTCTATTAGCACTCAGGTGGAGGCGGTTGCCGATTTGACGCTGTCGGTCGTGGATCCTGCCGGGCCAGTTCCAGTGGGAGAAGAGGCCGTTTATGAAATCCGGATTCACAATCGGGGCACCAAAACCGCTACGCAAGTAGAAGTGGTCGCCTATTTTTCCCATGGAATTGAACCCGTAGCTGCCGAAGGCGCTTTACACCGAATAGGTCCTGGCCAGGTGGTTTTTAGCCCGATTGCTGCCATTGCTCCTGGCCAAACCCAGGTCTTGAAGGTCAAAGCCAAGGCGGAACGGGCCGGCAATCATATTTTCCGTGCGGAGGTACATTGTCGGTCGGCCAGTGTGCGTTTGGTCAGTGAAGGCACTACCCGGTATTTTGGCAATGCGGTGGATCGGCGGGTGCAATTGGCCCAGCCCAGTCCATCGGAACCCAAAGCCACGAACTCCGAACAGGTTCCCATCCGAACCGCAGAACGCCCCTCTAGCCCCTCTTCTCAAGAACCCAGGCCAGCTCCCGCCAGGCAAAACTGATCTTT
>JANXAQ010000069.1 GCA_025062105.1 Thermoguttaceae bacterium
AGCGGGCACAGCCCGGAGCCAACTGCTGGGATCCTGGATAGCCAGTCGGTCAAGACGACGGAAAAAGGGGGGGCCGTGGGTAGCAGGCGGGCAAGAAGGTCAACGGGCGCAAGCGACATATGTTGGTCGATGTGCTCGGGCTGATTTTGGCGGTGGTGGTGCATCCGGCAAGCATTCACCATCGGGATGGGGCGAGGTTGGTTTTGGAGCCTGGGCAGCGCCGGTTCCCGCGGCTACGCAAGATTTGGGCAGACGGAGGCTATGCTGGGCAACTGATCGAATGGCTGAAGCGGTCGTTTGGTTGGGTACTGGAGATAGTCAGCCGTCTGGCGGAGGCCGTTGGGTTTGAGGTGTTGCCACGTCGGTGGGTGGTGGAGCGGACGTTTGGATGGTTTAACCGGTATCGTCGGCTGAGCAAGGATGATGAGTTCCTGCCTGCGACGAGCGAAACGATGATTTTGGTTGCCATGATCCATTTAATGGTGCGGCAGCTGCGTGCCTGCCCAGCCCGATGAGAAAACCACCTTCTCAAACACGCTCTTAGACCTTTCCTTTCGGGATTCCACTTGCTTGCCCTCTGCCCTCAATCTCCTGGCCTCTGCCGCCGAAATCCGCCGTCCTTGCCAGTACCATCGAATCCGGGTTTTGCGAAAGACCATCTTCGCTTCTCCGCTCCCCATGAAGTTCAATATGCCTTTTGTCTCTGGGAGCAAGTCCAACTACCAGGATAGGGCAAAAACGAGGTTAAGACAACACTATCAGCCCCCCTATGAATTTTGTGCCGCCGGGAAGGGGAGGCAAAGGAGAGGACGCCCCCTCTGGGGTCGTTTCCCCCCGGTCGGGTCTTGCGATGTCCCTCGTCCAAGCCTAGAGAGCACCTTCTGCCCCGCCAAGAGAACCATCCGCCAAGCGGGAATCGGGCGGATGGAAAATCCATCAGCCCAGGGGACGGATGGAAAAGCATTCCGCCGCCCTAGAGTTGCCGGGGCGCAAAAAGAACACCACGGCCACCAGTATGCGAGGCCTTCGGGATCGGCAATACAGCAACGGCTTCGGACGGGAAAGAACCAAAGAGGAGAGAGCGCAAACAGATAAGGAGAAACGCCGCCAGATACAGGCTAGCTCCCGCTGGCCGCGCACACGCTAGACCGGAACCGGCCAGAGAACCCGCAAAACGTCGCTTCCGGTTGCCCGATAGCCCCACTCTAGGCCCTATCGCTTTTTACTCCTTTGGCCGGGCCTCGCTCTGCCAAACGATCCGCTCTAAGGTGGTGTAACGCTGCCTACACCGGGGGCAAACCCGCCGCCGCTTCAACATGCTGGCCCCCCTGGAACGAATCCGCCGAACATAGAGCCTTGTCCCGCATTGTGGGCAAAGCATCCCCGTTGGCCGCTTCGGCTGCCAAGATGATGACGTGGACCTTCTCATCAGCGCTGGGCAAACCTCCCCTAACACCCCTCTTATGGTATGGTATGGCCTCTACAATGCGATTATAGCCCTTCTGGCTAGTTTCAGTAGTCTGAATGATAAAAAAATTGTCCAACCAGGCCTCAACTTCGCATTACGTGAAGGATTAGGGGCCTTTTTTTCTGGCAGGGCCATTGAAAACATCTTGCCCGACTGCCAAAGGAGCTTTCCCCCCGCCACCACCCAACCCCTAGGCCCACCGCCAAAACCACCAAAAGCGCCGCCGATTACGTCCCAACCGGCCAGAGTGCCGAACCCCGCACCCCATCCGCTCCGGGCCGCTCCCGCTCCGGCAACGTTGCCATGAGCGCAGAACCAGACCAAGCCAGTCGATCCACGGGAAAACCGCCGCCGGAGTACGGGAAATAGACGGCCTATAAAAAAGGGGGGGAATGCGGACATTTCCCCGAAGAGCGCTCATATTGCCGCCCTATAAAAAAGGAGAGAATCCGGCAATTTCCGGGCAATTCCGAAAGGTGAGCGATCCCTCTGCTGTAGAAGAGCATGGTCAAAAAGTTAGCCCCCTCTACCTGCTGGCAAAGGGGGCTTGTGATGGAGAATCACTTTGGCCTGTATTGCCTTAATGGAATATACCCGCTTCCAATAGCCTAATCAATCGGCTAGCAAACCCAAAAACCGCAAAATAAGAGCATCCCAAGGCAATAGACGCTCTTGGATCGTTCCGCCTCACCTACTGGACTTGCTGGCCAGATTTGCGAAATAGACGGCCATAAAAAAAGGGGCAACCCGTTCATTTCGCCACCGGGGCCATTACCCTGTAGAAAGAAAGTCTGCCCATGCCCGTTAGTGTTCCGGCTGCCCTTGGGAGAATGCCCGCTTGGGAAGAACCTAGAAGCCGAGAGGGGGGATTATCCGGGCCTCCTAAAACCCCCGGCTGCGCTTGCAGATCATCACCCAATGGCCACCAGGCAAAACCCCAAAGAAGCCAATCGCTCAAAAGAACCCCCGCCGGGCCAAAAGCTAGAACAACCTGCCCCTGTTACCATGCAGGAGTAGCAGGCAAGCCGATCCGTTCGGTTTCCGTCAGACAGGCGAAAAACTGCCTTCAGGCCTATTTTGCGCGCAAAATCAACATTGAATCCAGATGCCGAAGCGCTCACGCAAACCCCTTGTTTTCAAGGGGTTTTGCAGTTTGCCGAGTATGCAGTTTGCCGAAAAAGCCGGGGGGCCCCAAAATTCCTTTTGCGCGCGACTGGGGGGCCGGTGCGGTTTGGGGGCTGCGCCATAGAATTTTTGCCCCCTTCCCTCCTGGGCTGTACTTTCTCAAAAATTCCTCTTTGGGGGGTGATGGATTTTGATAAAAAACTCTCCTGGGGGGGCAAAGAAATGGAAGTCTTTTTTATCCCCAGGAGAGCAAAAATGTTTTGGATAGCTTGGACGCTTGGTGGGGCGTTGCCCAGGGAGATTTTGGGTTGGTTGCAGCCATTGGCCAGCTGCTTGCACAGCCGGGTGCAAGGCCGTTGGATTGCCTTGATGCTGGGCCTGCTGTTGGCCGCCGGCCGACGGACCGTAGCCCAATGGCTCAGCGCCCTCGGCTCGCCAGAGCAGTGGAGTCGTTATTATTATCTTCTTTCTTCCGTAGGACGCAAGATCAGTCTGCTGATGCGCCGTCTGGTAGAGATTTTGCTGCTGGAGGAGCTCAGCGGCAAGCAGGTGCTGTTGATTTTGGACGATACCGTCCTGCGACGCTATGGACCGAAGGTGCAAGGGGCGACCGAAGGTGCAAGGGGCGGATGTGCACCGGAATCCTTCGCCTGGGCCTGGGGAAGGGGCGTTTTGTTACGGCCACTGCTGGGTAAGGTTGGCCTGGGCGTGGCGAACGGCGCATTGGGGCACGGTGGCTGTTCCGTTGGGCAGCAAGCTGTACGTGCGAAAAGAGGATCTGGAGAAACTGCCCGCCAATTGGCCATTTCGGACCAAGCCGCAGTTGGGTCTGGAACTGGTGTTGGAAGTGGCCCAGGAGCTTCAAAAAAAGGGATTTCAGGTGGTGATTGTGCAGGACGGGGCGTGGGCCCACCGGCCGTATATCTGCCGTCTTCGGAAGGGGGGGCTGGTGGTGGGGCGGCTTCGGAAGGATGCGGCCCTTTGCGACCTGCCGGCGCCGCGGCGGCGGGGCCAGCGGGGTCGGCCTCGGCTCTACGGCACCAAACGGATCAGCCTCTGGAAACGGGCCGCCCACCCCAAAGGTTGGGAACGGGTCCTGTGCGTGCTGTACGGCCAAGAGCAGATCAAAACCATCAAGACCTTCCTGGCCACCTACCGGGTGGCCGGCGGCCTGATCCGAGTGCTGCTGGTCCAAGAGCAAGACGGAGTCCAGGCCTACTTTTCGACCAACCCGGACTGGACCCCGGAGCAGATTCTGGAAGCCGTGGCCGATCGGGGTAGCATCAAACAACTGTTCCGAGACGTCAAACAGACCTGGAAGGCTGACGAGCCGCGGCTGCCCGTTGACCACCCTATTCCACTGCCGAAGCGGCTTAAAGAGGTTTGGAAGACCGACAGGCCGCAGCTGCGCAATGTCTGGTCCAATCTGGCCACTTGGCACAGAAGGGCAGTGGGCCAGTCTAGTGTCAACTTTGGCTCCCCAAATCCCCAGAGGAACGTTTGTTTGCCACTACAGTGGCCCGCCTCTCTGCACGGTGCCATACCCGTAGTTCAACCTGCCCTTGCAGAGACCGATGGATGGGCGGCCTAGGACCGCTCGGCCTGAAGGATTTCTCATGCGGAGCGGCGTAGCCTGCTGGGGGCACACGATGTCGGGAGGTAAGATTTTAGACTGGTTCCGAAAAAGTAGGCCAAGCGGCGTAACCTGTTGGTGCAAACGATGTTGGAGCGAGAATTTTCGTTTGTTCATCGGCTCGGTCTGGTGGGCAAGAAATTGCTCAAGCAAGTGTATTGCCTGGTTGGCCTAAGGCCCTGCCATCCCCCACCATAGAGGAAATTTTGAGAAAGTACAGGCGTGTAGCGAAGCTCAAAGAATGAGTTTGGGAAAGCCTCTAAGCTCGACATTTGCCATTTTTGTAACTTCTTTTATTTCAAGGCGTTATGTTTTGAGGCTTCTTTGTTCCGCAAATTTCCTAACTCTAATATTTTCAAAGGGTTAGAGCATCCCAAAGGGGCGGGAGCCTGGAAATTGGCAAAAGTCGAGCTAAGATATGTACAAATTAATGCCCCCATGGGGGGGCCCCAGGAGGGTGAGTTTCTGATCCATGTGGAGAAAGGCCAGTTGGCCGAGACATATAAACAAAGTGCCATTGATCTCCTTCCCCCAGGTGAAATGGTGGTGGGCAAAGAACCAATATTTGGGGCGGTGCGTATCCAGCATCTTTTGTAAGGCTCGGTTGGTGCGTGTGGCGGCGCCAGAGGTGGCTAGATACGGGAGCAAGGAACTTGGACCATCGTGGCTTATCACAAAGTCGGGTTTGACGTTGCTGTAGAGCTCAATGACCTGGACAAACTCCTGCTCGCTGAGTTCCTCCTGAGGGAACCAATCGACGTTTTCGGTACGGGAAGAGCGGTCGATACTATAGGCCCCCCGAACGAAAAAAATTTCCCCGGACACTCCTTCTGGGTCGGCGTCAGGAACCCGCCACAGGCCGAAGTCGCCCAGACTGTGCGGGGGTAGAGCGGCGTAGTTGTCGTGGTTGCCTGGGAGGAATCGGTGCCGGGTGGGGTCAAGCTGGTTTAAAAGCGAATAATCGAATCCCAGATCGCCAAGCTGGATGGAATACGGCGAGCCCTTCACTAAACGCAGATATTCCGCCATGTTCGAGTGAACATCACCCACCAAGGTAAGCCACGCATGAGATATTCCCATAGGGGATGCCTCCTTATTCTTGCGGCTGGTGTAGGCCTAGGAATTCTATCCGGGGTCAGATGAGCGAGAAGTTGCCCAAGGAATCCTTCGCAGCTCCAAGGGAACAGGCTGGCAGCAAAGGATCGGACGATGAAACAGTTCACCCGACTAGAGAGGGAAGTTTCGAGCCTCTAACAAAATGACTTTTCCAAGGAAGCCACCTCTAGTAGGGACATGCAGGTTATTCTGGGGGCTCCATTTTGTTAGAGGTTCTTATTTTGCAGGTACCCTTCATTGTCATTCGCACCCAAGCGGAAATCCAGATTGTTTGTTCGGTGTTTTGCTGAACTGGCTCCCTGCTTTCGCTCCCCAGGACAACAGTGGCTTTCTCCATTGGGCTGAACTGTTACAGTCATTTTATAGGCCTTGCCCTGAAAGAGAAATGCTCTAAACTGCTTGTAATTATCGGAGCTTGGAAATTGGGTACACACGGAAAGGTTTCGTCGTAACTACGGGAAACACCAGCAAGTGAGAAAAATGGCGAAAGTCGAGCTAACCGAATCAGCCAAATTTTTGGCACAGCCTCATAGTCCGGCTTTTTTCCTCTCCAAGACTTACAGAGGGCAGATGTGTGCGGGGGCCAGAGCTCCAGGCTTCCAACCAGTTCCTTCAGCCAGCGGAAATGTTAAGGCCCAATGCAAATTACCCTAGTTCCGGGAGGACGGGGCAGACTCCGATTTCAACTGTTGTGGCTTTGGCTCTAGAGGAACTATAGGCACGAGTATATCAGGGATCCATGGGACATAAACAATCGGTGCATTGGGGGCCAGACAGCGCCGCAGCGAATCAGGAATGGTTTTTCCGCCCAGGACCAGAACGACCACGTCCCCCTTGGCAAGGCGCGCCATCGGCTGGCCACGGGCGTCCGCTAGATGGTATTGGGCCGATTTCAACTCCATTTTCTGGGTGGCCTGGACCAGACGGAAACATTTGTCCGGCGAGTTCTCTTGCTGCAGAACCACCATGGTCCAGGTGGGGAAAGCAACTTGCAAGTTTTTTTTGTCCCAATGGAGTACCTCGGCGAAGACCGGCAGCGCTACCTCCGGACCTGGCGGGGAAACCTCCTTCTGCGCAGCATGTCCTGAGGGGGCAGTTTCGCCGGCGCATGCCAAGCCCATACTACCCCACCACCCAACAACCAACAATACTCCTAGGCTGCGGCACTTGGCGGCGGAACTGACACAACACACGGGCGTACCGCACCGGGGAGCTTTCCACAAGCCATGAAATGCCATACGCAACGTGTTCATCTTAGTCTAGACCTCCTTGGATCAACTAAAGTCAACTATTAAGCTCTGAATACCGAATGAAACCTGGGCCTGCCCCAGAACGCCAGAAAAATCCGCTATCTGTCAGGTCAGAGGGGTTTATTTGGGAACCTGTGCAAAAGCCTGAGCATATAATGCACTTTAGGAACTTTTGTTTCGGATGGCAATCGGTCAGGCTCGCCGAAGGCCTACTATATGTTGGTTGCTATCACTGCTAGCAACCCTATCTATTGGGCCAGAGAGGGGTCAAACCCGAATGGTACAAAAATATCTCCTTGGGATGATGCAGACTCGCCTTTTGCCATTTTGGGCCTCGCCCTGGCCGGGCAAAGCGCTAAGTCCATGGAACTAGTTGGAGTTAGGAAATTGGGTGAACAAAAGGAGGTTTCGCCGTAACTATTGGAGGCAAACCAAATTAGGAAAAATGGCAACACTCGAGGATGCAGAGGTTCCTTTGGGAATTCAAACGTCAATAGTAGGGACACATATCAGAATCGGGGATGGGCCACCCTCTTTCCTTGGCTTTGTCGAGCGATATTCGCATCAGGGCCTTCTCAATTATCCACCATTTGGTGTCTGGAGGGAAGCTGGCTCGGACTTGCTCGATGCAGGCAGCATCGATCCCAAAAACAGATTCCGCCAAGGTTCTCCAGCCAGACCAAACCGCGTCCATTCGCCGACAGGCGTAAACGGCCCAGTCGAATTGAGCTCGGGGCTGATCCGAGGTGGACGAACCAGCCTCTGTCTGAGGATGCGGCTCGTCGTGGAGGATGCCCAAAGCGTACCAAATAGAGTCCTTCACCAAGCACCATGCAATGTACATTTCATCAGGATCCGAAAAATTAAGCGTAGAAACGTCGCGGGGATACATCGGTCTTCCTCCTAACGTTTCAAAGAATCCTCCGTTACCGCTGAATAGGGCTGGGAAGTCGAGACCCAATACGCCAGTTCACTTTTTCGTAATCTTGATCAGCATCGTTGCCTTGTTGACTTGGCCGGCAAGGTTGCCGACTACCAATGTGGCAGCCTCCTCCTCCACAACCGTCTGCACTGCAAAGTTCGCACCCTCGACAAAGCGTTCCAGTTTCCCGCCAGCCGAAAGGATGGCAAACGCACCTCTGCCCGAGTGCACCACGGCCCGTATCGCCTTGGCCTCTTGCGGCGAGAACAGTCGGTCCTGTTCCATGTTGTTGACCAGTTCGGTGAGAATCTCCAGGCTGAGATCGACCATGTTCGCGCCGGCCGACGAGACGCAGGCCGAGCAGGCAAACTGCCCTCCAGGCACCACGCACACCATGCAGTACAGGCTCGTGCCGCCCACAGAGGCAACATTCGCCGGCAGCCATCGCTTCAGCGCCCTTTGCGCACAGGCCTTAACTCGCTCCCGGCTCATTGCTCGGACAAACCGCTCCATTAACTCCTGAGGGGCCGGAACAGGCCGATCTGTGCTCCAGGTAGAGATCTCTAGCCTCATCTGGGCGCCGTCGGGATAGGCAAAAAGCACGGCCGCAGTGGCCTCAGTGCCTGAGACCACGCGGACGGTGTACAGGCCCGGTTTGTTGATTGGCCCAAGGTCCACTTCCCGGGTACCGCCGATCTGCGCCGTGAACGACTGCTGCCCAATATCGTTCTCAATACCCACTTGCCCCGGTGCCTTGATCAGCGCCACGACATGTTCGCCGGGCCGGTACAGCGTTTTGGGAATACGAATCTCCACCGGGCCGGCCCCACACACCCCCTCCACCATCTGACTGAGCCACACCCAGCCCACCAGTTTGACCATGGACATGAGAGCTTTCATCCCTTTCGCCTCCTGTTTCGATAACCTATTTGAACTTGATGATCCAGTGGAGTGCTATGCTGGGCTGTGTAATGTTGTGCGGCAAGCTCTCCCCGGTCTGGCGCAAAGTTATGCCCGTTTTTGATGGCTCCACGCCGTAGATCGGTTGTACGTTCGGATTTCTGCCAGCAGCTGATAGGCACCAGGTTCTGGCAGCGAACGACACTTGCCAGTTTACCAGTTGGTCTGCTCGGCGCTGGGTATGGTCATGTCCCGGGTCATTGACCTCATGGTCGTGCTTGGGCATTTCGGCCACCGAGAGCTGATGTGTACTGGCGCCGAACTTGGCGGCGAGGGTTCTGTTGGGTAATTCCTTTCCTTGATCGTCTTTGCCGTCACCCTTGCCGGCGCCGACGACGGCTCGGCTCCGCAGGTCGGGCAATCGGAACTCGGTTTCCGTTTTTCCGTAGGTATCTCCAATCACGTGAAATAATGTCCAATATGGGTCTGCTTCTCCTTTTGGGATTGGCAGCGCCCTGC
Organism: Thermoguttaceae bacterium; assembly: GCA_025062105.1. Classification (GTDB taxonomy): domain Bacteria; phylum Planctomycetota; class Planctomycetia; order Pirellulales; family Thermoguttaceae; genus JANXAQ01. Next base: position 8,934 of record JANXAQ010000069.1, read on the forward strand.
CATCGCACAGGAGCCAGCCGAGCTCTTGCTCGGTCCACTGGGTGCCGTCGGGTTTTTTGGGCGGCCAAGGACCTGCAAAGGCCATCACGGTGCCAATCGGCGGACTGGTCAGTTCCAATCGGACCAGGGCGTTGAGGAGTCCTTGTTGGGCAATTTGCACTGGCCGGGATGCCTGGGTCGGCGATTCCGCTGGCGGTTTAGATTCCTCCTGTGCTGGAGCAGTGGCCGGGGGTTTTGTTTCCTCCGCCGCCCGTCCGAAAAACATCATCCCCCAAGCTACCACCGCTAGCACCAACAAAGCCGTCGTGCCCATGACCAACACACGGGCCAATCGGCACGGCCCTAGTAAGATCCAACTAACCTTGCGTGTGCTCATGGTCTTCTCCTTGCAAAAAGTTCACTGACTTTGAAATTGCAGAAAATCCACCGACCTTGAAAAGCCTCGTACAGGGCTCTAAATAGCTTCACACGTCCTCCTAGGGTTGGTAAGGCAATGTCCTGTTCCAGGGTCAAAGGAACCTTAATGTCCATTTTCAATTGCAGCGCATCCATCGGCCTTGGTGGTGATGGCTGCGCAACCAACCAGTCCAACTTGAGCAACGATGCTACCACGGCCAATAGCCTCGGCGATCCATAGTTAGCCGGGGGGTGGTTGATCGGTTGACATGGGCCATTTGCCAGTTTTTCCGGGTTTTGCTAGTTTTCCACCCGTTGCATTTGAAGTTGGACACCAAGAACTGAACACGTCAGATGCCAGCTAATTGTTGAGGTTTGAATTACCAAATAACTCCCATAGTCCGGCAAACACTCCGTTTTTCCGGCTTTCTGAGGGAGGCTCGGTTGAATTTCGTTATTCAAAGTTCGACAAAAACTTTCAGAGGCTGTCCCGAAATAGACACTTTGGGATTTTCCGAGGGGTTTTGGGCTAACCAGCTTCTTCAGGCTCCCGCACTTAAAATACGGATTTTGGGAATTCTAGAAGATTCGGAGGGAAAGGGCCTTTCAGCAGGGCAATTGCTTTTTAGCACAGCCTCTCACACCATTTTGCATCACCGCAGGTCTAGGTGCAGCTCGGCGGTGCCGCCAATGAAGCCCTGCAAATACGCTTTTTCCTTGCCGAACCGGAGCTCCTGTAATTCGACCTCCTGAAAGTTCACACTTAGACCAATGTTTTTCAGTTGCTGAGCAGCCTCCTTGGCAAGTTGGGTCAATAAGTTGGGAGCATTGTCAAGTTCCGCGGCCAGTCGAACGTTGAGCGCATCGATGAATGGCCTGGCCATCGCCATGGCTACTATGGTTACTATGTCAGAAGCCAGATTCACTCCTCCTGGCGGGAGCTTCACTGCTAGCCGTTTCTGTTTAGAATCGTACATTAAATCGAATCGTGCGGTAACGTTATCTTTGGTGTCGAAGTTTAAAGACTTCAATCGAACTTGCACGCCTCTGACTTCGGCCTGGATTCCGCCGGCCTCGCCTGCTGGGCCAATGCTTAGTACCTCTTGAATCAGAATAAATCCACCATCCGGGTCTTCGATCTTTAGCGGCTTTTTCTGGCTCAGGTTTTGCAGCTCTTGCTCGATCACTTTCCAGCTAACTTCAACCGGCAAGACTAGCTTGAATCCCTTGCCGATTCCGCTGGGCGGTTCATTGCGCAGCTCTGGCACTGGGGCATCTGCCTTCCAGTTAGCAGGCCGGGTTTCTGAAACCGCGGTTGTGAGCCGGCAAGCAATTCCCGCCTGCGAAACGATCTGATCCCCCTGCCGTTTTGGCGGAACAAGCCATGCTTCCACCGGCTGAATCCTGAGCCATACCGGAGGCCCCTTGCCAATCAGAACCCCTTCCTGAGCTTCTTTAGAGAGTTTTGCCACCTGCGCATGGACGTTCGGCATGGCGCCATTTAGGCCCGTGAAGATTTGGCCCCGAATGTTTCCGACTGCTCTATCCGCCGCCCCCTGCGCCAAGCCGCGAATGTTAATGCTACCATCAAAGACCAGAACCTTTATCCTTAGGAACGCACGCTCTACGTCCATCGTTAGTTGGAAGTCGCGGTCCAGAATCTGCGGATTCCATGTCCTCGGATCGAAAGTGACCTTGGCCGACAATCGCGCCTTCCCGCTCAACTCCTTAGTGGGTACTACGGTCCAGAACCATAGCGTCTTACCCGCCCATTTGGCGAAGCCCGACAGAGGAGTAGTTAGCACTATGGTGCCGTCCTCCTCCACGGCCACCTGGATCTCACTCCGACCAATATGCCCTTCAATCCGTTCGTCCCCGGCAGGCGTCCAGTCGCCTTCCTCGCGGAAGTCGATCTGTCTGGGGACCTTCTCATTGACTATCATGCGAAGCTTTTGCAGCTCTATCGTAATGGGAACATTGACTACCGACAGGTTCTCTTTGCGGCCGGTTTCCTCGAATTGCACGGCTTCTTTCAATTGATCCCGGATCGTTTTGTCCGACTTCACGATTTGGCTTTCCAGTTGTTGCGCTTGAGTAGCCAGTGCGGTCTGAGCGGCCTTTTTGTATTCTTCGAATTCCTTTCGCAAAGCTGCCAGTTCCGACTCCAGGCGGAGAATGGCCTTAATTAATCCCTCCTCTGCAATCCGCTTCTGGTCGGCTTTCTCCTTCTCCTTCTGGAGTTTCTGGAGTGCCGCTTGCTCCAACTCCAACTCCAGGCGATGCATAGACCTGTCGCCGGCAATCTGCTTCTGGTCGGGTGGTAAGGGGTATTTATCCTTGGGGGGGAATGGTTCAATTATTTCCATGCGGGCAGGGGGCGTAGGAGTCGGCGGCTTGTCCTGCTGGCCGGAGATCGTGGTAACAGCAACAGCCAGCATCATAAGGCCAACCAAAAATCCCCCAAGCACCGTGGATGCCTGAAAAACCTGTTGCCTCATTTCGTTCTCCTTTCGGGAAACAAGAGCGTTAAATGAAACTGCCAAGCTGCAACTGGACCGCAGGCGGATCCCGGGCCCGGGCGCGTCTGGCCTAATCTTGCCTGGGGTTGGTCTATTGGCAGGTTCCGGGAATGCTGGCGCATGTTCCCAGCAGGCGCCAAGTTCCCAGGGTCTTGCCTATCCGGCTCACAGCCTCCGATTCCCCTAAAGTTCAATTTCTTTTTATTCCTTAATGGGGCCATACTCCACCTCAAGAGGAATAAATAGAACATGCGCGTCCCCAACCGTGAACCCCTCATAGAATTCTGTTTGGCCCTTTGGGTCCTTCTTGATGGGTGCGCAAACCTCCCATCTAACGCCTTTTACCGCCGGAGCTACCACGAAGGAATACCCCGCGGGGTATGTCCTGGAGTACCAGCCAGCAGTGTGGATCCACAGTGTCTGTACGCGGCCCATGTTACAGCTATAAGCAATAACCAGGCCATCTTTGTCGGGGGTTTCTACATTCTTGGCTTCTCTGGCCTTGCCCCAGCCGACGCTTTTGACGGCCCCCTTATTAAGCTGGTTGACGCGTTCGCACAACTGGGCAATCTCCTGTTGAAGCTCGGCGATTTTTTGATTGGCGCTGATGCGCTCTTGGTGCAACTGCTGCTCTAGACGCACCAGGGCTTTTACCAGGCCTTCCCTGGCGATGCGTTGCTCGTCGGAAAGGATGGAGGGATTCGTTTCGGTGGGAGGTTGGGCTACCTGAGGGCCGGGTGGGACGGACGCTTGTCCGCTATGCGAGAAAACCGTCGCCGTTACGGCGGCTACGGCACAAGTACCCAATAGCCATCCTATTGATGCAACGGCAATTTGTCTGGCAGAGAGTGTCATGGAGTTGTTCCTTTGTTTTTCGGTTCGGGAGGGGCGGGGTACTTATGAGCTGGGACGTGGAAGATGTTTTTGTACAGTACGGTATTAATGTCCTCGACGCGCTGGTAAAGTTCGAGCACTCCCGATTCTTGGAGCTGTCTAAGCTCGGCATCGGGCTGGATGCCGATAGGATCCGCTGCCTCGCCCCAGAGCACCTTTGCCAATAGATCGACGCATTGCTTGCAGCGGTGATATTTCCGGCGAACCAGAGGTTCCTGAGGTGTGGTTTGCTGTTTGAGCTTGGCCAGGTCCTCGAGAATCTGGGGTAAAGAGTCTTGCTCAGGACTGTGGCCGGGGAGGCCGAAATGACGTCCGATCTCCGAGAGGTTACAGCTATGGAAGAAGAGGTCCATTTGCTTTTCGATTTCGGGGATGATGGCATTCAGCTCGACGTCCAAGGTGTTGAGGTTGACCGTTTTTGCAGGCTCGCCTGCGGGAACCGAGCTGAGAATGCTTGCAACCATGAGCATTCCTGTAGCGATGCGCCAAGCCCGCCGCGGCAATAGCTGCTGCAGTGGACCGCTTGGCGTAACAATCATGGGAGTACCGTTGGCTAAGAGAGTGTCTTTCATAGGCACCTATCCTCCAGTACAGCTACCAATAATATAGAAGACGATTTCCCAATTTTTTCCATCGGCGGCCTTTGGAGTCTCTAGAAGCTTTCGCGGGACGAAGAACTCGTAAGTTCCACAGGCAGGATAATTGTAGTAGGCGGAGCGACGATTCAGGGGGATTTCTAGCGCGGAGCGGATCCGGTCCGAAATTCTTGCTTCCAGGAGCGCAGCCACGCTGGAATCAGTCAGGCACATGCGCCCCACCGACAAAGGAACTACGCTGACGGCGGTCTGGAGTGGGTCTTTGGGGGGGACCTCGTCGCGGAGATGAACGATCCTGGTATCGGCAAGTTGGGCAGGGCGCCATCGGACAGAGTTTGGCGGTTGCCAGCGAATGGCTACGACTCGCTTCCCTGGGGGGCCTTTGGCGGGCACAGTAAGGTAGCCGTCTCCCAGGTGCCGGAACAAAAAGTCCTGCAGCGATATACCCTCGGGCAGATTGGCAATGGCGCACACCTCGATCAAGCGAGTGGCGTAGCGCGTGGGATTCTCTGGGATGTAGGTTTGCAGGCAGGGCTTGGGCGTTGGGCGTGTATATTGCGGCTGTTCTTTCTGTGTGTGTTTGTTTTGGTTGTCCTGTTTTCTTTTCTCCGTGATTTCCGGTGGTGCACCTAGCGGAGAGGAAGGGGAAAAGAGTCGAATGGTGGGTGTAGATTCTCTGGCGGCAAAAGGATTTTGATAAATAGTCTCGGCATCCTTGGCGAGGACCTCTACAAGGAAGCAGACGTAATCGTTACGGCCGGCCACAGGAATGGCCACGGTCCGAAGAGTCTCATAATCGATCCGCAGTCCTGAGTCTCTTCCAACATTCCAAACGGTGTAAGCGGCGTTAAACCGAGCTGGCTTGATCTCTCGGCTGAGCTTAAGCAGATCGATGGCTTTACGAATCGCTTCCGGCTTCCAGACGCTAGGGGGATTTAGCAAGCGGTCCTTGCCTTGTAAGTTGCGCTGGATAAAGCTGCGGAGCTCGTTTCGTTGGTCCTGCTGTTCATAGTAGGCAGCAAAAAAGCCGATATCGCGGAAGATCTGCCATACGACGTTGCTGATCAGTTGAATATCCTCGGGGCAGAGAACCTCCAGATCGCCTCCGGACATGCGCCAGCGCCACATTTCCAGGAGGGCCAGATCTCGCTGGGTTGCAGCTGCTTGGTAGTCGTACTCGGCCGCTCGGAGCCTGGCAAGCTGGGCGCTGCGGAGTTTTTGAAGAACTTGGATGCCGATTTTGGCCATTTCCATCTCCAGCTTGGCCTGCTCGACCCGGATTTTCTGGGCGTTGGTGTGGGCTCTGAGGGCGCTGGCGGCCAAAGCGGCCGAGACGGCCCGGCGTTGGGCGCTTTGTTGGGCTAGATCCGCGCTAATGGCTTCCACTTCTTTCGCCCAGTTTGTTTGGCGGAGCACGGCAAGCTCGGCGTACAAGCCGCTCGGTTGTTGGTCGAACAGATGGTAGAGCTTTCTGTGCACTAGCTGGGCGGATTGCTGATGGAGTTGTTTTTTTCTTTGTTCGGATAGATTTTTGGCGTTGGCCAGCTCGTCGGTGGAGATAAATAAGAGTCCACGTTCCTCCTCGGTAATCCTCTTCTCTTCTGGTAAAATGCGGTTCATTACAGCCACCAGCAATCTTTGAACTTCCTCCAACTTCTCATTGGCCTTTGCTTGAGAATATGCTTCTTTAAGTTCTTGAAGTTCTTGCTGAAGTTGGGCATTTAGCTCCCCAAGACGGGCCTGGGGGAATGGGCGGAATTTTTCTGCCTCTGCAATAGCATCCTTTAGACCGGCCAGCTTAGAGAGTTTTCTGAACCGCGCTAAGTCCCAGTCGCCAAATTCTTTCAGCGCCTTTCCGAGGGTGCCGGGCTGGTTGGTTTCAAATGCTGCTCGGATGTCTGCGTGCGGAAAGCCGACCAGAGGGATGGCCCCCTCGTTAGGTCTTTGCGCGTTTTTGATCTGATTTTTTGCTTCTTTCAGACACTTCTCTATATCGCCGAACAGATTCTGACACCCTTTCTCGAATTCTGTATCGTCGCTCGCTTTAGCCACTTCAGGGATGTACTTCCGGATGGTGCCTTCGGCTTCAGCCATGCCTCTGATCGCCTGAGTGGCCGCTAGAAGGGCAGCATCTAGCTGTTCGATTTTCTGCCGGTAGTTAGAACCCAACGTTACTGGCGGTGGATTGCAGAACCGCGCGAACTGTTCGGGGGTCATTACTTCCTGAAGGTTGACTTGTCGAAACGACTGCTTGACAAACTGGTAATATCTGTTGATGTCATCGGCGACCATTTGGTTAGTGGCCTCGCCAAAAAGGCTGTACAGCTCCTGTTCCCACGCCAGGAGGACCTCGATCAGCTTGCCTTTGGTTTGGGGGTAGAAGTTCCGAGTGATTTCCACGGAAACCGCCAGATCGAGAGTTGCCTGCATGGTAATGAGCATCTCGGAAAAGTTATCGGCAAACTGTTTGGATTGCTGGCGTAACTGCTGAAGTTGTTGTTGCAGATTTTCCCTGCTGTATTGACTTTGCTGGACGTTATTCAAGTGCAGCTCGAATGTGCCGTGGACTACCGCCTGAGCAAGGCAATCGAAAAATTGGTGGGCTGTAGGAACAATCCCTTTCCGTAGGTTATCCGCTGTGAAGTGCTCCTGGAAAAGCTTTTGGATCGTCTGGTCGTAGCCTTGGTGGTGGACAAAGTTTTGGAGTGCTTCTGCCCATTCCGTTGGGTCTCGGCTGCTGCAGATCTGAGCAAGGAGCTTGTCGAAATCTCCGTCTTGGATTTGGGGGGGCGCATCTCTCCGGAGTTTGTTCACCGCTAAGGCCAGAGCGACTTGTTGTCGGAGTTCGAGCTTTTTGTCCTCGAACAGCGCTCGAAAGGCAGTAGATACTTCCGTCCTAGCCTGATGGAGGCATTTGGTCAGTGCGCCCTCGAAATCCGCACGTTCTTCTGGTTGCAACCCTGTTTTCTGGACAAGGAACTCGTAGAACTTGCTGCCCTTTTTGTCGGCGTTGTCTGCTCCCAATGCTGAGAGGGCTTGAAGCAGGGAACTGCGCCCAAGTTCCTTAAGGATATTGGTGCCCTGCTTGACAGCCTGGGCGACGAGAAGTTGCTTGATCTGTTCTGAAGAGACGTCGTTAGCCCACTGGAAGTTTTCCGGAGGAACCAAGGCATCTGCCAAATCGGGCGGCAGGAAGCTTTTTCCGGCCGCATTGAGCACAGCCAGAGCTTTGGCTTTGCCGAACTCCTCAAGACCCGAGTCCCGAGCAATGCTCGCTATGCTTTGGATGCCTGGCGAGTTCCGGATGTTGTGGACCCAGGACGGCAACTGGATGTTGTTCACCTGGCGTTGGAAGAATTCCTCAGCTTCTTTATCCAGCCCACTGAGTTTGGCAACATTGGCGAAATTGTTAAAGGCGACCCCCCACTCGCCCCTGCTCAGTGCCTGGATGCCTTCGAAGGTTCGGTTGACAATACTTCCGATAGGCGGCAAGCCCCACACACTTGCCACCGCATCGACCAGGCCCACTACCACGGCCCGGATAATGCTTCCGATATCCTTGGACTTGTTCCGAAGGTACTCTTGCCGCTTCTTGTAGAGTTCCTCCTTTAATTCACCAAGCAATTGTTCTGAAGCGCCCAGACCTGCTTCTGCCCGGTGAAGCTGAAGCAGATAGCTGGGCAGTGCGGTCATGAGCATCTCATACTCCGCTTTGATAACAAAAAGCTCGTACTTCCTTATATTCCCTTCCAGCAGCGCCTGTGCAGCTTCCAGGTGGGCTGCTTCGGCCAACTGTCGGGCTGCTTCAGTGTTGAAGTGCGCTGCAAACAGTTCGCTCTCCCGGATTCCCATCTCCAAGGCCGCACGTTGTTCCATCAACTGCGACTGAGCTAGTTGCAGCTCGATGGCGGCCAGACGGTAGCCCTCCTCGATCACGCGCTGGTCCATAGCTCTGGTCCCAAATTCTTCGCGCTGAAGGGTAAGGGACTGATGAATCGGCTGCACCACCTGTTCCACCATACCTTCCTGGAGACAATGGGCCAGAAATTCGAGTTTCTGGAATAGTTCTTCCACACCAGCGACCATCTCTACCGCCCCAGTGAAACCACAGGCATCCTCACCGGCATCCACCCGCTCCAAACCGGTTCGGTTCTGGATAATACCCCTGAAAACCCCATCGGCAAGAACCAGCGGGGGAGCAGCAACCGCCGGTCTCAGTCCGTCTTTGGTGCTAAGTGCGCGGTCTGTGATTTTGCCGCGCAGCAGTGCCTCCAGAGGCGTAGGGCGGCAGAATATTCGTACATCAAATCGGCTCAGATCCTCGCCTTTCGTCAGCGGGGCCTCCGATACCCCTAACAAATCGGAAGGGCCTGTGGGAATCCTTGGAAGAGGGCCCCACGGAAGGGGACCTGGACTCGGGATCAGTGTCGCCACAGCGTTCGGTACACCCTTCGGCTCTGGTTCTCGCACAAGATGGACTCGAACCACATCATCGATTCCAAACATATGCGAAGCACGATGCCTACGCCTCACTCCCCCAATTTCCATCAGCACATCTTCTGCAGAACCAATAGCAATTTTTTTCTGGGTTGGTGGGGATTGCTTGCTGGCGCCCCATTTGGTCCCCCCAGCATCTGCCGCTGGCTCCTCCACTGAGGATGCAGCAGGATACCTGTAAGCTCTTCCCAGGTACTGGGGGTCTGCTATGGTCAAGTAAAGAGCGTAGGAGCGAAGATAATGCTTACGAGCCTCCTGTAACTGTTCCGCCGGGGACAATAGAGGCCCACTGCCATCTGGATCTCGGAAGAACTCCTCGGTTTCGTAGTCCGGCTCGTAGATGAAGCCCGCTAGCCGATGGACCCGTTCGGCTTCTTCCAGCTCCAACCGGGCGTAGGTAAGCATTAGGAGCGTGCGCAATGCCTCCTCGTAGCATAGTTTGGCTCCTGGTTCTTCCTTCCACTGGACTTTGCTCGGTTGTCCTGCCAGTCGCGCGAATCCCCGATCAGGATGGTTTTTCCTCTGTTCGGCTTCTTCCATGAGTTGCTTCCAAAAGGGAACCTGGTAGAACGCATACCACTGCTCAAGAGGCGATGGGCTGGCCGAGCGCTGCGCCATGGCCCAAAACTTTCGGAGCAACGGAAAACGTCGTGCCCCTTCAGGAGTGCCTACCTGCCGATATATTTCAGTCAGCTCATTGTAGGCTTGCTGAAGGAGGGAGTTTGGCGGCCCCTGGTCATCAAATAACTGGGCGATCTCCGCCCGAGTGTAGGCCCGCGCACCGGGAAACAAAAGCCCAACCGCCCCAACTTCAGACTCACGCCTTTGGGCAGCCACCGCCTCCGATGGCTTTTGAGATCCTGCAGGCTGCTCGCTCGGCTGCCGACCGGGTGTTTGGGAATCTGCTGGGATGACGTATTGGCCGACCCGCTCCTTCGGCCCCACCACCATCCGATCCGCATAGATCGTCTGAAACAGGCGATCATATACCTGCCAAACCTCGTTCTCGTCCGCTCCCTTCGGGGCAGCCTTGGTCTTGATGAGATCGTAGATTGATTTATCTGATTCCGGCGCCTTAAGTGCAAAAGGCAAACAAAGACGTCGAGCCAATAGCGACATCACTCGGATGTGGTTCTGGTGGAGTTTGCGCTCCTCCTCGGGAATATGGAATTGAGCTTGGGCAAAAAGATTCTCCTGCTCCGACCAGGTCTTCTCCTCCCAGTACTGCGGGGTCCAGCAAGCATGGCTCAAAAACAATAGCCTCTCCTCGGGAGTGGCGGTGGATGAGAATTCCTTTAGTTCGGCTAAGCTTTTCTGGAATTGCCGTTCCGGATCCAATGTCAATTGTTTTTCCGATTGCCTCATGCGATCATACGAGTTCTTGTCGGCAAATTGACCGAACGTATATAGAAGCAGCGCGGCTCGCACGCGCAAGTTTTCCGGACTTCGCAATGTTCCAAGCCGCTCCTCCTCCGAGTAAAAAAACTTCAACGCCGCCAAAACCATCTTCAGATCCTCGGCCGAAGGAGGCTCCGGCATCGTGGCCTCCTCTCTCTGGGGGTTCCCAGATTCTTTCCGGACGGCCTTCTGGGCCAATGGCTCCGCAAACCGAGGTCGAAAGACCTTCTTTTTCGGCAAGGGGTGATCTTGGCTCGGCAAAAACTCAGCACAGTCGTCCCGTCTCAGGGGGCACAGAACACCTCTGGGGTCCCCATGGAAAATCGGGCAATCGGTAAACAGGGCCTCCAGCAACATATCCGTTAGGCGGATTGTAGTTTGGATGGTCAGGGCCTGCTTCGGGTCGGTCAGCGGTTTGTCCAGCAGCACACGCAAAGCCACACGATGCCCGGCATGTTTTGACAATCGGAAATCCCCTCCACACTGCACAGCGTGTTTCTGCTGCTGCCATGCACCGACGATATGCACCCAATCTTCCGCAAGATCGGCTGAACTGTATATTTGATCATATTCCCGAATCTCGGGAAACAGTTGGTCCACAAGAGCCACATGCTCCCCCTCTCCGCTCGGAACAACCAAGCTGCCATCCGCTTTGGTTAGTCCCATCGCCAAGCACAATCGGAACAACTCCCGATGCAACTGGCGAAGACTCCTTTCCGACTCTTCTGGGGAACCTGCTTGTTTCAGAGAAAAACGAACAAGGTGATTCCTATTCGTACGCAGCCACCTAAGCAGGGTACGCACCAACTGGTAATCAGATGAAATGGTTCCCCCAATCTCTTTGTCTGCCAACCAGCCTCTTGCTTCCGAAGGTACCTTGGCATGTTCCTTCTGAATCAAAACCCGCAGCGAATGAAGGAAAAGAGCTTGTGCAAACGCCTTTTTCGCTTCTTCAACCGTGCAACCGCTTTTCCCTAGTTGCTCTATATCCGACTCTGCCTGCACCAAGCCCCGCAGAACGCCTTCAAGCACCTCTGCTGGCATGGCGCCAATGGCCCCACGCAGATAGGCTTCATGTCCCGGATCCAGGCTCGTGGGAACCTTAGAAAAGATTTTGATTTCAGTGTCGATCCCCGGACGTTCCACCCAACTGACGGACCAGACTTGTCCGCCTTCCGTCCCCGGCAGCAGGATTTCAGAAGACCCAGCGCCTATATGCGTCAAGACCCACTCTACAGTCGTATAGTTCTTGTACTGCTCTCCTCTATCTCCCCATATCCGCATCGCAATCTCTGCCGGTTGAACCGGCGCCCCACCAGTTACAATTCTCCGTAACTCTAGCCACCTCTTCAGCTCCAGGTGCTCTCCGCAAACCAGCAGTCGGACCAAGGCCGCTGATTGGTCAATCTGCTGTCGGTTTCCAGACATCTTCTCGGTTTGTTCGTCCGAACTCTCTGCCGGGACAGCGGCTTTAACGGCCTCTTCCTTTTCCTTCTCCCCTTGCCAGACAAATCGCTCGGCAACTCCTAGTGCGTCATCCATTTTCAATTCTGTGGTTTCTTTTGGGCTCGGGTGGGGGAAAAAACTGGTTTTTGCTGAATTTTCCAGTTTCCACCAGTCCTTTCCGAAAGGTCTGATCCCCAAAATTAAGGTGAGAAGAAGTACCAGGCCTCCCACCAGCAAAACTGGCGCCAAAAGTATCGAGAATTTCGCCATTCGTCGGTTCATGTACCTTCTCCTCAAACCTCTAGGAAAACAGATACGCCACCCTTCTCCCAGCACCCTATAAAACCTCAAATAATCCCACTCTAAACTTCTGTTCCACTGGGGGCTGTACTTTCTGAAAGGGGGGCTATGGAGCCAACCCAACCGGACCGCCCATTCCCAAAGGCTATTTCCAATTTCTAAGCCCTGGCTGAAGACCCTACCAAAATGGCTCCTGGGAACCTATGGCCTTCCAACAGGTTACGTTGCTAGGCATCCCAATGGGCCTGGCTGGCAGCCCCTGAAGCCAAGCCGGCCCCAGAGCAGTTTAACCCCCATAAAGGGGAACTTTTCAGAAAGTACAATGGATGGTAAACCCTCTGATTCTGCTTTTGATGCCAGTGCAGCCGAGCGAACTAAGTGACTGTTTGGGCACAAAAACAAATCCCATTCCCCCGAAAGCGGGAATCCAGGAGAATTTTCAACCAGATCTCTGCTTTCAAACCAATAACAGAAAGAGCCTTCCGTTCGGCGGAAATATTACTCAGAGGCTGTCCTAAAAAGCATGTTCTATGATGAAAAAAAGAGGTTTCCTTCCTAAATTCCCCAGAATCCCTGTTTTTAAGCAGTGTCGAGGGTAGAAGCCGCTCGGCTAAAACCCATTGGACACCGGCCAAATCCCAATTTCAGGACAGCCTCTCAGTTTTTCACTTCTCGCCGAACAGTGCGGAACACTTTAGACGGCGGGAGTAGAACCTCAGATGCTTCCCTTGGACTGCCTTTTGGGTATTTCTGCCCAAGCGCCAACCACACGAGGCGAACAAAGCAGCTTATCCCACAAGCTTCCTGCTGGCAAAGAAAGGAAAATAAGAGGCAACACCTTGCGACCGAAGTATTCCCAGTGATCAAAGGCTTCCTATAGATTGGATGCCAGCATAACGTGCATCCCTATATCGTGGGGTCGATAGAGAAAAAAACCAGTTCAGAATATAGTATAAAAATATTTCTTTGCAACACGATCCTTTTACTCACCAAATTGCATCTTTTTTAATAATGTACCTATTCCCGGTAGATTGTAGATTATCAAGAGGGGGGCACAAAATTAATTCTTTGAATCTCGACTTTGCCATTTGTAACACTTCAGCCGAGCGAAGGGGGGAGTTTATCCTCCGGTCCAGAAGGCAGCCTCCCTTGTCTCTGCCACACAAGCGGAAATCCAGAGGCAGCAAGAAAAACCGGAATCCCTCCTTTCGCGGGGATAACAACACCAGCTTCTCCATTCGGCTGAAGTATTTTCATTTTTTCACTTTGAGGGATTCTTCGACGGTGTTATTTGGGAATTGTCATAAGGCCTTATATTTTCTGGACTTACAGAAACTCCTTCTGATCCCTCTGTTAATTGCTTATCCTATAAAGAGTTAAAGGAACCTCTGCATAATTCTGGTTTTTAAACTCTTGGGCATTGAGCGCAGGCAGACGCCGGCAAAGACCAAGAGGACTAAAACACACCTACCACATTCCTTTGTAGTATAATCCCCCCCGGCGCTGTTAAGCATGTGGGAAAAAATTTTTGAGAAAATTTTCTCAAGGAGGGATGGCCCACTTTAGCGGGGCTTCTCTGAGCATGGGGAAACATTGGGGAACACTAGATTCCTGCTGGGCGCAGGAATGACGCCTGGGGGGAATTCCCAAAAAGAATCTATCTCGATAAGCTATTAGGCCATTAGGAGTTATGTTTGTTTTTGGGAGGAGATTTTTAAGAGGAATTATTCAGAGACGATTGGCACCAGGAGCAGCAACCGATGCGTGGCGAACACATCGAGCAACAACACGGCCAAAAGACGTTTGCCAGTTTAGGGTTTGACCAGCACCGAAAGAGTACCCGTCGGCATGAGTTTTTGC
>JANXAQ010000074.1 GCA_025062105.1 Thermoguttaceae bacterium
CCCAGTTGAGCTAGCTCAATAGCCTCCCCTAAAGAGTAATTTTTCAGAAAGTACAGAATACAGAATAAAGTGTGGCAGAAACTATTCTTCCTCTAGAAGCCAGTCGGCCGAACCCTTCCAGATGCCGGTAAAGACTTCCACGGTCGGGCCGGTAAGATATACATGATTGTCCTTTTCCGACCAGTGCAGTTTCAGATCTCCACCGGGTAGATGGGCGAGCAGTTGTCGGCTGGTGCGGGCGGTAAGGACGCCGGCCACACACACAGCACAAGCTCCGGTGCCACAGGCCAACGTTTCTCCACTACCTCGTTCCCAAACCCGCACTTTAACTTCCTGGGACGACACCAGTTGCACAAATTCTACATTGACTCGGTTAGGAAATTGGGGATGACGTTCGATCTGGGGGCCTAGGGTGCTGACAAGTGAGTCGGTCAGTTCCTCCACAAAGCACACACAATGCGGATTACCCATCGAAACACAGGTAACCAGGAGGGTTTGGTCGGCTACCAACAGGGGAGTCTCGACAACGGCTCCCCCATATTGAGGGTTACCGGGCAACTGGGTAGGAATCCGCTCTGGGTCCAAGATCGGTTCTCCCATATCGACTTCAACTTGTTGGACCCGGCCTTGCTGGAGCTCAAGCCGGAGGTTCAACACCCCTCGACCGGTTTCAATCTGGAGGACCGGTTTTCGGGCCAAGCCATGGTCATATAAATATTTGGCTACACAACGGATGCCGTTGCCACACATCTCTGCTTCCGAGCCGTCGGCATTAAAGATGCGCATTTTGGCGTCGGCCTTTTCCGATGGGCAAATTAGGATCAACCCATCGCCGCCGATGCCAAAATGCCGATCCGAGACCTGCCGAGCTAGTTCTGCTGGATTTTCCGGCATCGGCTCCTGAAAGCAATTGACAAAAATATAATCATTACCCGCCCCATGCATCTTGGTAAATCGCATCGGAGTGGCTCTCCATGCAACCTTCGGCTTCCGCCCTAACCAAAAGGGTTTCCAGCAGCGGCAGCGATACTTCTCCCCAAAATCCAAACCAGCAATTTTAGAAAAGCCCCCCATGAAGGGCAATTGGGAGAGCTCCTGTTATCTGAGGATGTTTAGAGAAGGTTTTGGGCACTTGGATTGGGCCGGTACTAGGAACGCGTTTTATCGTTCTTCCTGGTGCTGGTAGTTGGCAGTACGGATGGTGGTAATGATTTTACCGTCTCGGAGTTCCATCCGTTGCTGGATCTTAGGGCCTTTGACGTAGAAGCCGTTCTGGGGCAAAAGATACTGTTTGCCATCGGCCTGAAGGGCATAAGGTTTTTCGCCGAAGTTAACGATGACGAGGGTGCCATCGGAAAAGGTGGTTTTTTGAACATCTCGGTCAGGGGTAACAAACTCGTGGCTGAGCATTTCAGTGCCGGCGTGCACCTCGTGGAGAATGCAGGTGTTCCGATAGGTTCGCAGAAAGACATCTCGGTTTTTATGCCAGGAGCCTTTGTCCCGGTCGGCCCAAAGAAGGGGGATGGTTCCATAGAGGATGTTAAAGGCGTCTTTTTTAGGGGTAACTTCGGGAGCGGCTTCAAGGAGAAAATCGCTCGAATCGCCCCAGTACCAGGTGGTTACCACACAGTCGTGGAAGACCAGTTCCCAAAGCGGCGCCCGATACCGATGACCGATGCCCCAGGTGTCGTAGCTTTCCCAGCTTCCGTACTTGCCGCCCCAGGGGCTATCGAAGGACTGCTCTTTGGTTTTTGGGGGAATCAAATGTCCAGCAGGCCAGGAGTAGTAACCGCCGCTCATCATCCCTTCAAAATAATCGACATAAGGTACGGCCCACCAGATGCCGTGTTCGCCGCCGACAGCCAGCTTCAGCGACCGGACGTAATTTAAAAGTTCCACGCCGCACTGGCGCTTTTGGCCGCGGGTGAGCCGATGGGCCGGATCGTAACATTCGTACAACCCTTCGGCGGTCGTTACATCGATAAATCGGCCAAGGAACGGATATGTGGACAAAATTTTCGGTATGTCCTTTTTCGCCGTCCGAACCCAAAGAGCCGGGCATCGCTTCATATATTGAACTTTTCGGTCGAAAGTCAGCCAGGCCTTCATCCGCTGGCCATTGGCCTGGAGGACCACACTCTGTGGCACCAGATCGTGGGAACGGTCGATTTTGTCCTCGCTTCCCACAGGAAGAACATCAGTATAGTTATCGTATTCGCTGGTCAAATAGCCGAGTTCGTTGATTTTGCGCATCTGGTCTGGCGGGAACCGCCCGTGCAGGATCATTCGGCGGATGCCTGCCTGATAGGCCTCCTGGGCAAACTTTAGTCCCGCCCCGCCCCAGACATCCACCGCCCCGAAAAGGCGCCGGAGTTCCGGATTGACTTTGAGCTTTTCGGCAAACGGTACAATGAGGCCTAAACTGGCCGCATAGGCCCGGTACCGTTTGGCCAAGGCCACATAGCCACCCCGATCCGCAAAATAGTAGAGCAGTTTCCGAGGATAACCGAATTGTCCCATACTTGGATGCCACCAAATCATCGGTGCCCAGACAGACTCCCCCTGATAGGTAATTTTCCGAAGTTCTAGATCGCCGTCGTCGCTGGTTTCAAAGATGACCATATAGCCTCGGCCGGTTTTCAGATCACATAGGCCCACCCAAGGCATATCCAGTCTGTGTAAAGCATTCCAGCGACGGGGAAGGTTCTGATGGCGGACTGGATATAAATGTCCATTGCAATAGTCAGCTACTGCAATCACGCCCTCCGGATCGGTGCACAGAAGCGGCTCCCAGAATCGGCTGTTGAGCATCCCAATAGAACGGTCCGCCATATCCACTTCGATGGCCAGTTCCGGCCTATCGGAAAACAACCGGAGGCTAACCGTTGCCCACTGGGGCTTATTCTCTTTCCAAAAAAGCGGCATTTGCCAGCGCAAACTGCCTGTTTTTTCCTCTGCCGAAATTTTTTGGAGGCGATTTTCGGGGGAGTTCCATTCCACGGCCGACGGCCAAATGTGCCGGATCCTTTTATCCAACACCTGCCAAGCCCCGCTCTTCGGATCCACAGAGACTTTTAAATACGCATTTTCTAGATGCCATTTGCCTGCCTGCTCAAACACGTGGGTTGGCGGCAGCCTGTTCGGCTCAGCGGCCCAGCCCGTCCAAGTCCCCATCACCAAAAATCCCAAACCGAAGCCTACACCAAGCGCCGCAGCTTGGAGAGTCTTTATCATCTGGCCCGTTAGGTGTGCAACTCGGTTGCCCAGAACGGGTTCCATAGAAAAACCTCCTTTGTGGAAAAGGGAACCTCTCCGCCGACTGGTGTGCCTATCCGTTCTACGCTCTCCCCTGGCGGGAGAGGCAGCTTTATGGAAATTAGGCTGGCTATTTTTTCACTAGATATACTGGAATGGTGCCGAGGTGGATTTGCCGGCCAGCGATGGGGTTGCCCATCAGGTCCATGGCTTGGTAGCCAGCGGGCACAGGCAGTTCCAGTTGACCCTTTCGGCTCCAAAGGATCACCAGTTCTCCGGAGCGGGTGCGGAATCGGAACGCTTGCACACCAGCCGGTTCGGGCCATTTGCCAAGAAAGGTAAACTCTGGGCCGAGCAAGCGGGCCAAGGCGGCCTGGGCTGCATACATCTTCCGAGGCGCTCCCCCATATTCAAAAAACACATTCCCGGCCGAGGATTCGTTCCAGGCGCTGCAGGTACCGGCATGATAGAGGATTTTTTGGACGCCTGCTGAGGCGAGCACAGCTGCAAATTTGACCAAATCAGCCGCTGCCCGAAGTTCATTGGGACGCTGCGATCGGCTCATAGAAGCATCGCCCGCCCGGAACGGCACCACCGCCGGGTCATCGTCCGCATAAATGCCCAGTTCGGTCATCCAGATGGGTTTGGCCTGGCCTCGGGCCTGCATTCGCTGCCAGCAGTCTTGGTAGGCCTTTTCATAGGCATCAGGTGGACCGGCATGGGGATACATGTGCAGGTCCATCACATCTGCCCATCGGAGTCCATCCTGCTCGATAAATTCCCGGACGAACCGATGATCTGGCGGAGCGCCAATACCCCCGACGACCAAGCAATTCGGATCGACTTCCTTGGCCGCCTGGTAGGCCGTCCGGAGCATTTCGATATAATCGGCTGTTTTGTAACCGAATGACTGCGGCAGAGCGTAGGAGGTATATAAAGGTTCGTTCAGAATTTCGATGGCGGTGATCCGTCCTTTGTAATGGCGAACCGTTTGCCGGACGTATTCAGCAAACTGCTCCATACGACGGGGTTTCATGGCGGCCAGCGTGCGCCGGAAAAGATAATCCTGTCCTCCGGTTTGGGCACGCACCTTTTGCGGATCCACGTCGGTAGCCCACGCCGCGGTAGGAAACGGCAGAAGCACCAGCACCCGGCCACCTGCCTCCAACACCCGAAGGATTTGCTTGTCCGGGATAGAAAAGTCAAACAGGGCTTCAGGGGCCGGTTGCACCAATCGCCACTGGCAGGACCAATCCCGCCACCATAGCAGGCCGGCCTGATGGCCCAGCCGAAGCAAAAACTCCCAACTGAACGCATGATTCATACCGAAGGCGCTGTCTTGGCTGGTTGGGTAAGGCTGGATCATGGCCGACCGCAGCGACTGCTCTTGTCCGCTCGAATCGGCTGAGATTGCCGCCGAGCAGAGCGATAGCGGTTGGTGGGGCAGAAGTGGCTGACGGGCCGCCGGCGGCTTCGCTTGCTCTTTGGCGATCTCTGGCCGCCACCGGATTCGGAAAAATCCCAATCGGCCAGGTAGAATGCCGGTAAATTCTTTTTGGAGCGATTGGCCGGGCGGGAGGGTAAGTTCCACGGGTTGCTGCCAGACCGCCTCATCCAGGTAGTCGGTGATGGTAAGTTGCCCCTTCAAGATGGCCGGTTGCCGTCCATCGTTATACGCCCGAAGCCGGAAAGCCAGGCCAGCAGCCGGATCGGTGAAAATATTACCAGGCCGATCTGTTTCGATGGCGCTTTCCACTGTTTCCCGGGGTTGATAATCTCGGGGGCTTTTTTCAAAGGGAACAGAGGCCTGCTGTTCCATCCTCGCTAGCAGGAGAGGCGAGATTAAGAGGGTATTTAGAAGCAGATTGGAGTGCTGGCCCCCCTCACCCGCTCTGCTGCGCAGAGCACCTTCTGCCGCGGTGGGGAGAGGGGAGTTTTCTGGGTTTGCGGTTTCGGGGAAATAACAGGTGAGCACTGCCCGCTGGCCCGGCGGCGTCTTCGGCGCGGCCGGCCTTTCCCGCACTGGGGAGAGGTGCGACTGTTTAGTGGGCGGAACTGCTGCGGGTTGGCCGGCGGGCACTTCCCGAAGCTGCACGGCGTCGATCCAAAGCCTGCCGCCTGGATGTTGGCTGCGGCGAAGATCGATTCCAAGGCCGGCCCAGAAGAAGGGGCGCTGAGCAGTAAAGGTATATTCCACTTTTGTCCACTTTCCTGCGGCCTTAAACGGCTGCATCAACATCGGCCCATCCGCATGGCGGATTACAAGCAGGCCGGGTAAATCCGCCGGGTCGGCCTGCACATAAGCCGAGAACACGTATCTTTTGCCCACCTCCGCCGGGACCCAGCCTTCATGAGCAAGCACCACACATCCAAGCGGAGCTGCCGAGGGATCGAAATAGTCGAAATAGCTAATCGGCAGTTGCTGCCGACGAAGCTCCAGCCGCCAAGAGTGCTGACCGTGATAGGCCTGCTTGGCATCAAGTTGCCCCATCCGTTCAAACAGCGCCCCGCCCCAGGATGGTACATCCGGGGCAAAGCAGCCCCAGCCGGCCCCGCCGCATTCAAAACTGCTGTTCGGAATGATATTCCTGTCCGACGGCCCGGTCAGCAGCGGTTGACGTTGGGGTTGAAATTCTTTCACCGGCGTGATTTCCACATCATCCACATAGAGAGTACCCGTACCAGTAAAGTAAATGGCCAGTCGGCTATCCTGGGCGGCTAGGTTTTCCCGGGCTTGAAAGAAAAAGGTAAACTGTTCCCAGCGCTCCGTTGGGCAAAACGAGTCCTCCAGGCCGACCGGCGCCCACTGACGGCGGTTGACCAGACTGATAGAGACAGCGCCGGTTTCCAGGTCCTCAGCTCTGGCCCACAATCGCACCTGATACCACTGGCCCCGCTGGACAGCCACCTGATCGTACTGGGCGAGCATGACATGGCTGTCAGGAAAGCCGGGTTCAAACTCGCTGCATTGGAGCCGGGCTACCTTGCCCCGCTGGGGATCGGTAAATTGGGTAAGTTTTTGTACAATTGTTCTTCGGCCGGCCGGCGCCCAGCCATCTGGCAGACCGTCGGCGTTTCGATCCTCCTCAAACGAGCCGTTGAACACGCCTTGAAACCCAGCCGGTGGTGCGCCGGTTTCGGCTGCCAGCAGTCGGCCCACTGGGCCGAGCACTGGCGGAATTGGCTCCGGAAGAGTTCCCAGCAGCAATGCCCAGCCCAAAGCCGAAAATACAACAAATCGGAGGAACTTCGGCTCAAACTTTTTTGTCTTCATAGAGAAACCTCCGAGCCAGTAAGGGCAAAGCAACAGATGGAGGTTAGAGCTTGTCTGAAAATAAGTAATGCAGCAGTTTACTAGGACATCGCCCGAGGAACAGCCCTTGCATCAAAACCCATCAAAAGAAGGATTCGATTCCCATCAGTGCCAAAAGACTCTGCCTAGCTTCTAGGTCGAACATGCTTTTTCGGACAGCCTCTTAGCTCGACTTTTGCCAATTTTGATGTTCTGCCGAAATAGGAAAGTTTTAACTCCTTGGAATTATTAGACTTAGGAAATTGTGTGAACAAATGGAAGGTTCGCAGTAAGGACTGGGGACAAAACAACTTAGGAAAAATGACAAAAGTCGAGCTTAGAGGAAACCAAGCGGAAAACTTACTCCTGCTGTTCCAGCAGTAGTGTTTCAGCGGCTTGACGAAACTGTTCTGCTATTTGTAGGGCTTGTTGGGCTTGCTTGGAAGAAACATGTACAGTACCGCCATAATCTCCGATACTTCTTACCTCAAAAAGCCAACTCAGAGCCTGGCCTTGCTCAGGCGGCAATTTGCCCAGCTTTACCAATCGTTGATGAATTGCCGCAACCACAGCACTATGCTTAGTTAATTCAATTCCTTCGTTCAATAAAAGGGCTTTGGCAGCGTAAAAGGCGCCGGAGTAGGCCCGGGAGGCTGCAAAATCGTAATACCCCTCCGCAGCCAATGTGCGGGCAGCTTCCAGTGACTGTTGGGCTCGCTCCATAAGAGCCCGAATTTCCTCGGCAAAAGGCCTCATAGCCGAACTCCCTCTCGCTTGGCCTGCCGATACAGTTGGATACGCCCTTGTTCAAACTCTTCCAGCAAAACGGGCTTGGCCGAAATCAGACGCTCCGATTCTAATTGGACCGGATACAAAAGCCCCACAATAGTCCAGAGTTCTTGAAAATAATCTATTGGGCCATCCAGCAAGACCAATAGGTCGATGTCGCTGGCATGTACAGCCTCCTGCCGAGCCAAAGAACCATACAAAATCAGACCCCGAAACCGCGATTGGTAGTGGGTCTGGAGAATCTGTTTACATTTTTGAAGGATATCGGAGAGGTCCAGGCACGGCATTTCTAGCCTCTGTGTATCGGCCTCTGGGTGAATGGCTCTTGCTACCCAGTAGTATATCCAAACAAGCCGACCTTTGGAACCACCAAGCTACCCACACCATAAACGTTTTGGATAGGATGAAATCTTTGAACCAGACCAGAAGCCTCGCTCCCGGGTGACATTTCGGCCAAATAAAGCCGTCTGTCATCCCTACGCCACCGGCTCGCTGTTATACACAAGTTGGCGGTGAAGCGTTCGAACTTCACTTTGCCAAATCCCAAAAGCTCGTTGAACAACGCAGAATGGATAAAATAGGCGATCTAGCTAACAGTGTCTTTGAAACCAAGCACTTTTTGCTCTTGGAAGGGATCTTTCCTAAATGCTGCCATTTCTCCAAAGGAACAATTAGCTTCTTTAGAAAAGTTCGTTATTCGCCTGTTTGGCGTAATGCCGGTTAGACTGGGAAATCCCTCCAAAAAATGTGTATAACAGCGAGACCCCACCGGGGATCCTGTTTATCAAAACAATACTGAAGAAAAAAATCCTGGATTCCCGCTTGCGCGGGAATAACAAAGCGACTTTTCCCGGTTAAAAGCAGATTGTTAGTTCAAGCGGTTGAAGTGTTACGGAGAGAACATATATACGTCTTTTCTCGGCGCACCATTCCTCGACCGGAAATGAAGTCGGCTTTATTCTCGCACGGAGGGTTTATCTGGGCTGGGGAAATCGGCAGACACCGGTTGGGTCACTTTGCCGGTGGCCCCCCACTCGCAGCCCCGCTGGAACGTTACAACGAAGGCCACACTTTTTAGCTCCTGTGGCGTATGGCCAAGGGCGTTTTGGAACACCCGGCCTTTACCGTACTGCACGGTAAATAGGAGCGGTTCATGTCGGCCCGAACCACCTTTTTCTTTCGGGGGCATAGGCGGTGGCCAAAATGGTGAGATTTTTGGCCGGTCCCCAGAGCCAACCGTACAGTTCATCTTTGACATAGGCGAACCGGGGCGGCAAACTCTGCATGATCGGATGATCCGCTGCGCGTACATCCAGGGCAAATTCTTGCATGGGGCCATGGCCACCGGCCCGGCCTGGGGAATCGTCATAGATGAGTTTACCATTCTCAAAATAGACATAGGGGCCGTGTTTTTCGTTTCGGCCGCCACAGCCTGCCAGGCCGATCATCTCGTTCCACTCTTTCCAATTGGGAAAAGCGGCCAAAGCAAAATGGTAAATGACCAGCCCGCCCCCGCCAGCCACATAATCGACCATGGCTTTTTTAGTCTCTTCAGGCCACTCATCGCCCTGGTAGTTGCTAATGACCACATCATAGGCGGCAAAATTTGGCTTAAAGCCGCTCATGTCCGCCCCTCTGGGCGGCGAGGTGGCCACCTCCACCTGAAATAGCTCGGTTTCCTCCAAAATTTTCTTGAGCACCGGTGTGGTCGCCCGCCAATCGTGGCCGTTTTGGCCGTGGATGATCAGGGCCTTTAGCTTCGGCTTTTCGGCCCCTTGAACGACAAGCACCGCTGCCACAACCAAACCCACCGCCACAGTCGCTGCAACCCACAGCCGCTTCCACATGATCGTGTTTCTTTCTGGTGCAAGCCAACATGAAAACCAACGCACAACAGTATATTTATTGCTAGGGAGGCCATTAACCAGATAGGGGCGCCAAGGCAAGATAATCCGGAGGGAAATCGTGGGGGGAAACTATTTTCTATAATCGTAACAGTTCAGCCGGTTGAAGTAACAGTCGGTTTTTAGGCGGAAAAAGGCCCTTGGTCATTCCCGCTCAAGGGGCAATCCAGACTTGTTCCGGCGCAAGCGGGAATCCAGATTTTTTCTTCAATGGTTTGATAAACTGGATCCCCGCTTCCGCAGAGATAACAAACGCCTCCGTTCGGCTGAAGCGTTACCTCTAATCTAATGGCGTGTTTGACATTTCACAACTATGGGGGTGGAAAAATTCCAAAAAGTTCCCTGGAAATAGAGGGGATTTAGGTTTCATCTCTGTACTTTCCGAAAAATTCCCCTTTAGGGGGTTAAATTGCTCTGGCTCCAGTTTACCTTTACCGGCTGCCAGCTAGGCCCTTTGGATTGGCTAGCAGCGTAACCTATTGGAAGGTCATATAGGTTCCCAGGAGCCATTTTGGTAGGGTCTTTGGCGGGGGCTTAGAAGTTGGAAATTCTCTTCGGGAATGGGGGGCCCGGTTGGCCTGGCTCCATAGCCACTGCCTCTAAAGAGTGATTTTGCAGAAAGTACAGTTTCATCTTAAACCTCTATCTAAACCTCTATGGACGAAGGCGGGCCTAAGTGCTGGAAGGAGGGTTATCAGAACTTTTGGACACCCTGGTGCTGACGTGGCGGCGCACTTTGAGCCACCCTTCGGCTAGTCCCACAAGCAAGGTGGCAGTCAGGCATAGGCCGGCAAACCAATCGCCCCAGTCCAGGTAGAGGCTGCGCCGGCCATCGGCCTGGGGCTCGGCCAAAAGCACCCCAACATCCCGGCGGGGGCCTAGCCGACGAATCCGGCCACTACCGTCAATCCAGGCCGAAAAGCCCGTATTGGCCGCTATCACCCAGGGTTTACGAAATTCCACCGCCCGAAACACCGCACAGATCAGGTGCAAATCTAATTCGATGGTGCCGTAAAACCAGCCGTCGTTGGTTAGATTGACCATCAGGTCTGGCTCTTTGCCTTCGGCCCGAAGCATCAGGATAGGCCGCCGCACGACATGGGGCAGCACACTTTCGTAGCAGATGGTAGGACAGGCAAGAAGTCGGGCTTGGCCGACCGGCACAGCAACGGCTCGCTGGCCTGCTGTCAGACCCGGACCTAGCGGCGTTAGCTTCTGCAAAAAGCGGATTCGTTTGGCCAGCGGCACATATTCGCCAAAAAGCACCGGATGCATTTTGTCGTATCGATCCAGCAGGTTGCCCTGGGCGTCGACGAATAGAGCAGTGTTGAAAAATTGTACCTCATTGGCGCCAAAATGGATGCCGTCGATTCCCAAAAGCAGCGGCACACCGAGCGAGCAGGCAAGTTCCTTTACCTGCCGACGGCCCCACTGGACTGAATTGTCCAGATAGGAGCGAAACTGTTCGGGCGAACCCGTCCAATCCTCAGGTACCCCGGGTGGCTGGTCAAAGGTTACCCAAGGTACCCGAAACATGGTTTCCGGCCAGACCAATAAATCCACCCGCCCAAATCGTTGGACCGCCTCCTGTGACAAACGTATATATTGCTCCATGATCATGGTCTGCTTTTTGGGATCGTCTTTGATTTGCGTGTCGATGGAACCTTGCACCAGCGCTATCCGGGCACGTCGAATGCCAGCAGAAGAGGCCTCGGGAATAGCCACATTTTCAGCCCTAGCAGCCAAGGGTTTTCTGGCAGCCAAGAGGGCTCCTTCGGTCGATCCGATAGTTGAGAGGCCCTCAGCCGAAACTTTCCAGGTGTCTAGTTGCTGGAAATCGGCTAGCTGTTGGGCAAACGCTTTTGAACTGTCCAAGGAGGATAGCCCGAGCTGTTGCTGGGGTTCGGCTGGCTGTTGGCCAAGCTCTCTTATAGTATCCAAGTAGGGTACCGCCGTCTGTTGCTGAAGTTCGGTTGCCTTTGGGGCAAACTCTCTTACAGTATCTAACGGAGAGGCAGCGGGCTGTTGTTGGCGTTCGGTTGATTTTTGGGTAAACGCTCTGTGAGTAGCTAAGGAGGGTAGCGTCGGCTGTTGCTGAAGTTCGGCCGGCTCTTCCCCTAGACGCCAATAGCCGTAGCAAAGCACTCCGGCAAGCATGGCCGCAGCAGGCAGAATCGGCCAGATAGCCCATTGCCCAGCTGCAGTCGGTTTTAATGGGCCGTCGGAGATTGGTAGTTGAGTGTCGGCTCTACCGTCGGGCGTGGCCGGTTTGCCTTCATCGGATAGATCGGTGTCGGGTATTGGCAACATCCGGGCCAAACAAGCAGAGACAAACATCATCACAAAGCCCAAACCATAGGCACCGGCCAGGTCGCAGACCTGGATCAGAGCCAACCACCGATACTGGCTGTGGGCGAGGCTGGCCATGGTAAAACCAGTAAGCAAATGGCCTCTTGCCAGCTCCAGGCCGGTCCAGACGACCGGGGCAGCCAAGTTTAGCGGCACCCGAAACCGATGTACTGCTGTGCGCGTCAGTGCCACAAACACCGGTAGATAAAAA
The DNA here is from genome assembly GCA_025062105.1 of Thermoguttaceae bacterium. Classification (GTDB taxonomy): domain Bacteria; phylum Planctomycetota; class Planctomycetia; order Pirellulales; family Thermoguttaceae; genus JANXAQ01. Next base: position 11,801 of record JANXAQ010000074.1, read on the forward strand.
GCCAAATACCAGGACAAGGCAATCCAACCCAAACTGGTGGCCCAATAGGGCAAAGTCAGCCAGTGGAGTTGCACCAGCCAATACAAAAACCCTACAGTCCAAAGGGCTAGATACGGCCGACGGCCGGGCAATTGCCGACAACGTACAAGCACCAACCAGGGCACCGGCGCCACCCA
>JANXAQ010000096.1 GCA_025062105.1 Thermoguttaceae bacterium
CACCCGGCCTGCTTCGCAGGCCACCCTCTCCCGCAGAGGGGAGAGGGGATTTTTTCCTGGATCCCTGCTTGCGCAGGGATGACACGGGGCCCCCTTACCCGGCTTTGCTGACGCCAAGCCACCCTCTCCCGCGGTGGGGAGAGGGGATTTTTTCTGGATTCCCACTTGCGCGGGAATGACAAAAGGAGCGGTGGGCAGAGGGGTTAACAAGCGGAGGGGAGAAGGAAACTGGACTGTTGCTTACACAGGAATGAGATAGTGCGGCTTTGTTGCCAACAGAAAAGAACGCAACTTCACTGGTTGAAGAGTTACAGAACCCACTCTTACCTGCCGCCGCCGGCACAGGCACAAGCACAAGCACAACCGGCACAGGCACAGGCGCAACCGCCTCCGCCCCAACTGCCACCCGAAGAACGAGCTTCGGCCAACGCCTGGAAGAACTCTCCGGTCAGACGATCAAAGCCGCTTAGATCCACAAAGCCGCCAGAACCTGTTGGCAAGTTGAGCGAACCGGGCGTAAGTGTTGAAGCCAGCCGACCGAAGGTATTTTCGGCCCAGCCGGCAAAAGAGGCGGCCACATCCTGGACAGTGGGTTGTCCGGGGATGTCCGGGGCCGAAGAGGGCCCGATCGGCGGTGTTCCAGCCGGCATCGGAGACCCAGAAGCGGGTGCTGGGCGGGGGATCGACTCAGCAGGCCGCCCCCACGGCCCACGCATCCACGGCGGACGATAGGGGCCGACAAAAACAGTCGGCCAATCGTCATCCATCAGCACCCATTCAAACTGCCGATCAAGGTGCTCTTGGCGCTGGCGGATCTCGCCAATGGCTGCTGCCTGTTGGACTGCCCGACGCACAATCCAGCGATAATACTCTCTGGTCTGCTGCAGATCGAAGCCTTTCATTCGCTGAGCCACTCGTTCGATCAAGCCACGCAGCGCTGGGCCAAAGTCAATTTTTTCTACCGGCTGCCCCGGATGGTCCTCCAGAATCTGTAGAAACGGATATTCATAGCTATGAATGATCACTCCCTTTTCCTGCCCTACGCGGCGGTAAAAGGCAGCTGGAGTTTCCTCCGCTGCCTGTGGGCCTGCAATGGAGGCCTGTGTGTCGGCCGATCCAACCCGATCCCGAAATCGGAAATCCTCGACCACCTCGACGACCAATGGGTTTTCAGAAAGTTGCCGAAGAACTCCTTTTTTCAGCAGACCAAAGATTACTAGCCCTAACACCCGACCCAAAGGCAACTCCAACAGACAGGCGGCTTCCGGAGCAGTCAGCCCCCGCTTAATACCACCACCTTCTACATAGGCAATCGGGGGCAAGTAGCCGCGGGGACGCCGACGTATCGCCCATTCGTTCACCACTAGCAACACCAACACAATCGGTACGGAAGCCAACTGCCAAACAGGGCTAGAGATAAATAGGACCACCAGTAGAATAGCCAACACCACAAAAAGCGATCCGCCTGTTCCCCCCGTAAACCGAAAATACACGATTCCAAACAGTACCAGCACCAAAATACCGACACTCCATCGAGCTGCCAGAGAGTGCCGAAACCAATGGAGGAATAAGTCCCAAGCAGTCAGACGGATTACCCGGTCCATGACACGCTTGGGAAATGATAGGCCCACCAAATGGGCCTGAACCAGACGGGTCTTCGGCCACTCCCAGACAACCACCACATGGTTTTTGAATAAGGCTTTGTCGGAAAAGGGTTGGCCTTGGTGGAGCACTTCCTCCGGCTGGATGCCGGGCGGTAAGTGGACGGCCAATTTCAGATAGGTCGTACCGGTTACAAATTGCGGGTCGAACCAGGTGGGCGTAATCCGAAGCGAAGCATAATCGCTTCGGGTGGTGTCCTGAAAGACCAGGTTTCGGACCGTGAATTCGGTTTGCAATACGCCTTGCTGGCCAGGCGGAATTTGACCTGGACCGAGGTGTACCTCAAAACCGGGCTGCACATATTCGGACGGACGGATCAACCGGGCTGAATGCCCCCGACAATTGGCCTGAATCGTTTTAAGATCGTAGTCGGCACTAGGTGTACCTATATCAACAATGTCAATGGTTTGCCCTGTGAGGCTATTGGCAAAGGTAATCCGATACTTAATCCGGACGGAAGCATCCGAGTGGACAAAGACTTCCATCTGCAGCTCGGGGACTTGGAAATTATAGCCGGCCTCGGCAGCCAAACATAGCAGCCTGGCCATAACCCATAAAACTACTACGCTTATGAGAAGCCGAAGACCCGAGCACGGAATTCGAGAAGCGAAAAGTCTCATCATTCGGCCCCTGTAGAAACCGGAACAAGCACTCTTCCGGAACGCATAGGGTGCATCATACCAATTCTTCACCGGATCGGAAAGAGGCGCAGAGATTTTCCTACCCCTTATCTTACAGCCCGGTGGGCCAAGTCAGCGGCCTTTATTGGGATAAAGCTGAGAAGATAGAAAAACGAACGGCATTCCTTTTCCTTTTTGGTGGGGTTAAAATAAAAATAGCAGCTTAGCAGCGGGAAGCCATTCGCCTCTAGCCTGGTGTGGGAGAAGCTGACAAGCGAAGCTGGCTGGCGGCAAGAGATAAACACTCTGCTTGTTTGCCTTCTTCCGCCCCAACCTAACCCTCTAGGAACAGCGGGAAAAGGGGAAAATATACACCCACTCGATTCGGCTGAACTCTTACGAATAAAGGATGACTCTGTTAAAACCGTTTCCAGTCCCAGACTTAAGTTCACCAACACCTTAAGCAAGACCGACTAGCATGGGCAAAACCTCTCTAGGCTGGGATATCCTTTCCACAGAGCCTAAAAGTCACCAGAGCCCAAAAGAATGAGCCTGCTACAGCTCGGGGAATGTAACTTCCCGAAAGCGGCCTTCATTTCCTGCTCGGCGGAATTTCAACGATAGCTCGGCTATACTGGACTGGCAAAGAAGTAACTTCGGAACGGTCAGTAACTTTGATCTGCCGCTGCAAGAGCTAGTGTATTTTTTGGAAAAAGAAGGAGGAAAATCCAACAGGCTGAAGAAGGAGACGGGAGAAAGATGCGTTCAGAAGGAGTCGGAGCATGACATCGGCCGATATCGAGCATGCGAGCCTTCAACTTCCAATAGGCGAAGGATTCGCACGGCGATGGGGCAAGCGATTGGTGTGGCTGGGGGCGGCGGGGCTGGTGGTGGGTTTAGGGGGGTGGTGGCTTTGGCCGCATTCTTCTTGGCCGGGCAGTGAAGAAATGCCGATCATGGTCCAGGCCACCCGAGGATCTTTTGTTCATAAAGTTACTGAGCGAGGCGCCGTGGAAAGCGCTAGCAACTATGAAGTGCGCTGTGAAGTGCAGTCCCGAGGAGCTGCCGGCACCATGATTCTGGACATCGTACCAGAAGGCACCTATGTGAACGAAGGCGACTTTCTGGTCCGTTTGGATTCGTCCTGGTTGGAGTCGGAGAAGACGAAACAGGAAATCACCTGTGCACAGAGCGAAGCCTTATTGGCGGAGGCGGAAAATGCTTTGGAGACAGCTCGCATCAATCTGAAGGAATACTTGGAAGGCCAATACCGGTTGGAAGAGAAAAAGATACAGAATGAGATTTTGCTTGCCAGTCAGGAAGTCAGTCGGTCTAGAGAAAACCTGGCTTATAGTGAACGATTGGCTGCCAAAGGCTATATTACCAAACAGCAGTTGGAGGCTGAGACTTTCGCCCTGCAGAAGGCTCAGAACGAACTGGAAGCGGCCCAATTGAAACTAAAGGTTTTACAGGAATATACCAAACCGAAACGGCTGAAGGAACTAGAAAGCGAAATCAAGACAGCCGAAGCTCGCTTGGCCGCTCGGCGACAAGCTTATGAACTGGACCGCCAACAACTGCGTCGCATCGAAGAACAGATCGCCAAATGTGTCATCTATGCCGAACGGGCAGGCGAGGTTGTCTATGCCAATGTAACCGGCCAAGGGGCCCAGGATGTGATCATCGAACCGGGAACTTTAGTCCGAGAAAATCAGGTGATTATCCGCCTTCCCGATCCGAAGAATATGCAGGTTAAAGCCCGCGTCAACGAGACGCGTATTTCCCGGATTCGAGTGGGTATGCCGGCGGAAATCCGTCTGGACGCTTTCCCGGAAGCATTGCTGCAAGGCGAGGTTACTTCAGTCAGCGAATATCCGGCGCCGACCATGTGGCACCGGGGAGATGTGAAAGAATACGAAACCTTTATCAAAATTCTAACCCCCATGGAAGGGCTAAAACCGGGCCTGACCGCTCAGGTGCATATCCGAGTGGAAGAGCTTCAGGATGTCTTGCAACTGCCGATTCAGGCGGTCTTTGAGCACCAAGGCCGGTATTATTGTGTAGTGCGAAATGGACAGCTGTGGGAAGCTCGGCAGGTGCAGATTGGGCCATCGAACGAGCAATCGGTGGTGATTTGGGATCTTTTGGAATTGCCTGTGCCGGTGGTCTTTCAGTTTAGCGGCCGGGCATTTCTGTTGGAACGGACGGAACATGGTTGGCAATCTCGGCAAGTGACGATTCTTTCCGAGGTGGGCCAACGAGCTACGCTGCGGGTGCCTGATTCCTCGCTTCCGATCCAAGCCCCCTCGGTCTTTGAATATCAGGGCAAACCGGTGCGGTTGGCTTATGACGGGCAGCAATGGGGGGTTCAACCTGCCGTCAGTTCGCCCGCAGAGGAGGTGGAGGAACATGATAGTCGCCTGTTGCCCATCCAGGCGGTATTTGTAGCGGAAGGTCGGCACTATGTGTTGGAATCGGACCCTGCGGTTTGGCAGGCGCTGGGGACTGGTGAAACGGTTTCTGCGAGGGTCCAATCCTGGATAGGGCGAGAGGTCCAGGTGGGTTCGGATCCTCTGCAGCCGGGCCGACCCGGTTTGGGTCTTCGCAGCGGGGAGGAAGTGGTGCTTCATGCGGCTGCCTATCGAGACAAAGTTTCCCTGCCCGATCTCCCGCCCCCGGGCGAACAGTTGGGCTCCGCTGTAGCAAAACCGGAACGTACCAAATCCAAACCCAAAACCCCACCCAGCGGTGCCAAACAAAATCCGGCAGAGATGTTCCGGAAACTGGATCGGAACAACGACCAACGGCTTAGCCGAGATGAATTGCCCGAGCCACTTCGGCTGCATTTTACTTCCCTGGATAAAGATGAAGACGGGACTGTGAGTCTATCGGAATGGGTGGCAGGTCGAGCTTTGCTTCGGCCAAAACAACAGGCTAAGGAACCGCCGGAAGCCGAACGATGACGTTGCTAGCCGCCTCGCTCCGCAACGTTTGGAAAACCTATCCGATGGACGGCGTCCAGGTGCACGCCTTGCGGGGGATAAGTCTGGACATCCGGCATGGTGAATATGTGGCCATTATGGGAGCTTCTGGTTCCGGAAAAAGCACCCTACTGAATCTTCTAGGCTGCCTGGATCGCCCCACTTCCGGAACCATCTTGTTAGATGGGGTGGATATCAGCCGGTTAAATGACAACCAGCTTTCTGAGCTGCGGGCGCGCCGAATCGGCTTTATTTTTCAATCGTATAACCTGATTCCGCAGCTTACCGTGCTGGAGAACATTGAAGTGCCGCTTTACTATAGCGGTTGTTGGAATGCCAAAAGCCGTGCTCGTTGCCGGGAACTAGCCGCCAAGGTGGGGCTGGCGGATCGGCTCCATCATCGGCCAACGCAACTCTCAGGTGGCCAACAGCAACGGGTGGCCATTGCCCGCAGTCTGGTAAACAATCCTTCCTTTATCTTGGCCGACGAACCCACTGGGAACCTGGACTCGGCCACTGCCGAAGAAATCCTGCTGCTTATCGACCAACTGCACCAAGAAGGGAAGACGATTATTCTGGTTACCCATGAGCCGGATGTGGCCCGACGTGCACGTCGGCTCATTCGGCTCCGAGATGGCCGCATCCAAAGCGATCAGCCCAACCCCACTTTCACCGCCAGCACCAGCCACCAGATTTCCTTCCAATCCGGCTGTCCGCTGCCCTCAGCCTCTACCGGCTCTATCTGGGGTCCTTCCGAGAGGAGCCAGCCATGAGTCTAGTATGGTTGCGCAGCTGGCAATTGGCCATCAAAAGTTTGTCACTCCACCCTTTACGCTCGCTGCTAACGGTATTGGGGATTTTCATTGGCGTAGCGAGCGTAGTGTGGCTTTTGGCCATTGGCGAAGGCATCAGTCGAAAAGCCCAGGAACAGATCGAAAGCCTAGGGGCCAATCATATCATAGTTCGTTCGGTTAAACCGCCCACCGCCGTGATCCAGCAACAGCGAACCGTTCGCTACGGCCTAACCCGAGAAGACTACGCCCGGCTACGGAACACCATTCCCAGTATCACCCGAGCCATCCCGATCCGGGAAATTCGCCGGCGATTCCGATACGGAGAACAACAGGTGGATGGTCGTTTGGTGGGATGTACGCCTGAATATGCAGAGATTAATAAACTCCAGCTGGCTCAAGGCCGATTCCTCTGCGAATTGGATGGCTTGGAACTGAAGAACTACTGCGTGCTTTCGGCAGAAGTCGCCCAAGAGCTATTTGGGCATCGAAATCCCCTAGGCCGAACTATCCATGTGGATGAAGACTATTATGTGGTTGTAGGCGTCATGAAGCCACGGGCGCCGACAGCGGCTATAGGCGGCTCGCTAGCAGCCCAAGATTTCTCCACCGACGTCTATGTCCCCATCCAGACGTTGTGGAAACGGATCGGGGACTTGATTGTTACCGCCCGTCCGGGAAGCTTCGAACGAGAAGAAGTCCAACTCAGCCAAATCACCCTACGGGTCGATACCATAGCCAACGTCATGCAAACAGCGGAACTGGTCCGTACAACACTGGACAAATATCACCGCATTGAAGATTATGCGGTGGTCATTCCCCTGGAACTGCTCGAACAAGCCAGAACCACGCGATTGATGTTTATTATCTTTTTGGGTCTGATTGCTGCCATTTCGCTTGTGGTAGGCGGCATCGGGATTATGAACATCATGCTGGCTACTGTAACAGAACGAACCCGGGAAATCGGCATCCGGCGGGCCTTGGGCGCCAAACGTCGGGATATCATCCGACAGTTTCTGATCGAAACAGTAGCCCTCTCCGTGGTGGGAGGGATCACTGGCATCTTAGGAGGCCTTACCTGCCGACCGATTACCGGCCAACTCCGCCTAGCCATGGAAAAATTGATCCCTCGTGCCATGAGCCAACTGCCCGAATTAGTCCGCTCCGTTGAACCGGTCCTAGTACCATGGTCGTTGCCGTTGGCCTTTGGCATTTCAGTTTCCATCGGCGTAATCTTCGGCCTGTACCCTGCAATTCGAGCTGCTCGGATGGACCCGATCGAAGCCCTTCGACATGAGTAAGCTCGAGTTTTGCCATTTTCCCTAACTTGGTTTGTCTCCAAAAGTTGCGGCGAACACTCCTTTTGTTCACCCGATTACCTAATTCCAAGGAGTTACAGCTTTGCCCTTGCGGCAGGGGCCAAAAATGGCAAAAGTCGAGCTTAAAGACTGTCCCAAAAGCATGTTCGATGATGGAAGGAACTGTTTTACTCGAAGCCTCTGAAATCCCCACCATCCCTGTTTTTAATGAGTCTGCGGACGAGAATTGGTCAACTAAGCCCCCTGCTCCTTTAACATCTCTTTTCGGGATAACCTCCTTGCTCGACTTGTGCCATTTTTATAAAGGAACCTCTGCAAAATCCTGAACATGTAGTGAACTTTATGGACTTTTGATTCTATAGCCGTTCGGTTCTTCTATCCGAACACCTACTATCTATTGGGTGCTAACAATACTGCAGCTCTATATGTTGTGTTAGAGGAAGGA
>JANXAQ010000100.1 GCA_025062105.1 Thermoguttaceae bacterium
TTAGAAAAAGCATCTTTCTTCTACCCGAAAACCTTCCGGAGATGTTTTCCCAGGGGTTTTTGCTCTGGCCTGCCAGAGCACCCAGAAGAAATCCAAGGGGCGAAGGCGCCCAAAATAAGTCTTTATTGGTATATCCAAGACCTCTTAAGAAGGCCAATTAACCTAACTCATAATGATTCCATATGTTAGGGCAAGGTTTTCCGGTCTCCCTGTATGGCCTGGATCGAACCGGCTGGACCGGCCCTCCCACAGAGGCTGGGCAGCCCAGCGTGAACAGCCAACCGTTTTTGGTCCTTGCCCCCACAAGGGGTGTAAACAAGGGGTGTAAAGAGAAGGTGATATAAGTCCTTTAAAGATAAAAGGTTAGAACTATTTTCTTCTGGCAACCCGACTTGGAACTACTGTTCCAGGAGTTACAATGAACCACCCTTTTGTTCACCTAATTCCCTAACTCCAATAGTTACAAGAAGTTAGAACTTTTCTTCTCCGGGAGGAAGTTAAAAATGGCAAAACTCCAGCTTAGAACTTTCTGCTTTCGGTAGTAAACTAAAAATGGCAAAAGTCCAGCTTGGACCTTGGCCCTTTCGGCAGGAGACCAAAAGGGCCAAAAGTCGGGGCCCGAGCGGTAATGCTAACAGAGACTTCGACAGGCAGTCCGGCCCCTGGGTTGAGTCCATGCATCAGGGGCAAGCTTTGCAAGGAAACCATACCTCGAAGAGTGTTGTTTTGTTTACTGGACCTGTTCTTGAGGCAAGTTTCAGGCTTTGCAGGGATAAAAGAGGCTCATTTATTGAACGGACTCCTGGATCAGTTTCAGGCACAACTGTTGCACCCGGGCTGGATCTACATTGGGGTTTTTCTTTTTCGCTTGGCCGACAAGGGCGCCGATGGCCTTCAGTTTTCCCTGCCGAACTTCGGCGACCGCCTTGGGATTTTCCCGGACTAATTGCTCGCATAGGGCCAATAGCTCCCTGTCATCCATCTGGGTAATCCCTAGGGCGTGAATAGCCGCTTCCACAGAACACCCCTGGTCAACCATCCGGGCCAGTACCTCTCTTGCCCGACTAGTGGGTAAGGCCCCTTGCCGAACTTTATTCAAAAGCTGGGCCAACTGCTCTGCCGAAACCGGATACTGCCGAATTGAAATGCCCCGCTCGTTCAATAGCCGAAGCACATCCTGCTGCATCCAGTTGCTTGCCAGTTTCGGATCGCCGCAGCGCTGGGCCAGCTGAAGAAAATATTCCACAAACTCCCGCCCCTGGCCAACCAGCACCCCAGCATCGTAGGCCGATAGACCCCAGTGGCTCTGCAACCGCCGGCGCAAATCCGCAGGCAGCTCTCCTAAAGCCTCTGTGGCCTGGGCGATCTGCTCCTGGCTGAAGACTACTGGCACTAAGTCGGGATCTGGAAAGTACCGATAATCGCTCGATTCTTCTTTGCTGCGCATAGGACGGGTGGTTTCGGAACTATCGTCCCATAGGCGGGTGGTCTTGTGCGTGCCGGGATCGCCTTTTTTACGGCCAGTTCGCAGATATTCTTCGTATTGGCGTTGTGCTTCGTAGGCCATCGCCCGTTCAACGGCCCGGAAACTGTTCATGTTTTTGACTTCGACAATCGGGGTGGCCACGGGGCCGTCGGCCGTAGGTATCTGGATGTTGATGTTGGCATCCACCCGGAGGCTGCCCTCTTGCATGTTGCAGTCGGACACATCCAAATACCACATCAGCAGTTTCAACTCTTCCAGATAGGCCTTGGCCTCTTCGGGAGAGCGGATGTCCGGTCGGCTGACAATTTCCAAAAGCGGGGTGCCTGCCCGGTTCAGATCAATCCGGCTATCGGCCAGGCCGGCCTTTTCGTCATGCATACTCTTGCCAGCATCTTCTTCCAGATGCACCCGTTGGATACGAATCTGTTTGCGGGGGAATCTCCCCTTGGGGTCTTCGATCTCTAGGTAGCCGTCCGAACCGATCGGTAAATCATACTGGCTGATCTGATACCCCTTGGGCAGGTCAGGATAATAATACTGTTTGCGGTCCCATTTGGTAAGGCGAGCGATTTGGCAGTGTAAGGCCAAGGCGGCTCGCAGGGCCAGTTCCACCGCCCGGCGATTCATCACCGGCAATACTCCTGGCATGCCAATACAGACCGGACAAGTCTGCGTATTGGGCGGAGCGCCAAACCGGGTGCTACAACCGCAAAACAGTTTACTTTCGGTCAAAAGTTGCACATGCACTTCCAGACCGATCCAGATTTCATACGGCAAACCACCATCGGACATCGGACCACATCCCTCAGGAGGGGAGATTTAATGGAATGTTTTTGGTCGAGTAAATCAGTGGACAGATAAACATGTATCTTCCAACAGAGAAGAGGTAATGAACAAAATAGCATCTCAAAGTAACCGGGATCCCTGCTTACGCAGGGATGACAATAGGCGGCGGGGTTGGCACTGCTGGCTTGTCCAGCAGTGCAGGGGACCGGTTCCTTTACAGGTGCGGGTCAGTTTTTTTGTTCTTCTGTCCATCGCCAAGGTCGTTCAAACGGTTGGGTGTATTGGTGCCGCTCGGTTTGTCTGAGTTGTTCTCTCCCTCTTCTGCCAGGCAGGTTCTTTCACCCGGCTTGGCCGAAGGCCAAGCCGGCCTGTCCCGCTCCAGGGGAGAGATGTTCTTTGCGGATGGGACGGGCACACCCCCGAAGGTTACGGGTGGGACGCCCGCACTGTCAGCCAGGTGTGCGCCTAGCCGATCTGGCAGCCAGTGCGGGCTTCGGCCCCCTGAGTAGCCTGGCAAACGTACAAGGCTGGCTGATGGCCGGTGGCCTGCTGATAGGCCGGGCCAACTGTCCGCACAAAATCATCCGCCCCTGCCTGATCGACCAGGGCCACCGCACACCCGCCAAACCCGGCCCCAGTCATCCGGGCCCCGTAACAGGCCGGATGCGACCGGGCCAACTCCACCATCCGATTCAGGGCATCACTGGAAACTTCATAGTCGTCGCGGAGGCTCTGATGGCTGGCATTCATCAGTTGACCGAGCCGATGTTTGTCGCCCTGGCGCATCGCTTCGGCCGCTTCTAAAGTGCGAGCATTTTCGGTTACCACATGGCGTGCCCGACGGAAAGTAAGCGGGTCCAACCTGCTAGCAGCTGCTTCCAACTGTTCGACGGACACATCCCGGAGTGCCCGGACTCCCATTGCTTTGGCCGCCCTCTCACACTGCCCTCGGCGCTCATTGTAAGCTGAATCCACTAACCCCCGCCGGGTACCCGTATCCAAAACCACTACGGCGGTGCCGGCTGGTAGAGGGACCGGCTCCGTGTGCAAAGACCGGCAGTCGATCAGCAGGGCATGGCCAGCCTGCCCGGCCGCACTGACCAACTGGTCCATGATGCCGCATTGGACACCAACCCATCGGTTTTCCGCCCTTTGTCCCAACAGGGCCATCCGAACCGGATCCCAAGCAATCTCCGAGACCGCCGCAAAGGCTCGGGCCGTGGCCATCTCCAAGGCCGCCGAAGAGGAAAGCCCCGCTGCCTGCGGCACATCGCCCACCAAAACTCCCTCCCACCCAGTAAGTCGAAAGCCCTCCTCCTGCAATACCCAGGCTACCCCCTTGAGATACTCCAGCCAGCCGTCCTGGCAGGCACGGAGGCCCTCTAAAGAAAACTCCTTTTGCTGCTGGAAATCAACGGAATAGACCGCTACGGTGCGATCCTGCCTGGGCCGAAGAGCGATCCAGATGGCCCGATCAATAGCCAGCGGCAACACAAACCCTTCATTATAGTCGGTATGCTCGCCGATCAGATTCACCCGCCCCGGCGCCCGCACGATCCAGGCAGGCGGCTGACCAAAATACTTTTGAAACTTTTCTGCTACGTCATTCCAGGTCAAAATCATTTGTAGAATTCCTCGGCAAAATGGGATTCCGTCATGTACGTCGCCTTAACTCCCAAGCCTCCTTGCCAACCGTTGCCAACGTGAAGCCCCTTCCAACTTTCTTCGAGAAAAGACAGACAGAAGCTGGCAGCAGGGTTACGGTCTTGTGTCCGATTCGTATTCTTCTCCGGTCTGCCGCTGGAGGTAACTGTTCAGCTCATCCACGAACCGCCGAGCAGAAGCGAGCAACTCCTCTGCCTCTTCTTAGGTGATCTCGGAGCCTATGGCATAGTCTCCGGCAAGTCTTTTGCGATAAGCGTCGACCAGCGATTTGGCAATCTGGGCATCAAAAACATGCGGTTTTCCAAAATGCTCTCCAAACAGGCGAATCACTTCTTTATGAGAAGAGCCGATGACGTTTTTTGTCATCAGGACCGCCTGGGCCATATAAAACATCGCATACTAACATCTCGAAACACAAGAGTCGTAGTCTTCTATCTGGAGAGTTTGTTCTGCCGTGCGCAAGAAGTTTTCTGCCTTCGCCACAAAGTGTTTGATTTCCTTCATACCGGGACGTCTTCTCTGTTTACATTCACCAGGAACTGGTAATTATACTGCTGAAAACATCCTCCGTCAGAACCACCACCGAGATGATTTCATTGGTTTCCAGTATGATGTCCCACAAAAGATCGCTCAGGCTGTCCTGGACCTTCCAAGCGGATAGCTCTTTATCCACAAGCACCAAAAGATCAATGTCGGAATCCTCGGTGGCCGTTCCCCGGGCGTGGGAGCCGTAGAGGCTCACCTGGCGCACTTTGTCCCCATACTGGGCCAGCAGAAAGTTTTTTACTCGGTGGATCAAGGGAGCGATTTTTTCGTTCATGGGCCGACCTTTGGTGCCGGGATCGGAAATGCGGGACGGTAGCATATCCCCGCCTCGGGGCAGAAAGCCAGAAGCCCGTTTCTGCCCTCAGCCGGCTCCTCTTCGGGGGAAATGTTCCTTCTTCCGTAACATTTCAGCCGAATGAAGCCGTCTTGTCATCCCTGGGCAAGCTCTCAATCCAGTTTACCCTAACCTTCTCCCGCGTTGGCTCGCTGTTATACACATTTTTGGGGGTATTTCCCATCCTAACGGCAGCAAATGATTACCCCAAACAGGGGAATAACGAACCTTTCAAAAGAAGCTAATTGTTCCTTTGGTGAAATTGCAGCATTTAGGAAAGATCACTTCCAAGAGCAAAAAGTGCTTGGTTTCAAAGACAGTCTTAGCTAGATCGCCTATTGTATCCAGTCTGAGTTGTTCAACGAGCTTTTGGTATTTGCCTGATTTGCCTAAAGTAAAGTTCGAACGCCTCAACGCCAACTTGTGTATAAAAGCGAGCCCACAGTGGGAAGCTCGCTGTTATACACATCTTTGGGTGGATTTACCCTCACAGGAGCAGCAAACGATTGCCCCAATCCGGGGGATAAATCAACCTTTCAAACCAAGCCAACGGTTACTTTGGATAAATTGCACAATTTGGGGAAAATCATTTAGAGGATCAGCAGGTCTTTAGGTTTAGAAAAAGGTTTATCTATATTTTCTATTTGATTCATTCTGTGTTGTTCAAACAGTTTTCCTGCTTTGCCTAGAGTGATGTCCGAGCTTATGAACTTTCGTATAACAACGAGCGGTGGGAAAAGGGGCTTTTGGATGCCCACTTGTGCGGGAACAAGCCTGGATTCCTCGCTTGCCCGGGGAATGACAAAGGCCCTGTTGCCGCCTAAAACAGACCATTACTTCAAAAGGCTGAGGTATTACCTTTTTCCTATCCTCCCTTGGCAAGCCAGTTTATTCAAGCCGGGAGAAACCCATCTTCAGGGTTCTGCCAAGGTCCTCGCCTGGGTTTTCCCAGGTAAATCAGCCGGCTAGAGTGGGTGTGTGGGGGATGGCCTGTGAAGTATGATAGAAGAAGGCTGACCTCCTGGGTTGCCGAGAGGTGCAAAGGCCGCCTCTATTGAGAGGTGAGTTCCTATCTTAAAGGGTTATCTTCAATTAGAACATCTAAGCTCGACTTTTGCCATTTTAGGGCTTCTCCCGGAAGGGGAAAACTCTAAGTCCTTGTAAATATTGGACTTAGGAAATTGTGTGGACAAAAGGTGGTCTCGTCGTAACTACCGGAAATAAGAGGACTTAGGGAAAATGGCAAAAGTCGAGCTAAGGAACCTCTGCATAATTCAAGGGGGACATTTTTATACTATTTGGCTTGTTCTCCTTTTCCCCCAACATATAGGGTTGCTAGCATTGCTAGCACCCAATAAATAGTAGATGTTCGACTCGAAGAACGGACGGGCCTAAGAATCAAAAGTTCATGAAGTCCACTAAATGTTCCGGATTTTGCAGAGGTTCCCTAACAATTATGAAAATCTAGATGGTTTTGGGGTGCCATCTTCCCCCATTGGGCACGCTGTTATACACATCTTTGGGATGGATTTACCCCTCACAGCAGCAGCAAACGATTGCCCCAATCAGGGGATAATTCAACCTTTCAAAACAAGCCAACGGTTACTTTGGATAAATTGCACAATTTGGGAAAAATCATTTAGAAGATCAAGAGGTCTTTGGTTTCAGAAAATGGTTTGCCTATATTTTCTATTTGATCCATTCTGTGTTGTTCAACGAGTTTTCCTGCTTTGCCTAAAGTGATGTTCGAGCGTCTGAACTTTAACTTGTGTATAACAGCGAGCCCCATTGGGGGATGGTAGGAAAACTCATCAGAAGATCTTGTTAAAAGGTCTTTATTGGGAGGGTGATCGGTGCCTCGGGAGGACATTGGTTGAGTGTCAAGAAGAAGGACAACCCATATGGAGATTAATCAATACCCATCCAAAGAGGGGACGTCAGAAAGTCTTCCCCCCCTTACTAGGGATCAGATCGCCGAGGCGTATCTGAATCAGATCCCCTTTGAGCTGTATCCGTTCCAGGAGGATGCCTTGTTGGCGTGGTTTTCGTCGGAAGAGGGGGTCTTGGTTTGTGCGCCGACTGGGATGGGGAAGACGCTTATTGCCGAGGCGGCCATGTTCGAGGCTCTCCATACCGGCCGGATTGCCTACTATACCACCCCGCTGATTGCCCTGACCGAGCAGAAATATCGCGAACTACAGGCGTTGGCAGTGCGATGGGGATTTCGGGCTACCGATGTGGGGCTGGTTACCGGCAACCGCCGGGAAAATCCGGATGCCACGTGTTTGGTGGTGGTGGCCGAGATTTTGGCCAATCGCCTGTTGCATCCGGAGCGATTTGATTTTAGCCAGGTCGGGGCTGTGGTCATGGACGAGTTCCATAGTTTTGCCGATCCAGAGCGGGGTATTGTTTGGGAGGTAACCTTGGGGCTGTTGCCGAAGCATGTACGGCTGCTATTGCTATCGGCTACGGTGGGCAATGCCCGGGAGTTTGTCGATTGGCTTCGGACGGCCCATAACCGGCGGGTGGAGTTGGTCGAAGGCTACGAACGGCGGGTGCCGCTAGTGTTTCAGTGGGCCGAACGCCTGCTGGTAGAACAGATCGAGGAGATGGCCCAGGGAGATGAAACCAGTCGGAAAACCCCGGCGCTGATTTTCTGCTTTAATCGGGAACAGTGTTGGCGGGTGGCTGAGCAGATCAAAGGCCGACAGGTTTTATCGCCCGGTCAGCAGGCGGCATTGGCTGCTGCCTTGAAACACTACGACCTTTCGACCGGAGCCGGGCCGAAACTTCGGCAACTGCTGCTCCGGGGCGTAGGGGTTCATCATGCCGGGGTCTTACCGAAGTATCGTCGCATCGTCGAAGACCTGTTTCAACAAAAGCTGCTTTCGGTAGCGGTGTGTACGGAAACGCTTTCGGCCGGGATTAACTTACCGGCTCGCTCGGTGGTGCTGCCAACTCTTCTGAAAGGCCCACCGGGCAAAAAGCGGCTTATGGACGCTTCCAGTGCCCATCAGATTTTTGGGCGGGCAGGTCGGCCTCAGTATGACACAGTAGGCTATGTCTTCGCCCTACCGCACGAAGACGATGTGAAACTAGCCCGGTGGAAAGAAAAATACGACCGTATCCCAGAAAATACTAAGGATCCCGTCCTGCTGAAGATGAAAAAGGAACTGGAGCGGAAAAAGCCGACACGTAGCCCCAGCGAACAATATTGGACAAAAGAGCAGTTCGAAAAACTTCAACGTTCGCCACCGGGAAAACTTACCAGCCGGGGCCCCCTGCCCTGGCGCCTTTTGGCCTACATGCTGGATGCTTCGCCGGAGGTGGATCGGATTCGGCAGTTAGTAAGCAAACGACTGATGGACAGCCGACGTATCCAAGAAGGCCAAAAACAACTGGAAAAAATGCTCCTGGTTTTGTGGCGGGCTGGCTATGTGGAACTGGAACCTCCGCCGCCGATCCGGCCAACAGTGGTTTCTGGAGCAGAAGGGGAACCTGCTTGGACGCCGGCCGTTTCTTATCGACGCCAGTTACCTAAACAAGAGGAAGAAGGGCTCCAATGGGAGTTGGTCCGGCCGCCGGTGCCCGATAGCTTCGGCGCCGGTATTTTTGATCTGCAACCTTGGGAACTGGAAGCAATGGGTTCGCCCAGTCCAGCCAGTACCTCAGAAGATTCTGCGAGCACTCCCGGTTTAGAAGCCTTGCAAGCCACATCAGCGGTTTCGCCCCCCGAGCTGGTTACTCCGGAACCGGAGGCAGGTTTGCATCCGGGTCCTGCCACCACCCAGCTTGACCAATCCCTCCAGGCCGAACTCCCCCCAGCAAAATCTTCTTTTCCTTCCCCAACATCTGCCGAAGAGCAGGATTTTTCCTTCCAGGCTGAACCACCCCCGGCAAAATTTTCTCTCCCGGCTGATGGACAACCGGCTGCGCAGAAACCTGCTCCCTTTGGAGGCAGGAGCAGAAAGGGGCTTTTGGATGATTGGCTAGCCAGCCAAGGATACTGCCTAAACGACCAGGCCGAACAGACCGAAGCAACATTACCCGAACAAGAGTCGATCGAAGCGGGCAATGGGCTGGCGGTTTCTGCAGGGAGCCCTGGCTCAGCTGGTACCGGTGGGGCTAAGCGGTCGGAGGGTGAAGAGACAAAGGCTGGCAGATCGCAGACAGACTGGTGGGAGGAGAGCTATCGGCCGGTGCTGGCCCGGCCAACGCCGGCCCTTCGGGATCTGCTGCTTTTCCGAGGGGTGAATCCGTTATATGGGATTTTTTTGGTTCGGCAATTGGGCATAGCCGACCGGGCAGAGCGGATCCAGGCCTTCGAGAGTCTATTGGAATTGCCTTGGTCGTTGGGGCCAGCTGTTTGGGCGCCGGGGCCGGATCAACTGCCGCCCGGCCCGTTGGCAACCAATCGACTGGACCGGCAACTGCTGCAACTGGGACTTGCCACCGAAGAGGAACTTTATCCGCCGGAAGAAGAGGAACTAGTGCAGCCTCGGCGAATTTATGACCAGCCCCGTCGTCGGCTGCTTACGCTGGCCGAGAAATTGAAACTGCTTTTCGACTACGAACATCCCGGGGTACACGATGTACGGATTCGCCCGGTTTGGGTGGCAGGCGCTTTACTGGAAATGGGCGGCGACTTCGATAAATACATCCGAAGCCGAGGCCTAGAGACTCAGGAGGGGATTATCTTTCGGCACCTGCTTCGGCTCATCCTGTTAGTGTACGAATTTTTGCAATTCTGTCCCCCGGATGCCGACGAACAGGAGTGGGTCCACGACCTAGAGGACATGGCTCTTCGGCTGACAGTCAGTTGCCGAAAAGTAGATCCCACCAGCACCCAGCGGGCTCTGGAAGAAGCCGAAGCCGACGTGGAAATCGAAGACTAAGCTCGAGGGAACACTTCCGCCGAATAGAAGGGACCTAATTTTTCTTTGCTTCCCTGAGCTCGAGTGTTGCCATTGTTATAACTTCTTCTGTACTTTCCGAAAAATTCCCCTCCAGGAGGATGCCATGGACCGAGGCCACCTGGGCCAGCCTTGCCCAAAGCTCATTTCCAACTTCTTCCACCCCAGCCGAGCACTCCGCCAAAATTGCTCCTCTAACCTAGGGCCTTTCAAGGGGTTAGGTTGCTGGGCATCAGAAAGCACTGGCTGGCAGCTGCTGCAGCCAAAGCCTAGCCGGAACGGTTTTATCCCCCCTCCCACCCCCATAAAGGGGAAGTTTTGAGAAAGTACAGAAATCCCCTAAACTGATCACAAAAAATCAGACGAGTGCGGCTGAAATTCTGTGGGTTAATTAGGCAAGATAGACAATATAGGCAAACAAGCCTCATCCCCCCCGGAAAGCCACCTTTGTCCAGAACCTACCCATTTTACTTCCAGATATAGAGACCTAAATTCCTTCCAGAGACTCATACCCCATGGAATCTGGAATCCGGAGCTTTTTGCTTCTGGAGATGCCTGTGGGAGGGCCGGTTCGATGGGCCTGGGGATTATCTATGTTCCCCAAATCGCCTAAACTGACCCCAAAAAATCAGCCGCACCCGAGACAGTCAATAAGATCTATAAGAGGGGGGTTCTATAAAGAGGCGTACCAACTGGTGCTCCCCAAAGAAGGCGATGTTTAGGCCTTTGGCAGGATGGGAAAACGCGAACCTTTTCTGGCGTCTTTTATTGAGCTTTGCAATCAATATAAACTGAGCCTCCCCCAGAAAGCCGGAAAAATGCGGTATCTGGCAGGCCAGAGTGGTTTAGAGCCTCTAACAAAATGAAAATCTAGATGGTTCTGAGGTACTCCCTGCCCCCTTGGGGGATGGTAGGAAAACTCATTTTGTTAGAAGCTCTTATTCTAGCTTGAAAAGGGCAGGGATGCAGAGTGAGAAAGGGCTATAAAATTTGCTAGATTTACTATACTTTTTGCTGCCCTGGCTAATGTAGGTTTTTCTTAGTGGCTAGAATGAAGACCCCAGGCTGGTAGAAGGAGAACTGTGGGGTGAAGTCGGTTCCACGGCGTCGGGTTGCCTTATTGATTGAAACCTCACGGGCGTATGGTCGAGGGTTGGTCCGGGGGGTGGCAAAGTATGTGCAGGAACATGGGCATTGGATGATTGATTTTACGCCCCGGGGGTTAACGGATCCACCACCGTTGTGGCTGCGCGGCTGGCAAGGGGATGGGATACTGGCCCGGATCAATGACTATCGCATGGCCGAGGCGGTCCTGCGCACTGGCGCACCAGTGGTGGATTTACGTCGGGTGTTGGTGGATCTGGGGGTGCCGACGGTTGGGCCGGATGATCGGGCGATTGCGCAGTTGGCCTGGGAGCATTTCCGGGAACATGGATTTCGGCAGTTTGCTATTTGCGGCATGCCCCGAAGATTGCAGCCGCCCATGGATCGTCGGCAGGAGTATTTTCGGCAGATTGTTCAGTCGCACGGTTATTTGTGTAAGGGTTTTTGTCTTCGGCCCCGTCGGCATTCCTCCGAGGCCTGGGAGGAGGAGCAAGAGCGGTTAGCCCAGTGGATCCGAGGGCTTGCCAAGCCAGTGGCTATTTATACCTGTAACGATGATTATGGGATGCGGGTTTTGGATGCCTGTCGGCGGGCAGGCGTTCCGGTGCCGGATGCAGTGGCGGTGCTGGGCGTAGGGAATGATGAGTGTTTGTGCCATGTATCCACGCCGCCGCTATCGAGCATTGATCTGGATGCGGAGCGGATCGGCTATCGAGCAGCCCAGCTTCTGGATCGGCTGATGGCGGGCAAACTCCCACCTAAGCATCCGGTGCTGATTCCCCCCCGGGGGGTGGTGGCCCGAGCTTCCACTGATGTGCTGGCCACCGAAGATGAAGATGTGGTCCGAGCGGTACGCTTTATCCGGGAACATGCCTGCCAGGGGATCCGAACGGTGGATGTATTGGAACATGTGGCCATGTCGCGGGCCGCCCTAGAAGGCCGATTCAAAACCGTCCTGGGCCGAACTATCGCCCAGGAAATCCGCCATCGCCAGATCCAGCGAGTCAAACAGCTTCTGCGAGAAACCGATATGCCGCTCAAGCAGATCGCCCTCCAAACGGGCTTTCGTTACACGGAATATATGATCCGGGCCTTTCGCCAGGCCACCGGCATGACTCCCAAACAATACCGAAAAACCAGCGGAGAATAGGCAGTTCGTTTATGCTCGACTTTTGCCCATTTCCGGGGTGCAGGCTCCGTTGGATGTTCTAACCCTTTGAAAATCTCGGCCTTAGGAAATTTACTGAACAAACAGCCCTAAAAACCTAACTCCTTGAAATAAAAGGAGTTGCAAAAATGACAAAAGCCGAGTTAGGGCACCCCGTTATAATGCCCTCTGTCAAGCCGGTTGTCAGATCCTCTGTCAGACGGTAACCAAGTCAACAGACTGAAGTACGGTCTCTAGACAGTTCCGGAAAGAAGAAAGCTCTCTCAAAAAGTATAGTTTTTCTTTCAAATTGTTTAGTTTTTAAAAATTGCAATCTTCAGCCCATACTAATATATTGATTGAAAAAAGAGGGGGGTAAGGTCGGCTTTTAAAGAGACGCTATCTTCTTGGCTTTTTTTAAGAAAAGGGAACGTTCATGAACCCCAAGCAACCCAACCAACTCGGCTCTCGACAAGGAAACTCTCCGCATCGCAAACCTGCCTTGGCCAGGAGGCTGGCAGGCTGGCTGACGGGGATTTGGGTCTGGGGGCTGGCTCAGACGGCCTGGGCTGGGGTGCTGATTTATGAGCCCTTCGCCTACCCGACGGGCCAACAGCTTTCGCTCACCGGCACAGCAGATCCGCTTACCCTGCCCACTCCTACCACCACCCAGTGGGACCGCGGGGTCGGCTTTACCTCTGGTAGCGAATGGGGTATCGGACGAGCCGATACCGCCACTACGATCACTACCGGCATTGGGCCAGCTTCGCTTTGATAACCTCTGGCCCGAAGGTGGAAGCATCCAAATCCAACACACCGGCAA
Source organism: Thermoguttaceae bacterium (assembly GCA_025062105.1). Classification (GTDB taxonomy): domain Bacteria; phylum Planctomycetota; class Planctomycetia; order Pirellulales; family Thermoguttaceae; genus JANXAQ01. The sequence goes on from JANXAQ010000100.1 coordinate 12,805, forward strand.
TTTCGGCACGCTGGCGCGGGGGATCGGCATAACCCATACCTCCGGAACCTTGTGGGGTAGTTACTTGTATCAAGCCATCTCTGTGGGAGCTGCTTCGATCGTCGATGTGCGTTTTACCGAGGGCGCTGGGAATCAGTTTGCCGATAGCAATCGACGTTTTCGGAATCTAGGCGATGCATCGAGCACAACTTCCCAAGGCGGGGTGGGCGGCGGAGATACGTACACCGCTGCCAGCGGCCCAGAGCTGAACGATGGTCGGGTCTATTTATTGATCGCAAAATTTGACAATGTGAATCAAACTGGCCCAGCCAAATGGTGGGCGCTTACCCCGGAAAATTACGCCGCCGTGTTGGCCATGGGACTCTCCGAAGCCGCCTTGGACGTCCAGTGCGTAGATAAATTAGTCGTTACTGGCCAACCCGCGGCGACGCTGTCCGGGACTCTTTGGCTTCAGTCCCCAGTGTATTTAGGCAATGCCTTGATAGATCAGATCCGATATGGTACGAGCTTGGCCGATGTGGCTGGACCTGCCCCGGTCCGATGGATCAATCTGTACCGAGAAGAGTTCCCAAATAATACCGGTAACCAGAACCAAGCCATGAGTGCGGTCGGCTGGTTTGCTTATGGAGGTGCCAATGCTACCGATTACACGAATACCGTACCCGGCTCAGGCACGCGGGCGGGGACCAGTTTTGGTACAGGCTCTCCCAGCGGCGGAGGGTTTGGATTTGCCGTGCCGGAGGGCGACTGGCTCCCATTCCTCGTCTTTACCAACGAATTCTCGCCCATCAACCCGGCGGATTACCAGCAGCTTTGGTTCTCCTGGCGACAGCACTCCGGCGGCGAAAATACCCAATTCCGGTTAGT
>JANXAQ010000113.1 GCA_025062105.1 Thermoguttaceae bacterium
TAACCCCCCAGAAAGCCAACTTTGCACAGAACCTACCCACTTCCAGATATACACACCTAAACTCCTTCCAGAGACTCATAGCCCCTGGAATCTGGAATCCGCAGAGCTTTTTGCCTTTGGAGATGCCAGTGGAAGGGCCGGGTCGATGGGTCTGGCCATTATCTATGTTCCCCAACTCTTCTAAACTGACCACAAAAAATCAGCCGCACCCTAAAGCCGTCGTGGATTGATTTTTTGAATGAAATATTGCAAAATAAAGGTTTTTCGGCAGTAGCCAAGCAGGAAAACCAAAGCCTTTCCTAAACACTTTAACGACGGGGAAAGAGCTTAGTTTTCGCCTCTTTTCCCCGGCAGGATTAGGGGGATGAAAGGCTCAACTAGCCTCTTGCCTTCCTTAGTCGTCCAGCCGTTGGGCTGGCCGACCTATCGCACAAAGGCAAAGAGGTGAGTTTGGGCAGTCGGCTGAACTAATTACAGGTTTTTCGGTAGGATAGGAACTAACTCCTTTCCGACGCGGGTGATGAGTTAAGGCTCATTTGGGGCTTGTTGGCAAAAGCAGAAATGGATTCCCAGGTGGAGATAGGAAAAAACCAATGGCAGAAGAACTCACCGTAGAAATTCGGACCGAACGAGGTAAACGCCGGATGCGTCGGCTTCGCAAAGCAGGCAAGACGCCAGCGGTTTTGTATGGGCATGGCATGGAGGCAGTTTCGCTAGCCGTTCCGACTGAGCAACTCCAGGCGGTAGTTCGCCATGGGACTCGGGTAGTGCAACTGAAAGGAGCCTTACAGGAACGGGCTATCATCCGAGAACTGCAATGGGATACATATGGACTGGAAATCCTCCATGTGGATTTTATTCGGGTGCATGAACACGAGATGGTAGAAGTGCAGGTGCCGGTGGAGCTGCGCGGCGAAGCCCCGGGCGTGCGCGAAGGAGGCATGCTGGAACAAGTAGTGCATGAAGTACGGATATTGTGTGATGTGAGCCTGATTCCGGAAAAAGTCTATCTGCCCATCCACCAGTTAGGCTTGAATGGACAATTGACCCTGGCGGGGGTGGAACTGCCGGCAGGAGCCAAACTTTTGGACGATCCGGACACAGTGGTGGTGCAATGTGTGGCGACTAAGGAGGTAGTCGAAGAAGAAGCTGCCGCACCCCCGACTGGTGAACCAGAATTGATTGGCCGAAAACCAGAAAAGGAAGAAAAAGAAGAAGAGGAAGAAGAGTAACATTACTCCCCGGGGAAAAAGCCCCTCGGTGCCTTCTGAGCCACTGGCTACCATTACCCAGATCAATTCGCACGCGAGGTGCAAAAGATCGCTGGAGTGTCTTATTTGCCCTTTAGCGTCGGCCCACAGGTGTCGGCCTGCTGTGGACACAGTCAAGTTGAAGGGCCCCGACATTACTTACTTTAGGCAAATCCCGAAAGGTAGTTGAACAGCACAGCATGGATAAAATAGGCAATATATACAAAATAGTTTGGGAAACCAACCTTTCCCTGTAAATGATCATTCCCTAACGGGGGATAATCTCTCCAAATGGAATATTTGACTCGGCTTGGGAGATTGGTTATCCAAGTTATTCGGAGTACGAGTTCGCCGCCCTATCTATAGTAAAGGCATGCCAAAAGGTTTGTATGACTGCGAGCTGCCGCCGGGCAGAGACATACATAGCCTACTTCAATCAAACATCGCCTACTTCGTTCGGCTGAAATGGTGGAAGGAAGAATAAGAAAATAAGCATAATGCCAGAATGGTTCTCTACTCGAGTTTTGCCATATGGCCTTGCCCTAGAAGCTCCATGTTCTAACTTCCAGTACTGATCGGACTTAGGATATTGGGGCTACCAAAAGGGTTGTCGGCCAAACTCTTGGAAGCGTAACCAGTTCGAGGAAAAATGGCATAGGGGGAGCTAAAGGGGGTGGGGGAAAGGATGGGCAAGGGGTAGAAGTGCATCTTCTGGCTAAGTGGATTTTATGGCCTCGGAATAAGTAATAGGCATAAACTGTTAGATTCAGCCGCCGGAAAAGGGGAACTTTCCCTGACTTGGCCAAGTTCTAGATATGTTAAATGCTGCTTCCCTTTGGCCTTTTACCAATTTTGGCTTTGCCCGAAAGAGGAATGGCCCAACGGCTTGTTGGAATGAGAAGAAATGAATGAAAATTTTAGGTGATCAAACAAAGGTTCGCTGTACACAGATTGGAAATAAAAGCAGTTTGGGAAAGGACCAAAATCCTGGTTTTACAAAGCCTGATTGGAAGTTTCTAAGGGGCGTCCGTGAAATTGATCGTCGGTTTGGGCAATCCGGGCACTAGATACGCCGAGACTCGGCACAATGTGGGTTTTATGGTGGTGGAACAATTAGGGCGACGCTACGGGGTGGGGTCGGAGAGGGAGAATTTTAGCGGCCTATGGCAGGAAGCAAACCTGGAGGGAGTTCGAGCTTTTCTGCTGCGGCCTACGACGTATATGAACTGTAGCGGCCTGAGCGTGCAGGCGGCCGTTCGGTTTTATCAATTGCCGCTGGAAGAAATGTTGGTCATCTGCGATGATTTTCATCTTCCGTTAGGGAAACTTCGTCTGCGGCCCAAAGGTTCCGCTGGAGGCCAAAAGGGATTGCAAAACATCATCCAGCATCTGGGCAGTCAGGAGTTTCCCAGGTTACGGATTGGAATTGGGCCGCTACCGGAAGGAGCGGACGCGACCAATTTTGTCTTAAGCCGGTTCAGCCCAGAAGAGCAGCCGATCATTCAGGAGGCCGTCCGGCGCGCAGCGGATGCGGCGGTCTTCTGGGCCCGAGAAGGCATCGAAAAAACCATGACTCAGTACAATCGGTCCTGAACGGTCCAAATCCAACCAGGCAGTTCGCTTGAGACCAGAAGAATTGAATCAGCTTACCTGGGTTTTCTTTCTAGCAGAAGGAGGAGAATCTTGCCGCGGAATGTGTATGAAGGGTTATTTATTTTTGATCCCATTCGGTATGCTCGAGAGCCGGATGTACTGAGCCGGCAGATCACCCAGATGATCGAGTCGGCAGGCGGGGAGGTGTTGGTGAGCCGATTGTGGGAAGAACGCCGTTTGGCCTATCCGATCAAAGGCCATCGGAAAGGAACCTATTGGCTAACCTACTTTCGGGTGGATTCGTCCCGACTGCAAGAGGTGCACCGAGCAAGCCGACTCAATGAGGCCATCTTGCGGTTTATGTTCGTGAAAGTGGATCCCCGACTGGTGGACACGTTGGTCCAACATGCCTTGGGAGGTCCTCGGCCCCGGCCACAACCTGCTGCAGCAACCACCCCCACTGAAGAGTACGCCGGAGTGGATGCTATCTCCGACCTTGAGGACCTGGAAGACGAGGAGGAAGAAGAATAAAGCTGCGTCGCACTTGAGCCGAAGGAACAGGGTACCTAGAAACCTCCGGATAATTCGAATCGGAGATATACCATATTGGTCCACCTCTCTGACCTAATATGTAGAGTTGCTAGGATTGCTAACAGCCTCCATAGAACTACCCGTTCCACCGAATGACGGCGGGGTGCCATTCCCAAACTTAAAGTGGATATTTTTATACCATTTTGCCTTCCCCTCCTTCCAACCCAGTGGATAAGGCTGCTCGCATTGCTAGCAGCCAACAGCAAGTAGGTGTTCGGCTAGACAACCGGAACGGCTACCAAATCAAGAGTTCATGAAGTTCCCCATATCTTCGAAATCTTTCAGAGGTTCCGGGCTGACTTTTCCCCCTCCCTTGGCCGTCGAGTGGTTGGGGGGGAAAGGAGCGGTCCACCGGCTTTTTTGCCCAGGCAGGGGGGATTGGCTGCGAGAATGTTTGCCCTCTTGCCATGGGGCAAAGCGGCAGGTGTGTTCATTCGGCGGAAATGTTACCCCTAGAGTAGTTGGCCTTTTGCCATTTTCCATAAATGCCTTCGACTCCGAGAGTGATACCGATATCTTTCTTTAGTCACCCAATTTCATAACTCCAATAGTTACAACCATTTAGAGCATCCTTCTAGCAAGGGGAGCCAGAAAGGGCAAACCGGGAGCGAAAGCCATTTTTTTCCGTATGGTGGTTTTCTTAGCTCGACTTTTGCCAATTTAGGGCGTCTCCCGGACGGCGAAAACTATAAGTCCTTGTAACTATTGGACTTAGGAAATTGTGTGAACAAAAGGAGGTTTCGTCGTAACTACTGGAAACAAAAAGACTTAGAGAAAATGGCAAAAACCGAGCTTAGGGAACCTCTGCAAAATCCTGAACATAGAGTGAACTTTGTGAACCTTTGACTCTCTAGCCGGTTGATTCTCCTATCTGCACATCTACTATCTATTGGGTGCTTGCAATGCTAGCAGCCCTATATGTTGTGTTAGAGAAAAGAGCAGACAAAATGGTATAAAAATATTCCTTTCGAATTATGCAGAGGTTCCTTAGGTTTGGCCATGCGGGGTAAACGGTTATCGCCGCTAGAAAGAGTTTTTTCTGGGATTGGTTTTGGGGGCTTCCATGGCCCAGCTTGTTCGGCAATGGCAGATGTGTTAGCTTGATAGGAAAATCCGGAGGTAAAGAAAGCGGGAGAATGGATGGAGTGGGCTGGGTATAGAGTAGCCCGGTGGGAGGAGTTGGGAATGGCCAATTATAATCGAGTGATTCTCCTGGGCAATCTGACACGGGATCCAGAATTGCGTTACATCCCGAATGGGACCCCGGTAGTGGAGTTTGGGCTGGCGGTTTCCAATCGTCGGCAAACGCCTTCGGGGGAATGGGTGGACGAGCCGGTTTTTGTGGATATTGTCCTTTGGCGGCGGTTGGCCGAGATCGCTAGCGAATACCTGACCAAAGGTTCGCCTGTATTGATTGAAGGCCGATTGAAAATGGATACTTGGACCACCAGCGACGGCCAGAAACGATCGAAGCTCCGGGTGCTGGGGGAACGCATGCAACTGTTGGGCAGTCGGGCCGGGGAAGCCGAACCTGCTGCCAGCCAGCCCCCCGCACCAGGCAAAAGCCAACCCACTGCCCCAGAACGCAGCTACGAACCTACCTACGAAGAACTACCCCCGGAAGACTCCTACCCGGATGATGTACCGTTTTGACCGAAGCCTACAGCAAAACATTCGCGTTGGGTAACTATTTCAGCCGAATGGACCACCCGCCAATTTGGAGAACTGAAAAATAGGGAAGACTTTTAAAATGATCTACAGCTTCTAACTCGACTTTTGCCATTTTTGGCTTCGTCCCAGAAAGAGAATGCTCTAACTTCTTGTAATTCTTGGAGTTAGTAAATTAAGTGAACAAATGGAGGTTTCGTCGTAACTATTGGAGACAAAAGCGGGTAGAAAAAATGGCAAAAGTCGAGCGTCTAAGGTTCTGTTGAAATCCTTTCCAGTCGGAGGCCTAAACCCACCCGAACTAAAGCACAACCGACCAGTATAGGCAAAACCGCCTCAGACTGCGGGCAACCTTTCAACAGAGGCAGCTTCTAACAAAATGACTAACACATCAGCCGATGGGAGAGCCAGGAGTTTTGGTCCGAAAGGTGTCCTTACTATTGTCCCCCGCAAGCGGGAATATAGAGTTTTCTCTAAGCTCGACTTTTGCCATTTTAGGCATTTTCCCGGAAGGGGGAAACTCTAACTCCTTGTAACTATTGGACTTAGGAAATTGTGTGCACAAAAGGAGGTCTCGTCGTAACTACTGGAAACAAAAGGAGTTAGGGAAAATGGCAAAAGTCGAGGTAAAAACATCCCCTTTGAATTATGCAGAGGTTCCTGATGTAAATAGAGAAGGCGAAGTGGACCTCTGCGGTGGGCGGAAGGGTTATCGATTTCAAAACCGAGTCGGTTCGAATGGCTGGTCCTCAAGAGGAACAAAAAACTGCCTGATGCACTGGTTTTACTTATTTTAGAGAAGGATGCTTTTGGCAAAAGCAGCTTTCCCCTTGGAAGGAGAACAGCTAAGCGAACAAAGAACCCGAACATTGGGTGGTAAGCTCCTATTGATTGAAGGAGGTTTGGTTTTAGAAGGGTAGTAACAATGGCGAAATCAAAGACTTCGGAAATCCATTCCCCTTATCGAGAAAAGCGGTTATCCCATCGGCGGGGATATGTGGAGTTGCTTTTGGTTCAACCGGTAGAGCATTTGGGCGATCAAGGGGATGTAGTGCGGGTAAAACCCGGATATGCGTATAACTATCTGATTCCGCAGGGGCTGGCCACTATTGCCACCGAACATCATAAGCGGATGATCGAAAAGCATAAGGCTCGGTTGGCGGAGATCCAGCGACGTCGGCTGGCCAGTTTGCGGAGCTTGGCTGCCCAATTGGCCAAGCAAAGCGTTACTATTGAAGCCAATGCCAATGAAGAAGGCCATCTCTATGGATCGGTCGGGGCGCATGAGATTGCCATGGCGCTGAAAGAACTTGGTTTCTCGATCACCGAGGAGCAAGTGCGGCTCAAAGGCCCCTTGAAGGAACTAGGCCTCTATACGGTCCAGATTCATTTAGGACAGGAGATCGATGCAGATCTGAAAGTCTGGGTGGTGCCTTCAGTCAAAGAAGAAAAGCCGGAAAAACCTCAAAAACCGGAAAAGGCTGCCAAAACCGAAAAGGCAGAAAAGTCCGAAAAGGCCCAAAAACCATCCAAGGGCGAAGCCCCGAAGAGCTCTTCTACCCCGAATCAGGAACCAAAATCCACCAAGAAGTCTGCTTCCTCGTAACTTTTAGTTTTTTTTCCAGAGGGCCGAAGTCCTCCAGCGGCAGACAAGTTGGTGCCTTCGGATAGAAGGCCTTTCATTTTCCAACCGCAAACGGCACAAGAGCATCTATTCAACCCAAAGCCACTAGGGGATCAACAGAAAAGAGCTTTTGGTAGTCCTTGTGTGGAGTGGACAAAAGTTTATTTCCCGTCCAGAGGGTATCCTACCATTGTTACTGCGGCCGAAGTGCGAATCGGGACGGTGGCTCCGCTGGTTCTGCTGAACTTGACTTTTGGTGTTTTCTCAAATGATTTTTGCTTCCAGCGGTTTCGGCTAAACCTACTTTTGTGCATACAATTTTTAACTCGGAACCTCTGCATCTTTTAAAGGAGATATTTTTATATCATGTTGGGTTACTCTTCCTCTAACCCAATATATAGGGTTGCTAGCATGGCTAGCGTCCCATCGATAGTAGGCATTTGGGTAGGAGAACCCAGCAGCCAGAGAATCGAAAGTTCCTCCAGTTCACTAAATGTTTAGGATTTTGCAGAGGTTCCGACTCCAACATTTACTTTACAAGGAGTTAAAACCTTGCTCTTTTTGAGGCAGCTCAGCAGTGGCAAAAGCCGAGTTGCCGAACCGGCTTCCCACTTCCGCAGGGAAGAGCTGGAGCAACTTTTTCAGGAGGGAGCAACTTTTTCAGGAGGCTGAAGTGTTTTTAACTCAAGCCGGGGTTGCCAAGGAATCTTCGGTACTAGGAGGAGGTTGCTATGGGGGCTGGAGGAGCTTCTGAGGAACTGGGGCGAACTGCTCGAGTGAGTTCGGAAATTCTGGATCGGCCTCCTCCCCACCAACTGGAGGCTGAGCGTGGGGTGTTGGGTAGCATCTTACTGGACCCGGAAGTCTGCGATGAAGTGGCTCCGCTGCTGCGTCCGGAGGATTTCTATTCCGATGCGCATCGGCGATTGTATCGGACGCTGCTTCGGATGCGCGATAGCGGCCAGCAGATCGACGTCATGCTCCTGAAGGAGCAGCTTCAAAAAAACGGCGACTTGGAGGCGGTCGGAGGCACGCAGTATTTAGCTGAGCTGCTCCAATCGGTCCCTGTGGCTGCCCATGCCGTCTATTATGCCCAAATGGTTCGGGACAAAGCCATTCTCCGGTCCCTGATCCATGCCACGACCGAAATTCTTCGAGAGGCTTATGACCCTACGCAGGAACCCCAGGAATTGCTCTCGCGAGCGGAAGAGAAGATCTTTCAGGTGCATGAGTTTCGTACCACCAACCGCGTTAGCAGCTTGCATGATGTATTGATCGAGGTTTTTGACCATATCAACCGGCGATTGGAAGGAGGCTCAACTGGCATTCCCACCCACTTCCATGATTTGGATCGGCTCACGGGTGGACTGCACGAAGGGGAACTGATTATTTTGGCTGCTCGGCCCGCTATGGGAAAAACCGCCTTGGCCTGTAATATTACGGAAAACGTAACGATTAAATCGCAGATTCCCACCTTGTTTGTCAGTTTGGAGATGTCCCGGCTGGAGTTGGTGCAGCGGATGCTCTGTTCGCAAGGGAGGATCGATGGTCATAAGTTCCGAAGTGGATATATTTCCTCTAAAGACCGAGCAGAACTGGTCCAGGCTTCCTCCAAGTTAAGTCAAGCGCCGCTTTTTATCGACGATACCCCCACACGCACGGTGGGCGAAATAGCGGCCATGGCCCGTCGGCTCAAACGTCGACACCAGCTAGGGCTTCTGGTGATCGACTATCTGCAACTGATCGAGCCGGATAATCCCAAAGATCCTCGCCAAGAGCAGGTGGCTCGCATTACGCGTCGGCTCAAGGGGGTGGCTCGAGAACTGAACATCCCCGTACTCTGCGTCGCCCAGCTCAATCGCCAAGTGGAACAAGGAAAAGAAATTCATCGGCCCCGCCTTAGTCATTTGCGGGAATCTGGCGCCATCGAACAAGACGCTGATGTCGTCCTGTTCGTCCACCGCGAAGAATATTATTGCAGCCCGGAAGAAGCCGAACGCCTCGGGTTAAAAGGCATTGCCGAGGTGATCGTGGCCAAACAGCGCAACGGGCCCATCGGTGATGTAAAACTGACCTGGCTCCAGCAGTACACCCGGTTTGAAAACTACCACGAACCCGCCTACGAAGAATTCCAAGAAGCCGAAACCTTCTAGCTCCACTTTTGCCCTTTTTGGTCTTCTGCCGAAATGGGAAAGTGCTCACTTCTTGGAATTATCGGGGTTAAAATTTATGTGAACTAAAAGTCAGTTTGTCGTAACCCCGCGAAGAAAACAAGTTAGGAAAATGGGCAAAAGTCGAGCTGAGAGGCTGCCCTAAAATGGAAATTTGGCTGGTTTCCCAATGGGTTTTGGCCGACCGGCTCCTAGCCTCCAGACTCCTTAAAAACAGAGTTGGGGGGATTCTGAGGAATGGAGGAAGCAAACCTCCTTTCATCCTAGAAAAGCTTTTTAGAAGTGCCTCTAAGACTTCTGCTAAGAGGATGACTACCTTGGCGATTACTGCGGAAACGGTCCTTTCTGCAAAATCACTCTTTCGAGGCAAAGTAGTTCAAAGTTTCGTGAACGGATAATACTTATCTGTAACTCTTTAGGAACCTCTGCAAAATCCTGAACATGTAGTGAACTTTATGGACTTTTGATTCTATAGCCGTTCGGTTCTTCTATCCGAACACCTACTATCTATTGGGTGCTAACAATACTGCAGCTCTATATGTTGTGTTAGAGGAAGGA
>JANXAQ010000217.1 GCA_025062105.1 Thermoguttaceae bacterium
GGCATCTGGCTGAGCTGCCGGCCTCTGTAGCAGTTTTAGAGAAATCGGAATGAGTAAACACAACCCAGAGGCTACTCGTACCTTTCCCCTGGCAGCAATTCACATGCCCGAAGAGGGCTCTCAACAGCAGGGCCTCATTCGGGGAATTGAGCTTCGACAGCCTGCGTGCGGTAGATAGGCATGTGGCGGTAATAGACTTCCAAGATCATGGTGGCCATAGCAGTACAGTAAAGCCGACCGGCTACCTCAGTGCCATGCTCGCCGGTGAAGAACCAGCTGCCTTCTTCATGGCCTTGTTTAGCCTGGGTTTGGATAAGGCTATCCCGCATACGAAGATTCCATTTCTCCCATAGCTCCCCTTCCCAATGGCGGAGGACTTGGGTGGCGTAGTAGTTGTAGTACATGTTGGCGGTGCCGCCGCCGGGATTGATACTAGGACCTTGGTTGCTGAGCCATTTGACCCCCATTTCCAGCGCAGGGGTTTCTTTCTTCCAGCCGAGCATCATTCGGCACAATAGTCCGATGGCCGTGGTTGCGGGGCCAGCCCCTGGATCGGTATATCCGTAATTGGCACCACTATTGCTTTGAACACTGTCGAGGAATTGGGTGGCTTTACGTACTGTAATGGGTGGGACCTGTAAGTAGGCCAGATGGGCACTTTTGAGGGCCATGATCTGCCAGCCGACGACTGAGGTGTCTCCTCGCTGACGGGGTTGATAGCGCCAGCCGCCGCCGACCGGATCTTGGGCATAAACAATGAAGTTGATCGCCGCTTGGGCAGGTTCGTAAAGATAGCGATCCTTAGTCATCGCATAGGCTTCGCACAAGGCGATCGCACAGATGCCGTGCGAATACATCACACCTCGGCCTCCCTCATACAGGCTGCCGCCTTGGGGGCTTCGTTGCATCCGGCTGACGAGGAAAGCTAAGCCACGGGCCACAGTTTTTTGATAGCTGCCTTGTTTATGGGTCTGACCTGCACCGAGAAACGGTAGGAGTGCCAGGCCGGTAGCTGCATTTCGGGCCTCGACGTCAGAGCCTGGATTTCGGCATTTTCCTTGACAACTAGGAGCCATTGCATGGTTGAAGTTCCAGCCCCCGTCCGGCATCTGATGCTCAGCCAACCACTTCAAAGCCTTGGCTACAGCAAGTTCACTCTGTTCGTTGCCGCCGCCTGCCCGAAGCAACTGCCCCTTACCTTTGCCTCGGCCGTCCAAGCCGGAACCATAAAAGGTACCTACCCGGGCCAGCAGATCGCTGCGAGGCGCCTGGACAAGCCCGAAATTTTCTAGGTCCACCTTTACCGCGGCCGCTTCCAAATCATCCGACTTGGGCAATTCGGGTACTTGAGTTGGATCCGGGGCGATGACCACCATATCCACCGGAGATTGGACGTCGATTTGTTCCAGCGGCTCTTCTCGAAGTTCTTCCAACTCTTCCACCTTAGTTGGAGGTGGGACAATGATCCTGCTGATGCCAGACCGGTCGGGTTCGGGGATGACCCAGATGGCCAAAATCAGCACCAACACCATGTGGAAGACCATGCTGATCAACCAACTGGGCAGTAGCAAAAACCAAGATCCAAACCCTCTGGCCGCAGGTTCTTCCTCCATCGGTTGAGCCTCTGTACCTGCAGGAGCTGCTTTGGCTGCTTGAGGGGCTGCAGCTCTAGTTACCGGAGTCCCAGCATACTGAGGCCCTCCCGCAGCAGGTTTGCTCTTGGCTGGCGTGGGGCGTTCCGTTGCGGGTTTGGCTCCCTGGACCTTGGCAACCGAGCCACTAGAAGTCGAAGAGGCTCCGGCTGGTTTGCCTGCCCCAGCGGTCCCTTGGGATCCACTAGCTGCTCCCCCAGAGGGCTTCTCCAGCTTCGGATCCGCTGTAGGTTGCTTTTCCGGTTTGTTGGCAGAAGGCATCTCAGCCATTCTAACTCTCCTTCCCAGAAAACCGCAAAACCATCACCTCTGTTTGATTATATCAGTCCGAAACTTGTTTGCCTATCCGAGGTGTTCTCCGAACGTTTCGGAAGATTTCAGCTGAATAAAGGGGGCGTTTTTCTCCCCCGGCTTTCCGACAAAAAAGGGCTGGGATACCAATCCGGCCACCGCAAATGGGCAGCACTCGTACGGATTTTGTTATGAGTATGGGCTGTCATAATCCTGAAGGGGGGAAGCTGCTCCCGCACCTTCCCTTGCGACTTTGCCCGGTTAGCACTCTTGTCTGCGGCCGATAGCCCCTCACTTCCCAGGAAAAGTGCCTTTCTCCTCCATAATCTTCGGTTTAGAATCTCCCCCCCTAACTCCTTTTTACCAATGGGGTAAGAAAACAAAACATATCAGTGCGATTATATGGTTAACCAAACCCCCCTGTTGGCAGAGTGCCAACTGGAGCGGGGTAGGCACCGGCCCATGGGGTTGTTGCTCATGCCTTCAGGGCTGGAAGTCTGGAATCCGGCAGATTCGATCCCCTCTGGTCCATTAACTGCCCAGAAGCTTGCCTCCCTATCCGAGGCGCTAACCCTTCTGGGAAAGCCTCACTTTTTTCCCTTCTTATCCCCATTCCCAAAGTGGAAAACTCTTACCCCACTGCTTTGGCTGAAGGGGTCCGAAAACCACTTCAGTACCGGGGTTCTCGGACACCATTGTGTTCGAGCTTCCTTCGAAAAATTATTCCCATTCTTGTAAAAAATCTTTTAGGAAAACTCGACGTTTGCCATTTTTGACTTTGTCTTGGAGTTTTATCTACTTGCTTGAAAGTATTGGAGTTAGGGCATGGATGTGATCAAGCAGCTGTTTCCTGGTAACTACGGGAAACAAAACAAGTCATGGGAAATGGGGGAGAACAGAGGGAGGGGAATCAATCTCCCCAGAAGTAGGGCCAACCCCCTTAGCATGCCACAACATCTCATTTTTCAGGAAGTCTAGCTGTGTTAAAACCCTTTCCGGTCGGAGGCCTAAACTACCAAAACTGAAGCAAAACCCACTAGCATGGGCAACCCCTCCCTAGACTGCGGACAACTTTCCAACAAGAGCCACATAGTCTCTGATCGCACCTTTGGTCATTTTAGACGATTTAAAGGATAGGAACCTCTCCAAAATCCTGAACATATAGTGAACTTTATGGACTTTTGATTCTATAGCCGTTCGGTTCTTCTATCCGAACACCTACTATTTTATTGGGTCCTAACAATACTGCAGCTGTATATGTTGTGTTAGAGGAGGACATCCAAAATGGTATAAAAATATCCTCCTTGAATTATGCAGAGGTTACAGGATATATTTTTACACTATCTGGCTCCCGCCACTTGTACCACAATGTATAGGGCCGCTAGCACTGCTAGCAACCTACATCTAGTAGCTCTTTGAATCGGAGGGACCAATCCCTACCAAATCAAAAGTACCTAAAGTTCACAGTATATTCCAGAGATTTTGCAGGGCTTTGTGAACTCGACTTTTACCCATTTTGGCCTTGTGCCGAAATGGGAAAGTTCTAACTCTTTGAAATCATTAGAGTTAGAAAGTTGTGTGAACAAAAATAAGTTTCGTCCTCATCCCGGAGGGCAAAACAAGTTAGAGAAAATGCCAAAACTTGAGTTTATGCCTCGCCCCCCACACCAAGGTTCTAACCTCCTGAAACGATCGGTGTGAAGAAATTATGTGGATAAAGGAAAGTTTTGTGTGGAAGTAAAAAGAGAAGGAATCTCTGCATATCTCATTTTGGCTTTCACCCCTCTGATTCAACATATAGGGCTGCTAGCATTGCTAGCACCCATAGAGCGTAGGTATTCAGGTAGGAGAACCCAGCGGCTATAGAATCAAAAATTTCCTGCAGTTCACTATATATGCATGATTTTGCAGAGGTTTCTAAAATTGGCAAAAGTGGAACTAAACACAATCCAACAGTTGCCTTAACCATCGGGCACCGATCTTATCCCTCCAGCACAAATTCGTCGCTCGGATCGAATTTGGGACAGACGAAGTTTAAGATCTTCATCCGGCCTAGCCCCCGATGCACGCATCCGGGCCGAATGACAATACACATCCCAGGTTTTACTGGGAAGGTTTTGCCATCCAGTTCTATCTGTGCTCCGGGTTCACAATCCAAGATGTAATAGGTTTCCGTGAGCCGCTGGTGGTAGTGGGGTTTTGCCTGGGTGGTAATTTCGGTCCGGTGTAAGGTAGCTGGGTAATCGCCAAGATCCGCCCAGGCTCGTTGCGAGATGCCACATGGGCAGGGCACTCCTGGCAGTTGATCAAAATCCACCAAATGATACCGAACTTGCCCTGTATTTTCCGGGTTCACAGCTTCGCCCTTCTTTCTGCCTCAAAGGCCGTGAGAAATTCGGTATAGTTTACCTGTTTTCTCAGAACCGAAAATTCTAAACATTCGGTAACCTTCCGCTGAATAAAGAGAGATGGAACCTATGCATAATTCAAGGGGGATATTTTTATACCATTTTGGCAGATCCTTCCTGTAACACAACATATAGGGGCGCTAGGATTGTTAGCCCACAATAGATAGTAGGGGCCTGGTAGGACAACGGAACGGCGAGAGATTCAAAATTACATAAAGTTCACTAGATGTTCAGAATTTTGCAGAGCTTCCAGATTTATTTTTAGAAGGTATTCTCCCTTCCCAATGCCCTGCAAGCGGGAATCTCGATAGTTTTTCCATGGTTTTGGATGAACTGGATTGCCGGTTGTGCGGGAATGACCAGGAAAGACCACCTGAGGAAGTGGTTCCGCAGACCATCCTTTTGGCGATGGGCAGAGGGGCGGAAGAGCGGTTGGCACAGGGGTATCTCAGTGGGCGGCCGAGCGGGTCTGGGCTACGATGCGCAGGGCGTTTTGGCAGCGTTGGGTGATTTCGGTCCATCGGCCGGCAGCAATTTCATCCGATTTGGCAATCCAGGTGCCGCCTACCGCAGCTACATATCGCAGGCTGATGTACTGGGCCAGATTCGATTCATTAATGCCGCCGGTAGGTACAAAGCGGACGCCCGTATGGGCAAAGGGCCCCCAAAGGGCCTGCAAGATTTTTACGCCGCCCATGGCCTCAGCCGGGAAGTATTTCAGCCATTGGCAACCCAGGCTCAGTGCCTGTTCGATTTCGCTGGCTGTGGCCACACCGGGCAAAAAAGGCATTTTCAGCTCCTGGGCCCGCCGCAGCACCTGGGGATTAAGTCCGGGAGCCACACCGAATTGGGCACCGCTTGCCCGGGCTGAGTCCACCTGCTCTGGCCGAAGCAGGGTGCCCGCACCCACCAGCATTTCCGGCCGATGTTGAGCAATCCGACGGATCGCTTCGGCGGCTGCTTGGGTGCGGAAAGTAATTTCCACAATCGGCAACCCGCCTTCCCAAAGGGCGTCGGCTAGCCGAAGGGCCCAGTCGGCTGAATCCAACGCAATGACCGGCACCACGCCATATCGGCCAATCCGCTCAAAAACCACCTCTTGAGAAAGCATGGCTTTCCCCCTTGAGCAATAAAAAGGGCCTCCCACCGGCCCCACAAGGGCCTTTTGCCGGATGCCTTTATTTTGCCCAGAATTGTGCGGCGGGGAAAGAGGCAGCAGGTTCTGTTGCTTGCTGCAAGAGGCACTTGCCCAGCTCGACTTTTGCCATTTTTTTCTAACTGCTTTTATTTCCAGGAGTTACGACGAAAGCTCCTTTTGTTCACCCAATTTCCTAAGTCCAAGAGTTACAAGAAGTCAGAACTTTTTCCTCCAGGAAGAAGCTAAAAACGGCAAAAGTCGAGCTAAGAGGCTGTCCAAAAAAGCATTTTCTATGATGAAAGGAGTTTTCCTTCCTCAATTCCCCAGAATCGCCGAAATCCTTGTTGTTAAGGAGGCTGGAGGATAGGAGCCGGTCGGCCAAAACCTATTGGAAACCAGCCGAATCCCCATTTTAGGAAAGCCTCTTACAGTGGCGGCTCCTGGGCCTCTCACCCGGCCCGGCTAACGCCCGGCCACCCTCTTGACGCGGCGGGAAGAGGGGAATTCCTGAAAGGCCACTTGAGCCGTGATCACAAAAGAAGCAGCACAAAGAAGCCTGGATCCCTGCTTGCGCAGGGATGACAGTGAAGGGGACCTCTCACCCGGCCGGACCAAAGGCAATGCCACCCTCTTGGCGCGCTGGGAGAGAGAGGGAAAAAGCGGAGGCCAGAGGGGATGAGCAAAACGGCAATCTCGAGGAAGCCTGGATTCCCGCTTGCGCTGGAACGACAGTGCTCAGGAGCATAAAAGCCCTGATCTGTGCCGGCACAAGGATGATAAAGAGGTCCGGCAAAAGAGTTTGGTGCCCCGCTTTTCGCAAATAACAGACAACTGGCCGTTAGCTCCCTGCTTGGGTGGGGATGACAATTGGCAGTCGGACCGGCACGCTGCCGGCCGATCAGAACCAGCCCAAGACCGGTAGGCTATCATGGGGCAGATCGGTTCCGCTTTCTGTGCCCGGCTCCGTAATGGCGATTAGAACCAGCCGAGGGCAGCCAGGCTATAACGGACCACCAGACCAGCAGCCACCACACTAACCATGCTCATGAGCTTAATCAGGATGTTGAGGCTGGGGCCGCTGGTGTCCTTGAACGGATCGCCGACCGTATCGCCGACCACTGCGGCTTTATGGGGGGCAGAGCCTTTACCGCCGTGGGCACCGCGTTCGATGTGTTTTTTGGCGTTGTCCCAGGAGCCACCAGCATTGGCCATGAAGACGGCAACACAAAAACCGGTCGATAGCGCCCCGATCAAAAGCCCCATAACGCCTCCGACACCCAGAATCCAACCGACAAGCACTGGGGTAACCAGGCCTAGGACCGAAGGAAAGATCATTTCGCGTTGGGCGGCCCGAGTGCTGATGGTAACCGGGGCGGCATAGTCGGGCTGCTCGGTGCCTTGCATGATGCCAGGTCTTTCTCGGAATTGCCGACGGACCTCTTCGACCATCTGCTTGGCGGTACGACCGACCGCTTTCAGAGTGAGCGAGCAGAATAAGAAGACTGCCATGGCACCGATCAGCACGCCGACCAGCACCTTCGGATTCATCAGATGCACTTCATAATAGCGGGCAAAATCGGGCATGGTGGCCCATCGGACTTCGACCAAGGGGGCTTTGGTGGCTTTGAACCGGACCTGCCCTCGCTGGCCACCATTCTTGGCGGTGTCTTCTTCTACCAGCTCATCCACCTTGACCGGGCCTTTGGTCGTATCCAATTTTGCCCATTGTTTGGCGATTTCTTCGTCGGCTAGTTCATCGGGAAACACCAGATAACCGGTGGTAAGCCGTTTGGTCTCAGGCTCAGGCTCTTTGAGTTTCCGTCCGATGAACCGATCCGAGAGTTTATAAAACCCAGGCTCCGCAGAGGTCAAAGCGGACTCGGCCCACCGCTCGAAGCCGACGCGCACTTCTTCGACATAGGCGGCCAGCAGGGCCAATGCCGTCAGGGCAGCCGAACCAATGGCAAACCCTTTGCCGGTGGCAGCCGTGGTATTGCCCAGGCTGTCCAGGGCGTCGGTCCGCTGTCGGACCTCAGGCCCCAAGTGGGACATTTCCGCATTGCCGCCGGCATTGTCGGCAATCGGACCGTAGGCGTCCGTAGCCAGAGTGATCCCTAAGGTGCTGAGCATGCCGACCGCGGCAATGCCGACGCCATAAAGGCCCATGGCAAACCACTGAACATCAGTGAATTTACCCTGGGCGGCAAACCCGAAGGCGGCCAACATCGCCACACAAACGACGATGACAGGAAACCAAGTGCTTTTCATCCCTTCGGCCACGCCGCCAATAATGACGGTAGCCGGGCCAGTCAGGGCTTGCTCGGCCAATTCCCGGGTGGGTTTGAACTCGTCGCTGGTGGAGTATTCGGTCCATTTGCCAATCAGCCAACCGGCCAAAAGCCCCGCCACCACACTCAACGCCACCGTCCAATACTGAGGCATCAGCCACCAAGTAAAGATAAAGGTGGCAATTAAGATGCCAAAGGTCGAAAAGTTGATTCCACGAGCCAGAGCCTTCAGCAACACCTTTTGGGTAGCCGACTCCTCCGATCGAACCAGATAAACCCCTGCAATCGAAAGCACAATGCCAATGCCGGCAATGACCATCGGCAAAAATAGGGCCCGCAGTTGGGCCTCCAAGACCGACATGCCCTGGGGGACAAGCTCTCCTGTGGCAAAAGCCGCTACGCCCAGAGCTGCCGTGGCCAGAATCGACCCACAGTAGGATTCATACAGGTCGGCCCCCATGCCGGCCACGTCGCCGACATTATCACCGACGTTGTCGGCAATCACCGCTGGGTTGCGGGGATCGTCTTCTGGAATACCGGCTTCCACTTTGCCCACCAGGTCGGCCCCAACGTCAGCAGCCTTCGTGTAGATACCACCGCCCACACGAGCAAAAAGCGCCTGGCTCGAAGCACCCATGCCAAAGCAAAGCATGGTAACCGTAATCTGCTCTAGAGTCATCGAGTAGCCGAACCAGCCGATCACCCAATAAAGAATCGCAAACCACATACAGATGTCCAATAGGCCCAAGCCAACCACCGTCAGGCCCATGACGGCCCCAGAACGGAAGGCCACCTGAAGGCCCTGATTTAGGGAGTTCCGAGCGGCTTCGGCAGTTCGGCTGGAAGCCCAGGTAGCCGTCTTCATCCCAAACCAACCGGCTAAGCCGGAAAAAAACCCGCCGGTCAAAAAGGCAAAAGGCACCCACCGGCTTTGAACTTCCAGCCCAAAAGCGGCAATAGCCAGTAGAATAAATATGATCACGAAAAACCCGGCTACCACTTTGTATTGTTGCCACAGATAGGCGTTGGCAGCGGTGCGCACGTAGCCGGCAATTTCCCGCATCCGCTCGTTGCCTTCTGGCGCCTTCATCATGGTCTGGAAGAAATGCCAGGCAAAGACCAGCCCGGCAATCGAACCGATCAGGGCCAACGCCCAAGGGAAGACAAAATGCCAAGTACTGCCAGTTTCGCCACCCCGGGAATCCTTGGATCCAGCAGCCGACGATAGCCCTATGGCTGCCTGGCCAGAGGTCTGGCCTGGGGGAAGCTGATCTACAGAAACGGCCGATCGACTCCATGCCATACAAATTAACACCGCAGCCGCCCCCAACAACACCAACCACCATCGGTCCTGCAAACCCCAAAGCACTTGCGAACGCATTTTCGCACTCATCGAAGGATGTCCTTTCATCGTACCTTTAGGAAACTATCAACTCAGACACCATCCTCTATCAGGCCAGCCCGGCCGATACCGTATTTTCTCGGCTTTGCCGGGTAGGCAACACGAATCTCCTCTTCCAAGAGTAATAAAATGCGGTAATCTACTCCGTTGTCAGGAGTCTGTCAACTATAGCATGAGGGAATTTCCAAAGAGTAAGGCCTTAGCTAAACACCTTATTCGGGGATAGGAGCATAACTCTTAAGGAGGTAAAATAACCATTTTAGATGATATTCATACCCTCCAAACGAGGTAATTTTGGAGGGATTTCCCCCTTCAGTCGCTTCTTTGGGCTAAGGAAAGCTCCAAAAACAAAAGAATTTCGATTTTTCCTACTTGGAACCTGTGCGTTGGGTGATTACACTAAAAGAAAGAAGCCCCCAGCAGCACGTTAGATTGGAACGTGCTTTTGGCGGAACAGAAGTTAGGGCATTCCCACAGTGGGGAGGACGTGTGTATGTGCAGACAAATAGGTCTATGGACGTTAATTTTTGTTGTGATGTTCGGGTTGCCGATCTGGGCGGCGGCTTCGCCCCCGAAGCGGTTGGATAGTGCGGGTCAACCTGTAGAAATGTTCCAGGCTATGCGAGACGGCCAAATCGAGGTCAAATTCATTCCTAAAGACGCCAAAGAAGCCAGTGTGCTGATTAAAAATAAAACGGACAAACCGTTGACCATCAAGCTGCCCGATGCTTTTGCTGCGGTACCGGTACTAGCGCAATTGGACGCGGGCGGTGGTGGGCGAACAACCACTACCGGTACCAGCACCACCCAAGCCTTAGGCGGTGGCTGGGGCGGCGGCATGATGGGCGGTATGGGCCCCGGCATGATGGGCGGCGGCATGTGGAATGTCCCGCCTGAAAAAATCGCCCAACTCAAAGTGCCGGTCGTCTGCCTGGAACACGGAAAACCCGACCCCCGACCCGCTGTCCCTTATGAAATTAAACCCCTGGAAGCATTTAGCACCACGCCGGGGCTTCGCGAAGTGCTTCAGGCCTTGGGCAGCGGTTTGGTCAGCCAACGTGTGGCCCAAGCCGCCGCCTGGCATTTGCAAAACGGCATGAGTTTCCAAGAATTAGCTTCCAAGCAGCTTCGGTTTGCCAATGGCACCCGGTGTCCTTTCTTCTCACCGGCCGAAATTCGGGCTGCCATGCAATTGGTCGCCAAAGCTAAACAAAAAGCCCAACAATCCCAACCCTCCTCCTCAGCCAGTCCAGGCGAGTCGGTTAGTCAAAATTAGATTACCCCTGGCTTCGGCCGACAAGCTCCTTGCCTTCTGGCCGAACAATTTGTAAGGTTTGCCGACCGCGAGGCGAGGAGTCTGTGTAAAATTCCAGCGGAAAAGTATTTCCCACGAATTCCCCTCCCCTGTTTTTCCCTGCCCCCTTTTCCAATGACGCCCGTAGGAGCCTTGCTTCTACGGGCGTCTTGGGTTTATGCTAGCACATATGATCCGTTGCACATGGGAGCTCGACTTTTGCCATTGTTGGTCTGCAACCGAAAGCGGAAGGTGCTAACTCCCTGGAATGATTTGACTTTGGAAACGGTGAGAGCACAAGAAAGGTGCGTTATATAGCAGAAAAAAACAAGTTAAGGAAAAACGGCAAAAAATGACGTTAATGACGTTAAGGAGTTTTCTTTCTGTGGTAGTGGTAGAAATATGGGAAGCGTTGTTTCCAGGCTCTTGATGAGGGCTGTGGGAGTGGCGATAGGATGGGGGCTGCTGGTGGGGATAGTTTTGGAGGCAGCCTGCCCAGAGCTTTCCTTGCAAAGCGGCTATACCCCGGGCACCCCCACTCCCCAAACCAATCCGAGGGCTGAGCAGGCCCAAGACTGCCAGGACCAACATAGTCTCTGGACCCAGGCGCCAGTGGGTCAAAAAGCCATCTCGTATTCTTTGCTGTTAGATCCTGGCTGGGAAAAGACGCCAAAACAAAAGCCGTTGGTCATCTCGGTCCCGGGCATGGGTTCGACGGGAACCCCGATCGAAAAGGTTTTGGAATTGGCTCGGAAAGAAGGTTTTTCCTGCGGCCGGTTTGTGTTCCCGCATGAACCGATCCAGCAGACGGCCTACCGATTGGCCCAGGCCCTTCGGGACATCCGACACCAAGCACCAGAGCGGAGGGTGGCGTTGGTCAGTTATTCGCTGGGTGGCTTGATTGCTCGGGCCGTCATTGAAGACCCGGAATTGGATCCTGGCAATGTCCGAGCGTTGATCATGCTTTGTCCGCCCAATCACGGCTCGCTGCTGCTGCAACTGATGCCTTGGAAAGAGGACTCCAAAAACGGCCAGACTGCTACTCCCGGCTCTAATTTACTGGTTCCGCACCTCAAGCAGCCAGTCCAGGCTGCGCAGGCTCTTACCGGCATGGCGGCTGTTTGGGCAGACCTTCGGCCTGGCTCGACATTTTTACAACGCCTCAACGCCCGACCACGGAATCGCAACGTCCGATACACTATTCTGTTGGGCGATCGCGCCTATCTGGACCCCAAAGATCAAGAAACACTTCAAAAATGGGTAGCACAACTTGCTCCTACACCGCAATCGCCCGGAGAGAAATCCTTTTGGCAACTGATCAGCCAATTGGATGAGCTGGTCCATGGTCGAGGCGACGGAGCCGTATCAATTGCCCGAGGTCGGTTGGAAGGCGTCCAAGATGTGCACATATTCCACTTCTCTCATGTGGGGCTTTTGCGGGCCGAGTGGAACAGCCCGGAAGTCCGCCGGGCTCAAGAGCTGATTCTGGACCGTCTGCGCACCTGCCCGCCATAAACCAGCTTCGTCCCTTCCGGTGCTTTCGGGGAACAGTTTACCTGTAACCCGGCACTGGAGTTGGCCTTAGCGCGACTTTTGCCATTTTTGTAACTCCTTTTACTTCAAGAAGTTAGGTTTTGAGGACTCTTTGTTCAGCAAATTTCCTAACTCCAATATTTTCAAGGGGTTAGGAGAGCCAAAGCGGGTTGTACCCTGGAAAATGGCAAAAGCCGAGCTACCAGAAGAATCAAGGTCTGCTCAGGAGTGATACCGCATCCAGAACGGGGCGGTGGCAAACCAGCAAACCGTTCCCCCTGTAATGCCCCATTGAGTAGCTGAGGGGCCTACAAACCCCAATACCTCTAGCAGCGGCAATCCCAACAACACCCCTAGAGCAAGCATCGACAGAACGAAGCAGACGGTCTTCATAGCAAGGTCTCGTGTTCCATGGATTTTTGATTGCCGTGGCGGCTCTGTTGAAAGGTTGTCCGCAGTCCGGGAAGGTTTTCTCCTTGCTAGTGGGTTTTGCTTCAGTTTTGGTAGGTTTAGGTCTCCGGCCGGAAACGGTTTCAACAGAGCCTGCCATTGCCAAATACAATAAGGTCTCGCTGCTGAGCCGCTGTCCAGAAATTACTGAAACAATCAGAACATATTCTTTACACCTTGTCTTGGTCTCTTGGCACCGGCCAGAAGGAAAGCTATGCGGCGAGGGCCTCCGTACAGCTAGGGCGGTCGACTGGGTGGCGGTTTTGGACCCATCGGCTGGCGGCCAGGTAAATAAGGCCCGACAGAATCCAGCCGGGCAGGCAAAGGAAAAACTCCTGGATGCCGGCATATTGATAGAGGATGAGGCAAATACTCAACGAAAGCACCCAGGCAGCCAAAGGCGGCCAGTGCCAACGCCGGCCGGTACGCTCCGCATAAAAGTCGGCCATGCCCAGTCGTCTCATCAGGTAATGGTCTGCAAAAATCACCGCCCCCATCGGCGCTAGAATCAGGCCATACAGCATGGCTATACTCAAAAACCGATTGCACAAGCCAGGGAAAATGGCGATCAGGCTCGCTACCGCCCCGGCCACTAAAGTAACTGTTGCTCTGGACCACCGCGGTCTGATCGACTGGAACGCCAGCCCCGCACGATAGATCACCGGATTGGCCGTGGTCCAACCGGCAAATAGCACCAATAAGATCCCTGTCCAGCCGACCACCCGATAGGCCATCGGTCCAGGCACGACGCTGGTATCTGTCGGGTCATGCTGAAGTTGCACCGCATACAGGAGGCCCGCCGTAATCCATGCCAAATAATGTCCGAAAAACATCCCCGCCGCCGACGCCAATCCATAGGACGCCCGCCGAGCGTATCGAAAAATCGACAAATCCCCCATCCCCAAATGCCAGGCCATATTGCCAAACCAAGCAAAGCAGACCACATGCCAGAAGGTAAAATGGATTGTCCCCTCGGCCGGTTGGCCTTTCCAGATGATCTGATTGGCGGCTTGCCAGAAATCGGCCGGTGTCCGGATACCCAACTCCGGCAACGAGGCAATGCCAAAGACCACGAACATAGCGGCCATCCAGGGCGAGGCGATCTTGCCGAAATAGGCCACCGCATCATACCCTTTGGCGGCTACCACGGCGATCACCGCTCCGACGGCCAACACCACCGCCACCATCCCCGCACTGGAAGGCCCCCAATCCGCCAGTGCCGGCGTGGGCACCCCCAACGGCACAAACAAGGCGGTGGCCGACACATAGATAAACGCCCCAGCCAAGCAACACCAAAGCACCCCGTTGGCGATATTATACATCCGAACAATGCCCGCTCCGCCGATCTTTTCCAACTGGTAATAAAGGGTCAGACGATGTCGCACGGCAATCGGGGCCGTCAGCAACGTCCAACTCAGCACCGCCAGTAGGTTACCCACCGCCAGACCTACCAATAGGTCAAACGCCGACACGCCGTGGGCGACAAACAGCGGTCCGATCAACAGTTCCGTGGCCGCCACATGTTCGCCGGCAAATAGCCCGACGAAACTCGTCCAATGTTTGGT
This sequence comes from Thermoguttaceae bacterium, assembly GCA_025062105.1. Taxonomy (GTDB): domain Bacteria; phylum Planctomycetota; class Planctomycetia; order Pirellulales; family Thermoguttaceae; genus JANXAQ01. The sequence goes on from JANXAQ010000217.1 coordinate 14,022, forward strand.
TTTGTCGGGCGGGACCGGTTGACGTTCGTATTCGTCGGACGGAGC
>JANXAQ010000250.1 GCA_025062105.1 Thermoguttaceae bacterium
TGCCAGAACAAAATAGTTCTAACCTTTTATCTTTAAAGGACTTATATCACCTTCTCTTTACACCCCTTGTGGGGGAAGGACCAAAAACGGTTAGCTGTTCCCGCTGGGCTGCCCAGCCTCTGTGGGGTGGCCGGTCCAGGCCGGTTCGATCCGGGCCATACAGGGAGACGGGAAAACCTTCCGGGCCATACAGGGAGACCAGAAAACTTTACCCTAACATATGGAATCATTATGAGTTAAGTTAGGTTAATTGGCCTTCTTAAGAGGTCTTGGATATACCACGAAAGAGTTATTTTGGGCGCCTTCGACCCTTTGATTTCTTCTGGGTGCTCTGGCAGGCCAGAGCAAAAACCCTTTGGAAAACATCTCCGGAAGGTTTTCGGGTAGAAGAAAGATGCTTTTTCTAACTTCTTATACATTAAGGAGTTACAGATAAGTATTATCCGTTCACTAAACTTTGAACTCCTTATCCTGCACAGCATGGTCGGACTTTCACCATTTTTGGCATCCTGCTCGAAAGGGGAAAGCTCTAAGTCCTTGGCATTATTGGAGTTAGGAAATTGTACCAACAAAAAGAGGGACCGTCGTAACTGGGGAGGACAAAGTAAGTTAAGGGAAATGGCAAAAGTCGAGTTTTATAAAACTTCCACAAAACCACGAACGAATAGTGAACTGGAAATACAAATCCAGGAACCTCTGCAAAATCCTGAACATATAGTGAACTTTATGAATTTTTGATTCCTGAGGCTTTAGCCCCACCCATCCAAACACCTACTTTATGCAAGTGGCTAGCAGTGCTAGGAACCCAATATATTGGGTCAGAGCCGGAGGGAATCAAAATGATATAAAAATATATATATATATCGGATTACGCAGAGCGTCCTACATTTTGTTTCTTCCAGGGGTTGCACGCTGGCGGCCAACTGCCACTATGTTTTGATTGCTATCAGCGCTACTAACTCTACCAATATTGGGGCCGGCAGACAGCAGGCAAACAGGAATGGTATAAAAATATCTTTATGCCGTGTGGCAAAGGTCCCATGAGACGGGAGCATATAGACTAAAAACAGGGTTCGCTCTCCAGTCGGCTGAGGTGGACGGGAGATGTTTAGCGTTTTTAGCGAACTGGTTTGCTAAGTCTGGGATGGCTGGCAGATGACTTCGGGGGTGTACGAACTGGCAGAAAAACAGAGCGAGGAGATTTTTACCGAGGGTTTTGCACGGCTCTGGCCTCATACAGGGGCATATAGCGGTAATAAACTTCTAGGGTCATGATGGCAGCTGCGGTGGAAAACAGTCTGCCGCCCACTCGGGTGTGCTCGCCGTCGAAATACCAACTACCTGCTTCATGTCCTTGGGAGACTTGGGTTCGGAGGAGGTAATCGCGGAGGCGGCTGTTCCACCGTTTCCATTCTGGTCCGCCCCAATGGTGCATTAGTTGAGCAGCATAATAGTTGTAATAGATATCCTCTGCTGAAGGGCCCCATTGATCTACATAAGCGATTCCTCGCCGGAGGGCAGGATGGTCGGGATGCCAGCCCAAATACATTCGGCACAAAAGGCCAATGGCTGTAGTGCTTTGGCGGGGGGCGGCATCCATATATCCATATAATGCACCTTGGTGGGTTTGGACACTATCTAAAAACTTCCAGGCCAAGCCTAGACAAGGGGAGGGGACATTGAGCCCGGCCAGTTGCCCACTGCGTAGCGCCATCAGTTGCCAGCCGGTTACTGTAGTATCTCCGGGTTGGCCGGGTTGATACCGCCAACCGCCGCCCTTTTTATCCTGTGCATACACGATAAAATCAATCGCCGCTTGGGCGTACTCTTTGAGGAGGGGATCGCCGGTCATGGCATAGGCTTCGCAGATGGCGATGGCTGCCAAACCATGCCCGTACATGGTTCCCTCCCGAAAGTCGAGGCCTCGTTCGGCTTTCACCGCCCGGCTCAGGAGGTAATAAAAGCCCCGATGCACAGTGTCTTGGTAAGGGCCGTCCCGATGGGTATAACCGGCCCCCAAAAAGGCTAACAAAGCCAGACTGGTAGCAGCCGAGGTACAGCCATGGGAGCCCGGATTTCGGCACAGGCCGGGGCAATTGGCTTTGCGATGATCAAAATCCCAACCCCCGTTCGACAATTGGTGGGCTGCAAGCCACCGGAGCCCCCGTTCCACAGCTGTTTCGCTCGCTTCTGTACCCCCCCTTTGGAGGGCAATAATACGACGTCTTTGGGGATCTCTGCCTTCCAGGCCACCTCCTGGCACAAATCGCATCAATGGCTCGGTCATCTCCCGTGAAACCACCGCCGGATAAGACATGTGAACCTTCTGGTGCCCCGCCTCTGGAGATGCCACCGAAGCAGCGTGGGTGGGCCAGGGGGGCTGGATTTCTAAGGGAGTTTCTGGTACCGAGAGCGGGTCGACCTCCGGTAAAAACCCTTGAACGGCAAGCCGAGACTGCGAAAAGTACTGATCCCAAACAAGCTCTTCGGCCAAGGAGCTTGGGGCCAAAGCCCCCAGCCACTGCCCGGTCGGCTTGCCCCGAAGGTCCGGAAGAATCCATATCCAAGCCAATAAAACCATCCCCAACAGATGGACCAGGAAACTCACTAGAAAACCAGTGCTTGCTGTTCGATCGATCCAACCCCACCAGGTGGGGCGAAATCGTTCTAGCCCGAAAGATTCGGATGGCCGAGAAGCTAAGTACTGAACCCATTGTTCTAAGGCGGTCGGAGGCGGCAAGACCTCTCCCGATTCACCAGGCTTGGCCCCTTTCGGCACATTCTCTCTGAAGAAACTGCTTTTTTTAAGTGGAACAGAAGGTTTTCCAAAAGGGGCAGACCCAACCCTGGTCTGCTTATCTGATGGAGAGGCAGTAGGAGAATGCCCTGGCAAGGAAACTTCGTTGGCAAGGGAATCTTCCGGGGCTGGGGGATTCCCGATCGATCTGGAGACCCTCTGCCCAGGCTTTGTCCCGCCAGGAAATTGCTCCATCACCAAAAGCCTCGCTTAAAAATAGGAAAAATACACAAATTGGAGCATCTACAGAATTATAGACCACCTTCGTACCTACCGGATGTTTATCCACGTGGCCCAAAATGGCACTGTCTCTGGAATTAGCAGAAAAAACTTCGAAAAATGAAAAAAACACTCCCCCTCCAGGAATCCATAGCTATTTGTGGAGTCCTTTTTCCCTGTCAAGAAATATAGTCAAATTGGGCACCTTAACCCCCCCGTTATGTGGGGACAACTGGGACTCTCCCAAAATGAGTTTGCTTCTTTTCTCGACTTTTCCCATTGAATCCTCTGTACTATTGGGTTGCTAGCACTACTAGCACCTTGCATATAGTAGGTGTTTGAATGAGAGTAAAGCCTACCGAATCAAAAATTCATAAAGTTCACTATATGTTCAAGATCAGAGGTTCCTATACTATTTTGGTTCCCACAGCGGCTGATCCAATATACTGGGTTGGTAGCAACCTCATTATAGTAGGTAGTTTCCATGAGGGCAGCTAACCTCGACTTTTGCTATTTTTTTATAACTTTTTTTATTTCAAGGGGTTAGGTTTTGAGGATTCTTTGTTCAGCAAATGCTCTAAGATGCTGTCCTAAAAAGCATTTTCTATGATGAAAGGAGGTTTCCTTCCTGAATGGCCGAGAATCCCCCAACATCCCTGTTTTTAGGATTCTGAAGGGTAGGAGGCGGTCGGCCAAAACCCATAGGAAACCGCCCAAATCCCAATTTTAGGACAGCCTTTAACTCCAATATTGTCAAAGGGTTAGGATATCCAAAAGGGACTGCATCCTGGAAAAAAATTGCCAAAAGTCGAGCTAAAGCCTACCAAATCAAAAGTTCAGAAAGTCCACATATATTCAGGATTATGCAGAGGTTCCTTTTTTCCTAATTTCTCCTGGTGTTTCGATTCAGAGGAAGAGGTCAACACGGAGGGAAGGAAGAGCTGGGAAACTAGTTATTTGGAGAAAAATGGCAATTTAGGAAACTCGACTTTTGCCATTTTCCCTAACTCCTTTTGTTTCCAGCAGTTACGACGAGACTTCCTTTTGTTCACACAATTTCCTAAGTCCAATAATTGCAAGGACTTAGAGTTTTCCCCTTCCGGGAGAAGGCCTAAAATGGCAAAAGTCGAGAGGAAAAGGAGGTCGGGTAATGTAGGCCGTTCGAATTTTTCAAAATTTTTCTTCCGAACCTCTGAATTTGCCATTTGCTAATTTCCGTAACCCTTTGTGCTATCCACAGTTAGCAGCAAACCTGATTTGGCCACCCAATTTCCTGACTCTAATATTTGTAAAGGATTGGCACATTTCCCGTTGGAGGGGTTCTAAAAATGGCAAATATCTCGAAATAAGCCACTCCATTCAGGGGAAGTGCTACAAAAAAACATCACTCGCAGCCTTCGTACAAAAGGCGTAGAAGTTCCAGCGGTATGGGCGTCTCTGCAGCAGCCGACCCTCTCTGCTGTATGATGGAAGATAGCAAAAGGGTCCGAAAGCCCGCTTTTTCCCAGAAAGCTGCTTAGATATGGACAAAGCCAGAAAAAATCCAGCGATGACGGCCATTGAGGAGATCCTAGGCCCAGGCGGCCGAATTGCACAGCGTCTGCCCAACTATGAGCATCGACCGCAGCAATTAGAGATGGCTCAGGCCGTGGCTGAAGCGATCCAAAACGGGCACCATCTGATCGTTGAAGCCGGGACCGGCGTGGGGAAAAGCTTTGCCTATTTAGTGCCAGCTATTTTAGCGGTAGCCGATCGGCAAGAGGAAGAGCCACCGCTACAACAAACAGAGAAAGAGCAAACAGCTGGCCGTCTTCGAGTGGTGGTCTCTACGCATACTATCCCCCTGCAAGAGCAACTGCTGCATAAAGACATTCCCTTTTTGAAGGCGGTTTTGCCTTTCGAGTGGACGGCGGTGCTGGTCAAAGGGCGGTCGAACTATCTGTGTCTTCGGCGGCTACGATTGGCCATTGACCGGCAGGGGTTCCTCTTTTCTACGGAGGAAGAGATGGATCAACTTCGGCAGATTGCCCAATGGGCTCGACAGACCGCAGACGGTTCCCTGTCGGATCTGCCATTTCGACCGTTGCCGCAGGTTTGGGATGAGGTGGCCAGCGAACATGGCAATTGTCTAGGGAAAGCATGTCCGTATTATGGGGAGTGTTTCTACCATCGGGCGCGTCGCCGGATGCAACACGCCCAAATTTTGGTGGTCAACCATGCCCTATTTTTTAGCGATTTGGCTCTCCGGATCGAAGGGGCTGCTCTATTGCCGGAGTATCAGATTGTCATCTTCGACGAGGCCCATAACCTGGAAGCAGTTGCTGGTGAGCATTTAGGTATTGAGGTGGCGAATTCTCAAGTGGAGTATCTGTTAAGTCGGCTTTATCAGGAGCGGACCGGTAAAGGGCTTTTGGCGGAGCCGGACGCCACGCAGCTGCGTCCCTTGGTGGCCGATTGCCGACGCCGCGCACAAGAATTTTTCCACCAACTAGAAAAATGGCTTGCTTCGCAGGAGCCCAGCAACGGTCGAGTCCGCCACCCGAACATCGTACCCAATCCTCTCAGCGAAGGCCTGTTCCATCTGGCAAAGTCGGTACGGAGACATGGGGACAAAATAGATAGTTTGGAAAAGCGGATCGAATGGCTTGCAGCTGCCGACCGATTACAATTGCTCGGAGAGACGATTTCCGATTGGGTCCGCCAGCAATTACCCGAAGCAGTCTATTGGGTGGAAACGGCTGGCAGTGGGAGTCGGCATCGGCGGCGGATCATCCTAGCAGCAGCCCCGATCGACGTGGGCCCCATCTTAAGAGAACATTTGTTCCAACAGATTCCTACCGTCGTTATGACCAGCGCCACCTTGGCCACGGCCGGTTCCTTCGAATTCTTTCAGTGTCGAATCGGACTGACAGAATGCCGAACCCTGCTGGTAGGCAGCCCGTTCAATTATCAACAACAGGCGGAATTGATTCTGATTGACGGCGGACCGGATCCTGCCGATCAGCCCCAGGCCTACGAAGAATATGTTGCCAGGATGGTCCGCCGCTTCGTCCAGCAGACCGAGGGCCGAGCCTTGGTCCTTTTTACTAGCTATGAAATGCTTCAAAATGTGGCCAACCGACTACAGAAGTGGCTGATAGAAAATCACTATCATCTGTTCAGCCAAGCGGAAGGCACTCCCCGCATGCAACTGCTCCGTCGTTTCCAACAGACACACCGGGCCGTGCTTTTCGGAGCCGAAAGCTTCTGGCAAGGTATCGATGTGCCGGGCGAACCTCTACAGAATGTGATCATCACCCGGTTACCATTCAGCGTGCCGGATCGACCTCTGTTGGAAGCCCGATTGGAGGCGCTGCGGGAGCGAGGCGGGAACCCGTTCCGGGACTATCAACTTCCGGAAGCGATCCTCCGGCTCAAACAAGGCTTTGGTCGTCTTATCCGGACTCAGCAAGACCGAGGCATGGTCGTCATCTTGGATCCTCGCATCCGGAGCAAAAGCTATGGAAAGATGTTTTTAAAGTCGCTACCACCCTGTAAGGTGCGCGTGGAAAAAGCAGACGTAACCCCCCCTGGTCCTTCAGCAGACCAGTAACAGGAAACTCCAGACAACATGGTTCCAAGATTTCTCTGGTTGGCCCGAACAAAATTAGGGAGGAGTACATCCAGAAGCGGGCAGCTTTCCTATATTTAGGGTATTTGAACCACCTATAAGAAGGGAAAGGATTGTCTGATGAAGCCAAGCAATTGGTTAGCGGCTGGGTTAATAGAGAGAAACCGGGTATTTGTCGTCGTGGGACTGCTAGTGGCTGTTGGGATAACAGCGTCATACCCTCTTTCAGGGGAAAATCAAATTCCCAGCAATGAGGGAAATCCTCCGAACTCTATATCCCCTATTTTAGGGGGAAATGTTTCGGAGCAGCATCACAAGGGGGACACTGAGCTTCCTCTATTTGGGGAGAAAGGATCCTGTGGTGGGCCATTTTATTTTGGACTTCCCGCCAGTTGGGCAGTGCCAGGTTTGATCAGTGCGGCGGGGGAAGAAAGTTCAGCAAGTCGGGCCTCGGCCATCAAACTACTGCCGCCCAATACGGTCTTACTTTTATGGGTACCGAATGCCCCGGAATTGGCCAAACGGTTCATGAATACCGCCATGGGGCGAATCAGCCAAGACCCACGAATGAGACCTTTAGTTCAAGATGTGTATGGCTCTTTGGTGGATACGGTGGCCAACTTGAAGGAGCAGATTGGCCTGACGCTACCGGAACTGTTGGAAATTCCTCAAGGAGAGATTGTTTTGGCGGTAGTGGCCCCTGAAGAAGGGCCATTGGGGGCTGTGCTGTTATTGGAGGCGGGCCAACAGATGGATCGTCTCCGGCAATTATTGGCCAAGGGTACGGAAGCAGCGGAAAAACAACCAGGGGTGCAAAAGAGCGAACAGACCATCGAAAATACCAAGGTGGTTATCTACGAGGGGTTGGGGCCAGAACGGCGACGAGCCATGTATTGCGAAAAGGACGGCTGCCTGATCCTTAGTACGGAGCTGGAGATATTAAAAGGTATTTTAGTGGCTTGGCGGGGTGGGGCAGAAAAGACCCTGGCAGATAATGAGCATTTTATGGCCGTGTTGAAGCGGTGTCGTGGCAGTAAGGATCAACCGCTGCAGTTTTTCTGGTATTTCGATCCTATTGGGCTTTTGCGGAAATTGGGGCAGGAGAATCTCCAGGTTCGGCTTTTTGTCGCCTCCCTACCGGCGTTGGGCTTAGATGGTGTTTTGGGCATGGGAGGCAGTTTGGCTTATGATGTGGGGCAGTTTGACCAGGTGGTGCATTTCCATCTGCTGTTGGACAGCCCTCGGAGCGGTATTGTGGAAATGATTGCTTTGGATGCTGGAGAGGTCCGGCCGGAAAATTGGGTGCCACCAGATGTGGCTACGTATACGACTTTCCATTGGCGATTCCAGACCACGCTGGCTATTTTGGCCAAACTTTATGATAGCTTTCGAGGCGAAGGGGCCTTTTCGTCGGAGCTGCGACGTCGTGTGCTGGAGCAAACCGGCATTGATCTGGAGAAAGAGATTCTCCCGGCTTTGGATGGACGGGTTACTTATTTTACGCGGATCAATCGGGAGGAGCCCATCAGTTTGCAAAGTAGCAGTTGGTGCTGGGCTTTCCGGCTGAAAGAAACTAAACCGATCCAAGAAGCTTTAGAGAAATTGGCCAAAAAGTACGAGAAGAACATACGGAAGGAGACATATCGACTGTCCAGCTACTATCATTTCATACCGCCGGAGCCGCCGCGTCCGAAAGCGAAACCAACTTCTGAAAAGTCCGGATCAGAGACAGACGAGGGCAAACAAGCTGCTGCACCAAAGCGTCCGCGTGGACCGAGGGTTCCATTCCAATTGGGGTTAGGTCCGCAGGAGCCGCCTCGTCCGCCAGAACCCTGCTTTGGGATCGTGGAGAATTATCTGATTATCACTGATCGACCTAATATGTATGAGCAAATTCTTATCCAAGCTGATAACCCTCGCGACACTCTGGCCGATGCCTTGGATTTCAAGCTCATCGCGGCCAAAATCGCCCGAACCGCAGCCGGCAATCAGCCGGTGCTTATTAGCTTCAATCGGCCGGAAGAAGGCATGCGCTGGTTGTACGATCTGGCGCAATCCGAAAGAACGAAAGAACGCCTGCGACAAGCAGCTCAGGAAAATCCATTCTGGAAGCGGATTCAAGAGGCACTAGAGAAAAACCCCTTGCCGCCCTTTGAGGTGATCCAACAATACCTGGCACCTGGCGGAGCTATGATCATGGACGATCAGACCGGCCTTCACTACACCAGTTTTACCCTTCGGCGCAGCCAACCTAAACAGTAAACCGGCCTTCCCCCGTAAGCGAAGTGCCACTGCCCTCGGCCCCTCTGGGGTGTGAAATCCGTGGAATAACTTCTCCTTCCGAGCTAAAGCATGGGGCCGCTATCGGAACCAGTCCGAAACCTCGTTTCCAGAAAAAAATACTTCAAGGCAGGATGAACGTAATCTGGAATCTCTACAAAATTCTGAACACATAGTGAACTTTGTGAACTTTTGATTCTCTAGTCATTCAGTTCTCTTACCCGGAGAGCTACTAGCTATTCAGTGCTAGCAGTGCTGGCACCACGATATGTTGTGTTAGAGGGAACACAGGTCAAAATGGTATAAAAATATCCCCTTTAAATTATGGAGAGGTTCCTATCTGTAATTCCTTAATATCCAAAAAGTTAGAAAAAGCCTCTCTTTTCGACCCAAAGACCTTCCGGCCAATTTTTTAAAAGGAGTTTTGCTTCGGCCTCCCGGAGCACCTTAAAAATCGGAAGACCAAAGGTGTCCAAAATAACTCTTTCAGGTTATATCCAAAAACCTCTTAAGGAAAACTTGAACCTAACTTATAGGATGCAATATGTTAGGCCCAATGCTAGGACCACCTTTGCCCATTCCTTCTATGGCCCGGTTCGAGGCAGCTGAACCGGCCTCCCCAGGGGCTGGCCAACGGCACGGGAACAGCCAAACCGTTTTTAGACCAGGCCACCGAAGCGGTATAAAGAGAAGGCGATATAAGTCCTTTAGCAATAATAGGTTAGAACTATTTAGTTCAGACAACCTGAGGCTCTGTTGAAACCCTTTGCGCCCAGAGGCGTAAACCCACCAAAACTGAAGCAAAACCGAGCAGTATGGGCAAACCATCCCCAAACTGCGGACAACATTTCAATTGAGCTACGACCTGACTTTGAACTACTGGGAAACGACAAAGAGCTTCCACTTCTGTGGTCCCAAAAGTCTTTCATTGACATTGAACAACAAATTACATCTCCTGCTCGGAAAAAGCCGGCGGAAGATATCAGCCTCACTTCCACTGAGGAAGAAGCTGGTGGTGACATTTCTACGAAACAGAAACCCAGCACTGAATCTCTGCTCCTGCCACGCAGGGATGAGTAAAACGCTCCTCTGCCTGAAATGTTCCCCCTATTATTTTTCGAGATTTGCCAGAGGCTCTCTTTTCGCCCCAATAACTCGATCCTAAGCACTAAGTCGACTTTTGCCAGTTTCGGGGTTCTGCCGAAGGGGGGAAAGTTCTAAGCTCGACTTTTGCCATTTTAGGGCTTCTCCCGGAAGGGGAAAACTCTAAGTCCTTGTAAATATTGGAGTTAGGAAATTGTGTGAACAAAAGGAGGCCTCGTTGTAACTCCTGGAAACAAAAGCAGTTAGGGAAAATGGCAAAAGTCGAGCTAAGGGGCTATCTGAAAAGAGATTTTGGCTCACTCGGCTGCGCCAAGTTGTTTCCGCCACCAGCAGGAGCTACAGCCCAGGATTTGGGTAGCGTGGCTACCCAGAGCCTTCACCGGCCGTTGGGAAAGGAAGATTGGGCCTCCTTTTCAGACGGTCTCTAACTTCCTGAAATTATTGGAGTTAAGAAATTGGGTGAGCAAAAGAAAGGTTCGCCGTAAGTCCTGGAGATAAACCAAGTTAGTGCAAACACAAACTTCGAGCTAAGACTCCCGGACGGCGAGCACGGAGAGTTGATCAGTTATGTGGATTCTTTAGGGCTGGAAGAGGATTCGCTGGAAGCTGGTACGGACGAGGTGGCAGTAGGCGCCGCGGCGACCGGTTCAAAAGAGGGTTTAACCGCCTTTTTGCGCTTCCGGTCGTGCGTACCGACAAACTCTAAAATGGCTCTGATACCGGCATCGCCGCGGCGAGGTTTGGCCAACCGAAGAATCCGGGTATATCCACCGGGCCGATCTGCCATGCGGGGAGCAATGGTGTCGAACAGGATGCGAACAGCCTGTTTATTCCCCAGGAGCTTTAGCACCCGGCGGCGGGCCGCTACTACCGGTGCCATCGTTCGGTTCCACTCATACCACTGGGGGCTTTGGCGCCAGGCCCGCCACGCTTCGCTGTGTCGCTCGGCTTTTGGTTCTAGTTTTTGCGCTGCTTCCAGATAGGGCAGAGCCCGCCGGGCGATGGTAATACAGCGTTCGATAAAGGGACGGACCTCTTTGGCCTTTTGCAAGGTAGTGATAATTCGGCCAGGCTGTCGGGGTTCATTGGGTTCGCCAGCCGCATCCCGTTCGGTCAGAATCAGCGCCACGGCCAGCGCTCGTAGTAAGGCCCGCTGATGTTTCGGATTTCTTCCAAGTTTTCGGCCACGTTTTCGGTGTCGCATGATCTTCTGCTCTGCAATTGCAGGAAACGAGTTCAAATCAGAAACCCAAAATCCAACTACTCCATCAACTCAACGTATAGCCTACGCCCCCAGGTAGAAGTAGTCCTATTTTTTTTCTTTTTTCCCTCTCCCCTGGGGCTCGCTGTTATACACAAGTGGGCGTTGAGGTGCTTGGATATCAGTTTAGGCAAATCCCGAAAGATCGCTAAAAACACAGAATAGATAAAACAGACTATATAGCAAAACCAGTTTCAGAAACCATGTGCCTCCTCCGGATCTTCCAACGGATTTTTCATAAATTATGGCATTTCTCCAAAGTAGCAATTAGCTTTTTTCGAATGGTTTGGTTTCCCCCTATTTGGGAAGCTCACTTGCTGCCTTTTGGACGGTAAATACCTCCCAAAGATATGGATAACTGCGAACCCTGGGGAAAAGGGTTAGGTTGAGGGTACGCAGGAGGAAAGCAGGGAGGATTTTTGCCTCTGCAGTTGGTTTGCTTTGCAAGCCGACCTCTCCCGCTACTGGGCAGAGGCGGTTTCGCCACTCGTCTGAAGTCTTCCTATTTTTGCTCTCAAAATTACCCTACATTCTCACTCCCGCTCAAAGAGGCCTCCCAGGTTTACTTCCAGTCAAGCGGGAATCCAGATTAGTTACCCAGTGGTTTAGGACGACTTTTGTCAATTTCTAGAGTGCCGCCCCTTGGAATGTTCTAACCCTTTCAAAATATTGGAGTTAGGAAATTCACTCACTAAAGTCCTATCAAAGCCCAACTCCTTGAAATAAAAGAGCTTACAAAAATGGCAAAAGTGGAGTTTATCGCTGTCCTGAAAATGGACATTTTGGCGGCTTTTTATAGGTTTAGGCTGACCGGCCCCTTCCCTCCAGAGTGCGTAAAAATAGGGATTTTTAGGGAAACCTTACTTTCCTCACAACGTGTGTGCGGATAGCCTCTTATACAACCGGATTCCTGCTTTCGGAGGGGGAGAAGCCCGGCTTCTGCATTCGGCTGAGGTATTACCAACCATTTATAGGGAACGAACTGGGGCAGGTGGCAGCCGCATCCCCAGGCGTAATCCCAACGCTTGCAATTTCTCCACTACCTCCTTTAACGAGGTTTCGCCAAAGTTTCGGAATTCCAATAGTTGATTTTCGGTGCGGGAGACCAAATCCCGGACGGTAAGGATATTTTCCGCTTCCAAACAATTGCGTGCCCGGCCCGAAAGATTCAACTCGGCAATGCTCATGGCCAGTTTCTTTTCCAGAGTTGGGTCGAAACCGGAGCTTCCCGAACGGGACTCGGCATACACCTTCGGCCCAAGCTCCTGATACTGGATAAATGGATTTAGGTGTTTACGGAGGATTTTGGCGGCCTCTACCAGAGCCATTTCCGGAGAGATAGCGCCATTGGTGACGATTTCCAGGATTAGCCGATCGTAGTTGGTCTTTTGGCCTACCCGGGTTTCTTCCACCTCATAGCGGACTTTGACCACAGGGCTGAAGGCAGCATCGACCGGGATGATGCCGATTTCTTGGATTGTGGCCATCCGCTCCGAGGCGGGCACATACCCTCGGCCATTTTCCACTAGCATTTCCATCTGGAAAGGCACATCATCGGTAAGGGTCGCCAGAACATGATCTTTATTGATGATCTCTACTTGGCCGTCGGTGATGATGTCGGCTCCGGTTACCACGCCCCGGGTGTTCCGGTCGATGCGGATCAACCGGGGCTGGTCCGTATAGTTTTTGACGACTAAGGATTTGACATTCAAGATAATATCCGTAACATCTTCGACTACACCTGGCAGAGTACTGAATTCATGCAGCACTCCGCGAATCTTCACCTGGGTAACAGCGCTACCCTCCAAACTGGATAGCAGAATCCGTCGCAGGCTATTGCCGATGGTAATACCGAAACCGCGTTCAAAGGGCTCGGCAATGAATTTACCGTACGTATTAGTAAGCGTAGCCCGGTCGCAGACCACTTGACTGGGCAATTCCAGTCCGCGCCATCGAATCCGCATAACAACCTCCCGGAAACGCAGACCCGGCTCTCAGAGTTCCTAAAAAACCAATCCTACCGAGAACAAAACTCAATGATCAATTGCGGCTGCACGGGGATGGACACATCCGACAGTTCAGGTAAGCGAACCACCTGGCCTTCCGGCACAGGCTGCTCGGTACGAACCAAAAAATCGGGCACCTGTCGATTCGATTCCTGCAAGGCGGCCTGGACCCGTTCAATGCTCTTAGGCCGATCCTTCGGGCGAATCCGGTCACCCACCGAAGTCAAATAGCTAGGAATATCCACCTTCCGGCCATTGACCGTGATATGGCCGTGGCGAATCAATTGGCGGGCTTGCCGACGACTGACCGCAAACCCTAACCGATATACCACATTGTCCAACCGCCGCTCCAAAATGCTCATCAGGGCCTCTCCAGTGTTTTTCTTGGACCGGCTGGCCATCTGGAAATATCGCCGGAACTGCCGCTCCATTACCCCATAATAGACTTTCACCTTTTGCTTTTCCCGAAGGTGCAAGGCATAGTCGGTCATTTTGCCTCGGCGAATCCCATGCATGCCAGGCGGTGATGCCCGCCGCTCAAAGGCACATTTGGGTGTCTCGCAACGCGCACCTTTCAAAAACAATTTCATCCCCTCTCGCCGGCATCGCCGGCATACAGGGCCAAGCATTCGTCCCATCTTAAAAACAACCTCCTTCGGATTCTATTTAGAGCTTCTAACAATTTAGAGCTTCTAACAATTAGAGCTTCTAACCCAAATGAGCTTGCCTACCCCTTTATCAACGGTAAAATCACGCCCCGCTTTCTGGAGAGTTCTCATTTCGTTCGGGACTTGTTATGTGGAAGATTTCGGACTTCTAACATAATAGGGGTTACAGCCCCTTAATGAATGGTAAAATGCCCATTCCAATCTCTTTTAAGTTTCTTTTGGAATCTCTGCATAATGCTGAAACATATAGGGGAGTTTATGAACTTTTGATTTCGTAGGTGATTTATTAGGCTTTAGGTGCTCCCATCTGAATTGCTACTATATGTCGGCGCTAGCAGGGCTAGCAACCCAATATATCGGGTCAGCCCCGGAGGAAACCAAATGATATTCTCTCCTCCGAATTATGCAGAGATTCTATTTCGGAGGCTCTTATAGAATCTCAAACGCTCGCTCACCGGAAGTCCACCAAAAGGCTAGGCTGCACCTCCACGAAGCCCAGCACACGGGGGAAAACATCTCTCAACCAGCCTCGGGGCTCAAACCCGACGACGTTTTTTAGGCCGACAGCCGTTATGCGGCAGCGGAGTCACATCTTCAATCGACTTAATGGTCAATCCAGCTGTCTGCAAGGCAGTAATGGCACTTTCTCGGCCACTACCCGGTCCTTTGACCTTCACATCCACCTCTTTAAGACCAAACTTCATGGCCTTCTCGGCAGCCTGTTGGGCAGCCATCTGAGCAGCAAATGGAGTACTCTTCCGACTACCTTTAAAGCCATACGTCCCAGCACTGGCCCAACAAAGCGTATCTCCTTTCATGTCGGTAATGGTTACGATGGTGTTGTTAAAGGTGGCTTTAATATGGGCTATGCCCACCGTAACATGCCGACGAACTTTCCGTTTCTTCTGCTTGGCCACGCTCGAACACCCTCCTCCGAAGTCAGTTTTTTATTTACAGTTGCTTATTTTTGGTACCAATTCCGCCGGTACTATTCCAGCTCCGGGTTGTTCAAGGAGCGACTCCGCATTCTCCCCCACACAAGCTGGAATCTGGCATCTTTCCACACACACAGCAGTCCAGGACCACAAAAGAAAAAGCCTGGAGGCTGCTTCCGCAGGAATACCTTGCTTCGCCAGTCGGCTAAATATACCTTCACTGCCCTTTAGGCCCCTGCTTTTGCAGGGATAAGAAAGGCAATCTTTCTCTTTGTTCGTGTTATTTTGTTAAATTTCCTTCTGGTGGAAATACAGATTACTAAACACGTCAGGGATGCCACAGGCTAGGTCCTGCTCCCACACAGGCTAGGGCCTGCTCCCAGTTCCGCCGGACGAAAACACTTCTCATGTTCCCTGGGCCATTGATCTTTGGGCCGGCTAAGGAATTCCCTTTGCCAAGTGCCAGTGGCCCGTCCCATGTTATCGGAGATCTTTGACCCCTTTTTTCCCGGCAACGGTCTTTTTAGGTCCTTTGCGAGTTCGGGCATTGGTGCGAGTCCGTTGCCCACGCACTGGCAATCCTCGTCGATGGCGTAGGCCCCGATAACATCCGATATCTTTCAGCCGGGCAATGTTCTGGGCGATCTGCCGACGTAATTGCCCCTCCACAACATATTCTTTATCCAAGATAGTAGCCAAGCGGGCCAGTTCGTCTTCCCGCAGCTCCTTAGCTCGACGTTGAGGATCCACCCCTGCACTATGACATAACTCCCGGGCAATCCTGGGGCCAACTCCGTAGATATACGTCAGGGCAACCACCGTCGGCTTATCGCCCGGGATATCGACCCCTAATAACCGTGGCATTGAAATCCTTTCTTAGCAAACTTAGGCAGAAAAATCCCAGTTCACCCCCTAGCCTTGACGCTGCTTATGCCGGGGATTACTGCAGACTACATATACTACGCCTTTTCGGCGGACAATTTTGCAATTGTTACAAATCCGCTTCACACTCGCACGGACTTTCATGGGAGAATCCTCCCTTTGTGGAAGTAAAATACTTAATATAAATCACAAAAGGAAATAGAATCAAGGCCCTCCGTGGTAGTAAAAGACGGAGTTTTTGTTTTGCGGCATTTTTTATTTTATCTACCTTGGCCCCAAAGCCCAGAGTACCGATCCCCCTTAAGGGATCCATTTTATCCCCCCTCTTGTCCTATCTTAATCTGCTTCCATCGGCGGAAGGAAAGCTTGACTGTACTACTCCCCCCAAACGAAGTGCTTTAATCTTCTATTCTCTCCCGGAACCAAGCATTAAATATCTACTCAATGCGGGATAATGGCCCGCAATTCAAGGAATTGCGGCCCGGAAAATGCATCGGTACCTCTTTCGCTCGTAAAGGAGGCTTAATCTACCCCTATTCTTTTCCCTCTATTTGGGGGGATAGAAATAGCTCATCTAGCGGTTGTCCCGGGGGGCCAGTCAAAATGTAAGGGCCCCATTCGGTCATCGCCACCGTATGCTCAAAATGAGCACTGGGTTTACCGTCGGCCGTAATCTGGGTCCAATGATCCGATTTCAGCCGAACTTTCTTGGTCCCCATATTGACCATCGGTTCAATGGCGATCACTAGTCCTGGTCGAATGGGAAAGTCTCCGGTTCTGCGCCAGACAGGACTGACGAAATTAGGTACCTGGGGTGCTTCATGCATTTGTCGGCCAATGCCATGGCCTACAAAGGCCTCTACTACGGAGAAGCCATGGCTTCGAACAAAGTCTGCCATTTCTGCGGCGATTTGGCTCCAGAATTTTTTCTTGGGCATTAAGGAAATAGCCAATTCCAACGTCCCTTTAGTTACGTCGATCAGGCGTTGGAGCTCTGGGGCAATTCGGCCGGTCGGATACGTGCCGGCAGCATCGCTACACCAGCCGTCCAGCTTACAGCCGGTGTCTAGACTCAGAATGTCGCCTTCTTGCAGTTGTCGGGGGCCTGGAATCCCGTGGACCACTTCTTCGTTGATGGAGGTACAACAGACGGCTGGAAACGGTGGTTGGCCGGGAACCCCTTCAAAACGTACTCCTTTGAAAAGAGGAATAGCATGGTGTTGTTGGAAAACACGTTCAATGGCTCTGTCAATTTCCTCGGTAGTAACGCCCGGACGAATTATCTGAGCAGCTACCTGCAGTGCCTCCCAGACTACCAAGCCAGCCCGACGCATCAGGGCGATTTCTCGGTTGGAGCGTAATACAGCTGTTGATCTATTCACTGTTAGATTATCCCGGGCCAAGAGAATCACTTGACCTTCCAAGGGGTATGTTGGATCGAAGTGGGGTACACCCGTATGAGGGGAAATCTATTGGATCTGGGGGCCAGAATGCTTGGCCAGAGGATCCAAGACCTTTTGGATCCGCTGGAAGATTTCCTCCACACTGCCAAGGCCGTCGATGGTTTGGAGCAGCCGTCGGCGTTGGTAGTAGTCCAACAGAGGTTCTGTTTGTTGGCGATAGGCCACGAGACGTTGGCGGATGACTTCCGGTTTATCGTCGGCTCGGCCGCGGCCGGAAAGCCTCTGAAATAATTCTTCCTCAGGTACGCGAAGTTCCAAGACCACATCCAAAGGAGTCCCTTCCTGGGCCAGCATCTGGTCCAACGCCTCCGCTTGAGCCAACGTGCGGGGAAAGCCATCCAGCAGGTACCCACGTCGGCAATCGTCGGAACGCAGACGCTCTTGAACGATTTTCAAGATCACGTCATCCGGGACCAATTGGCCGGCAGACATATATTGGTCGGCCAGTTTTCCGATTTCGGTTTGGGCATCGCGGGCTGCCCGGAGCATATCTCCAGTGGAAAGATGCGCAATTCCATACCGCCCAACCACCAAAGCTGCCTGCGTACCTTTGCCTGCACCGGGCGGTCCAATGAAAACAATTCGCATGGTCAGTGTCCCTCAGCAATTCCAAAAATTCCACGAAGCTGTTTGGCAGAAAGGTGTTTGGTGGCTCTTCGTACCATTTCAGCCGAGTGTAAAATTGCCATAGGCTATTCACCCGAATGGCATACACAGGGGATGTGAAGAAACTGGGGATATAAAAAATAATGTCTCCCCGATTGCTCAGCTGTTTTTTCTAAATTACCCATGTTCCCCAAATGGTACACCGATGCTGTACTCCACTCGGCTCCCCGTTTACCAATTGTCTTTGGCCTGGGAGGCGAGTACCCACATTCCCCATGCCAACCCAGCCGAAGACAAAGGATTGCCAGCCCCTATGGTTTGCCTTCACCCCCCTGCTCAGGAATACCATCGAAAGCAAAGAGGAACTTCGGGAAAATCAAAATAATATATAGCCGTTCGGTTTTGCTACCCGAAACCTATCATTTATTGGGTACTAGCAATGCTAGCAACCCTAGATATTGGGTTAGAGGGAGAGCGATATCAAAAATATTATGCAGAGGTTCCTGCTATAGGTTGCTAGCTCTGCAAGCAGTCTATATTTTGGGTTAGAAGCATTGGAGCTCCAAATGGTATAAAAATATTTCCGTCGAATCAAGCAGAGGTTCCAAAAAACCTCTTCACCAAGGGGAGGTAGGGTATTAAGCAGCTGATTTGCCGAAGTTGTTCTAGCTGGACGCAGGAAGCCTCCAGGTCGATTATTGGAGGAGTCCTTTGTAATTGCGCATGACTAGATGGCTGTCGATTTTTTGTACCAGGTCAAAAGCCACGCTGACGGCAATCAGCAGGCTGGTGCCGCCATAGAAACTAGCGATGTTATAGGTTACATGCATCCAACTAGAAATCAATGTGGGCACGATCGCCACTAAGGCTAAAAAGCCCGCTCCTACATAGGTAATTCGGACCATGACTTTTTCCAGATATTCCGCCGTTCGCCGCCCTGGGCGATAACCGGGGATGAAGGTACCGTAGTTTTTCAAATTATCGGCCATATCTTTAGGATTAAAGGTGATGGCGGTCCAGAAATAGCAGAAGAAGTAAATCAGGGCGATATAGAGGATGTTATATGTGTAGCCGTCCCCTCGATGGAAAGCTCCTTCCAATTCTCGCAGCCAAGTGGCTTTTGGATACAGATGCGCTAGATAACTGAACAGCACCGATGGGAACAGCAGGAGGCTGGAAGCGAAGACAATCGGCATCACACCGGCCTGATTGACCCGCAGGGGCAGGTATTGGCGGGTGCCGCCATAGACTCGACGACCTCGTACATGCTTAGCGCTTTGGGTGGGAATTCGCCGCTGGCCTAGGGTGATGAAGACCACACCAAAGACCACTCCAACAAACAGCCCCAACAGGACCACCACTTTGTCGATGCCTGCTTCGCCGCCCAGTTGGATCATGCCTTGTTCGACCATCGGCCGGAACAAGCTGATGCCGGCCTCTGGCATTCGGGCCAGGATACCGGCCATAATCAGAAGACTGATTCCGTTGCCGATGCCGTATTCGTCGATCTGTTCGCCCAACCACATTAAGAAAGTAGCCCCTGCCGTCATGGTCAAAACGGTGGTCAACTGCCACCAAAAGGAGAGAGTCCCGCTACTACTAAGAAAATGATCATATACCAGGCCGTTCCGTACCAAAAAGTTCACATAAAACCAACTTTGGCCTATACATAAAAGCACTGTAGCATATCGAGTGTATTCATTGATTTTCTTTCGGCCTGCTTCTCCTTCCTTTTGAAGCTGCTCCAACGGTGGATAGACGCTGGCCAACAGTTGAAAAATAATCGAAGCCGAGATATAAGGCATGATTCCTAAGCCGAAGATGGTTGCCTGGCTCAATTGGCTGGCGCTGAAAATAGCCGCATATTCAAAAATCTGCCCTAATCCCGTGCCAGATTCCCTTTGTTGGGCAAACCATCGGCTCATTTCTCGATGGTTGACGATCGGCAGCGGAATTTGCCAACCGATCCGATAGATAGCCAGCATGACCAACGTCAAAAGGATTTTCCGCCG
Organism: Thermoguttaceae bacterium; assembly: GCA_025062105.1. Lineage (GTDB taxonomy): Bacteria > Planctomycetota > Planctomycetia > Pirellulales > Thermoguttaceae > JANXAQ01. The sequence continues at coordinate 19,844 of JANXAQ010000250.1, forward strand.
CAATTCCGGAATCGTAAAAACGATACGGATCTTTTCCCACATGGCCCAGTATCCCTTAAAGCCGTTTATTCCCCCGCCTAAAACCCGTTGGGTTGCTTCAGAGCTTCTAACCGAATGAGTTTTCTTACCATCTCTCTAGTCGCGACTTTTGCTATTTTGCCTAACTTGCTTGGCCTCCAACAAGTACGACGAACACTCCTGCCTTTTGTGTACCCAATTTTTAAATCCAATAACTCCAAGGAGGTAGTGCTTTCTTGGCAGGATGACCAAAAGAGCAAAAGTCGAGCTACCAAGAGCAGGTAGCACCCCAGAGCCATCTAGATTTTCATTTCGTTAGAAGTTTTTAAGCTCCTCTTTTGGCAATTCCCCGGCTATGTGCGCTACCCATAGAAGCAAACCTTATTTGTCCTAATTTCGTTATGCGAATATTTTTGCATACGGTTACCACATTGCTCAGAGGTTGTCGTAAGGTTGGAATTTGGACGGTTTCCCCTGGGTTTGAGCTGACTGCATCCTTGCCTCGACACTCCTTTCAAAAAAGGTTGGACAATCTAGAGAATCAAGGAAGTAGACCTTCTTTACCTTCTTTCCTCATTAGAAAATGCTTTTTAGGAATAGCCTCTCCGTGGGTAGGTTCTTAAAAATGGGAAACGTGGCGTTAAGAAGTTTTTGGTTTTCTGGGTTTCATTTTGTTTTTCGGTACGGGTTTGGGGCCGGGGATCAGTTGCACCTGGCCACCTGCTTGTTCGATTTTTTGCTTGGCGGATTGGCTAAACCGATGGGCCAGGACCCGTAATGGTTTGGTCACTTGGCCTTCGCCCAAGATTTTCAACAGGTCATAGGAGCCTTTGACCAACCCTTTTTCCCGGAGCAGTTCGGGTGTGATTTCCTGGTTGGGCTGGAAGACTTCGTTTAACAGGCCGACATTGATCTCGGCAACCACCGGAGCAAACCGATTATGGAATCCTCGTTTAGGAATGCGGCGGATCAGGGGCATCCGACCGCCTTCAAAGGTAGGTGGACAAGACCAGCCGGAACGGGAGGCCTGTCCTTTGTGGCCTCGGCCGGCCGTTTTGCCGTGGCCGGAGCCCGGCCCTCGACCAACGCGTTTGCGCTTTCGATGTTTGGTGACCCCTTGGTGGACAGTAGCTAGGTTCATGAGAGGACAACTCCCCGTAAACGTTCCACTTCGCTGCGAGAACGAAGACTTTTCAAGGCTTCCACGGTTGCCTTAACAACATTATGCGGATTAGTGGACCCATAACATTTAGTCAAGATGTTGCGAATACCACAGGCGTCGCAGACGGCCTTGACGGCCATGCCGGCAATGACTCCGGTACCTGGGCCGGCCGGGATCAACACCACCCGGGAAGTACCGAAATGCCCCCAGACCTTATGGGGGATTGTTTCGCCTTCCAGCGGCACAGTAATCATATTGCGTTGGGCATGTTTGAGGGCTTTTTCGACAGCTGGGGGCACCTCATTGGCTTTGCCGTACCCCCAGCCTACCCGGCCTTGGCCGTCGCCGACAACGACTAAGGCCGTAAAACTAAATCGGCGTCCGCCCTTGATTACCGCCGCACACCGACGGATTTTCAATACCTTCTCAATCAGTTGACCTGTACCAACAGTAGGTTCAGTTTCTGGTTCCATAGGAAATGCTCTTTTCAGTCGTTGACCCAAGGAGACAATAGGTTAGGAATCCTCTAGGAAGAGGTTTTTTTGGCCTCTTTGGTTGAGGGGGATTTCGGCTTCCCATTTCCGGAAGCCTTGGAGGCTTTTTTGGTAGCTTGTTCGGCTTGAACCTCAGAAGCTTCTGGGGGAAGTTTTTTGGGGCCGAGGTCCAAGCCAGCATCCCGAGCTGCATCCGCCAGTGCTGCCACCCGACCATGATATTTATACGGCCCCCGATCGAAAGCCACCTGGGTAATGCCGGCTTCCAACGCTCGTTTGGCAATTAACTGTCCGACCAGTTTCGCTGCCTCTATATTTCCCCCATGCTTTAACTGCTGTCGGAGTTCTTTTTCCACGGTACTGGCACAAACCAAGGTGCGAGCCTGGGTATCGTCGATAATCTGGGCGTAAATATGCCGATGGCTGCGGAAGACACTGAGCCGAGGACGCGTCAGACTCTTTTTGAGCCGATTCCGCACTCGAAACTTCCGACGCAGTCGTCGCAGGGCAATCCGTTTAATGTATTTCACCGATCCACTCACTTGCAAAAACAGGGACTAACCACCTGAACCAATACCGGAACCTCTGAAAAAAACATGTAGGGATTTTAGCCAACTTTGGATTCACTAGCCGTGGAACTTTGCTATTCTGACCCTCCTTTAGGTAGGCTTGCTAGCACGGCTAGCAAGCCTCTAGATCCTGGTCTCGCTGTTATACACATCTTTGGGAT
>JANXAQ010000285.1 GCA_025062105.1 Thermoguttaceae bacterium
GCGTCAGGCGCTTGGTCGGGAACCTACCTTGGAAGAGATCGCTCAGGCCTCCCAAACCGGTCTGGATGAAGCCCGCCGGGTGCAGAGCATGAGCCGATACCCGATCAGCTTGGATCGGCCCGTGGGCAATAGCGACGATAGTCACTTCGGCGACCTGCTGCCGGATGCCGACGCCGAAAGTCCTGCCTCCGGCGCCACCCAGCAGATGCTCCGCCAGTCCATCAACAAAGTCCTCAAAACCCTCAGTTACCGGGAACGGGAGATCCTCAAACTTCGGTACGGCCTGGGCGACGGCTATTGCTACACCTTGGAGGAGGTGGGCCATATTTTCAAAGTCACCCGGGAGCGGATTCGCCAGATCGAGGCCAAGGCGGTTCGCAAACTCCAGCAGCCCAGTCGAAGCCAAGAACTGGTTGGCTTCCTGGACTGAGCCACCGGCACTCTCTGGGAAGCAGACACAGTCCACGGGGTGCAGGTGCTGTAAAACCTCCGAAGGGGGGGCCAGTGAAGCTTGGCTGCGTGAGAAGGCATCTGGTCCCTAAAATGGCTGTATTTTCCTCCCCCTATAATGGTATTTTTTTCCCAAGGGCCTCTTCCCCAAAGAAGAGGCCCTTGGTATTTTAAAGGAAGATAGCTTTACATTGTGCATAATGTTGTCTTAAGATCCACATCCTGAGCCTGCCCGCTTAAGATCGACCTTTTGGCTCGCCTAGAGTGCCCCACTTGCTGCCACCTACCTATAAAGGAGCGCGACCATGGAGGTGGGAAAAACCTGTTGGGAGCGTTCGGGTTTGAATGGTGTTTTGGCCTCCGGCCAACTCTGCCGATGCCAAACCTTCACCCCCCGATTGTGGGCTTTGGGTCTTGGAGTGGGGATGCTGCTGGGGCTTGTTGGGGTGCTGGCTGGGGGGGCTGCCGAAAAAGCACAGCCAGCTCCCCCGTCTGCTAAACCGGTACCTTGGAGTCCGCCAGAATCGCCGGAGCTTTCTCTGGACCCAGCGGAACTAGGGTTTGAAGAGATCGTCTTTGTCAAACGGCGGCCGTATTCCTCGGACCATTATTACACCGATATTAACAACGGTACGGCTCCGGATCGGTTCGATGTCCGAAATGGCATTTATATTTATAATTTGCGGACTCGGACCGAGCGGCCGGTGGTTACAGCAGCCCAATTGCCGGGCGGCAAGGGGTTTATCGGCTACATTAGCCTTTCGTTTGACGCCAAACGGGTTCTTTTTGATTTCCGGGAGCATCCGGGTGCAGGATTTCGCATTTGGGAGGTGGGATTGGATGGATCGGGGCTTCGGCAGGTACTGCCGCCTCCGCCGGACGAAGCTGAGAAGCTGGCCCGCTGGGGTTGGCCTTTCCATACCGACGATGTGCATCCCAACTATTTGCCGGACGGCCGGATCATCTTCGCCTCCACCCGATGTGAGCATACGATTCTTTGTGGCGGATCGGCTCATCTGGTGGCTACGAATCTATTCCGCTGCAATCCGGACGGTACTCAGCTGGAGCAGCTCACCCGAAGTCCGGTAAGCGAATTCTGTCCGGTGGTGTTGGACGACGGCCGGGTCATGTACCACCGCTGGGAGTATGTGGATAAAGGGGCCCGAGTGGCCAAAACCGTTTGGAGCATGAACCCGGACGGCACTCATCCGCAGGAGCTGTACGGCCTGGCCGACGATACAACCACGGTCTATATGTATCCCAAGCCGTTGCCCGGTTCTACCGATAAGTTTGTCTGTGTGGGCACCTGCCATTTTCCCCAAGGGGCTTGCCTGGGAGCTATCTTGCTAGTGGATGCCAGTAAAGGCATCCGGATTCCCGGACCGTTGCCGAACGAACCCGATTTTATCCCCCTGGATTTCCGTTGGCCTGTGGTGAATATTACGCCGCATGTGTGTATTAACCGGCGCACCGAGCCCGGTTGGCACTTCCGCATGCAGGACGGCCAATACGTGCATGATAAAGAAGGCCGAAGCGGACATCTTTATACCCATCCCTATCCGATCACCGATCGGCTCTTTTTAGTCTCTTACAAATACGATCCCAGCCATCATGCCCAACAAACACCTCATGCTTATGCCATTTATTTATTAGATGTAGAGGGTCGGCATCGGTTGGTGCATAAAGATCCTGAGTTATCCTGCTGGCATCCGACGCCGATTCGGCCCCGCAAAGTGCCGCCAGCTGTGCTTACCCACCGGGATCCCGAGTATTCGGCCCGGAATGAAGCCGTCTGCATCGTTACCCATATCACCCAGGGCATGGAGGGAGTCAAACCTGGGGAGGTGAAATGGCTTCGAGTCAACGAAGTTCTGCCTCGGTATTGGTCCACTGGCCGCCGGTGGAATCCGCATATTAGCAGTTCTTCTTGGAAGGCGGCTCTTTGGCCTAGGGTCCAGTGGGGCGTGGTGCCGGTGGAAGCGGACGGATCGGCTCATTTTGTGGTGCCGGCGGGTCGTGCCATCTTTTTGCAAGCACTGGACGAAAACTTCCGCGAAATCCAGCGGGAACGAACTTATGTCAACTATGCTCCGGGCGAAGTCCGCTCTTGTACCGGTTGCCATGGACAGCGCCGGTACAGTCCGCCTCCAATAGGGCCGAATCCGCCGTTGGCCCTGCGCCGGCCGCCCAGTCGGCTTATGCCTCAGCCGTGCGATCTAGTGGAAAACGGCGGCGACGGCAAACCAGGGCAGGTCATCCACTATCCGACGGATATTCAGCCAATTTGGGATGCTAAATGCGTCTCCTGCCACGGGGCGCAGAAACCAGCCGGCGGACTGCGACTAACCGGGGAGATTACCGAAATGTATAATATCTCCTATGAGCAATTGGCCACCAAAGAGCTGGCCGGCCCCTTGATTTCCGAGTTCACCTCCTTCCTCAAAGGCGATCAGGGCAACTACAACGGGGCGTATCTGCCGCCCCGAAGTCTCGGTTGTGCGCAGAGCGTGCTGATGGCTGTGCTCACTGACCCAAAACATCCCAAAAACGCTCAGACCGACCATACCAAGATGCTCACCCCGATGGAGTTGATGCGGGTGGCCCGTTGGGTGGATACAAATTATCAGTTCTACGGCAGCTATTTCGGCCGACAACATGCCCACTGGGTCAATCCCGACCCGAACCAACCGGCCTACAATCCGGCCACTGACTTTCGGCGTCGGCCCACTTTCGAAGAGGCCATCGGCTTCCTGGCCCCCCCGTGGCATCGGTAAACCTCTGCCGAGACACTGTAACATTTCAGCCGAAGGAAGCCGTCTGTCATTCCTCAGTAGTTCCAAGTGTGGGTTGGCAAAAGGAAATTGTTGTAACTGATTATTTATTAAAGAGTTATATCATCGTATCTTTGGGGAGCTTGGAATGGGGTAAAAGAAAACCTGCTCAGGGGGTTGATTATGCACTTTCTGGGGGTTAGGCGGCCTGTTTGGGTTTGGTCCCTAAACCAGATGGAAAAAGTTGACTTAACCTCTTGAAAAATAACCGCTTATGTCAATCTACGCCAGGGGGGGTATTCGATATACCTAAAAAGTCTTATTTTGGGCGCCTTCAGCAGCCCTGGTTTCTCATGGGCCTCCAGGCTTCCGGAGAAAACCGTTTTGAAAATTTTCTCCGGAAGGTTTTTAGACCACACAGCAAGTGTTTTCTTAACTTCTTAGCAATTAAAGAGTTAGAAATAAATATTATCTGTTCACTAGACTTTGAACT
>JANXAQ010000019.1 GCA_025062105.1 Thermoguttaceae bacterium
TGGGGAGTGGGAGGTAGAGAGTAGGGGGTAGAGAGTAGGGGGGGCAGTAGAGAGTGGGGAGGTAAAGAATAGGGGAGAGGCAGTGGGGAGGTAGAGAGTAGGGGGAGGGTGTGGGGTAGAGGGCGGAGCACGAAGCCGCCCCGGAAGGAGGCGGCCAGGCCCCCTCACCCTGAACCTGTGCTCCAGAGGGGAGGAAGCCTCCTCATCCGGCCTGCTGCGCAGGCCATCCTCTTGGCGCGGTGGAGAGGGTAATGAATAGATGAACAGCACAAGGGCCTGGATCCCTGCTTGCGCATGGATGACAAGGGGGAAGAGCCAAGGGCGCCTGAATTCCCGCTTGCAAGGGAATGAGAAGTAAGGCCGGTGCAAGAGAATCTAGGGTCCTGCTTGTGCGGGAATGAGAAGGCAGCAGCACAAAGAAGCCTGGATCCCTGCTTGCGCAGGGATGACAAGGGGAGGAGCCAAGGGGGCCTGGATTCCCGCTTGCAAGGGAATGACAAACTAGGGCTACCCAATATGGGCGAGTGCCCCATCAACAGAAGCCGGTCTTCGCTTTGGCAGTGGAAGTCTTTTCTTTCGGGATTAGACGTTGAAGTGGATGTAGAGCAGGTCGCCGTCTTGGACGACGTAGTCTTTATGTTCGGAGCGGACCAGGTGTTGGGCTTTGGCTTCGCGCTGGCTGCCGAGCTGCAGGAGGTCGTCGGCCCGCATGACCTCTGCGCGGATAAAGCCGCGGGCCATATCGGTGTGGATTTCGGCGGCCGCTTCTAAGGCCGTACCGCCTTTTGGCAGCAGCCAAGCACGGACTTCCCGCTGGTTAGCTGTAAAAAAGACTACTAGTCCAGCGGCCTCTACTAAAGCCCGCAGTAGGTGCGCTTTGTCCGTTCCCTGAAGGCCCATTTCTTTTTCAAAGGCTTCTCGATCCTCATCGCTCATTTGGGATAGTTCCCACTCTAGATCCAGCGGGACCGCCCAACACGGCCACTGAGACGGTGCAGAACGGACAAATCGCTGAGGATCGGCTTCGTCATCGGCAGTATTAACCAGCAAGAATCGAGGCTTTTCTGTCAAAAGCCGAAACGCTCGTGTAGTCCGCCGTTGCTCGTCGGTCATTTGGGCCTCCTGCAAAGGTCGGCCGGATTCCATCGCCTGGAACACCTGCTGCAGAACGGCCTGCTCATGGGCTAATTGCTCTTTTTCTGTTTTGGGCAGGGGCTTGGCAAGCGATTGTTCGATCCGGTGGATGCGTCCGGAGACGATTTCCATGTCGGCCAGGAGAAAATCGTCTTCCAGGCTGCGGTAATCGGCCCAGGGATCGGAGCCATCGTAGGCAGCCAAGACCAACACCAGGCAATCGGCTTCCCGAATCAGGGCCAATCGGGCCGGGTTGCCTTCATGCGTTCGGCTCAGGCCGGGAGTATCGACGATTTCCAGACCAGCCGGGGTGATCTTTTTAGATTGATAGATCTCGGCAAGCTTCTCCAGGCGGGGTTCCGGCAGCGGCACCACAGCCGATTGACCTCGATGGGCCAAACTGGGATCGGCCCGAATCCCAGTCAGCCACTGAAACAAGGTCGTCTTGCCCGAACCTTGATAGCCAACCAGTCCTACCTTCATGAAATAGCTCCTCAGCGACACGAAGCCTTCCGATTAGAAGGACAACAGGCAAGCCTCCGAGAACCATTTATTGAGCTTTAAATAACCAATGAAAGAGCCTGTTCTTGAAAAAAACCAGAAAAACCCCAGTTCGGACAGGCGGGAGGCTGTCTTGGAAATTCGAACACCAATAAAAGGCAAGAGGTTTCGAGAGATTAGCAACACATCGGTCAAACAAGCTCAAGCCCCCAGGCTAAGTGCCTTTTCCGTAACAGCCCCGCCAAAACAAGATGTATGACTTGGAACCTCTGCAGAATTTAAGGGAGGCATTTTTACACTTCTTTGTTGCTTTCCCCCTCTAACCCAGTAGGGCTGCTAGCATGACAAGCTGCCAACAGAAAATGGGTATTCATCTAGGAAACCAAAACGGCCAGAAGAATTAAAAGTGCCTAAGCTTACCATACCTTCAGGATTTTCCAAGATTCCTCCCATGTTTCGGGCTCTTGAATACCGTCGGAAAGGTAATCCTTGTTAGACTTCAAACAGGTCGGAGACCTCATATCGGCTGGCCACAGCCAAGGGCAACCGGCCTTCCAGAAGCTGCTGATGAGTCTGGAGGGCAATTTCTGGCGAATTATTGTTTTCCGAGAGGTGTCCTAGACAGGCCCAGCGGAGCCGTCCTCCCAGAGCAGATCGCAGAAGCTGAGCGGCCTCTTGGTTGGATAAGTGGCCATGAGGTCCCTGGATCCGGCGCTTCAACCACTCGGGATAAGGTCCCTGCTGAAGCATCTGGGGATCGTAATTACTTTCCAAAAGCACCGCATCGAGCGAATGAATCAGGCGGCGGAGCTCCGGAAACGGATGCCCTAAATCAGTAAGAATGCCCAGCCGTTTCTGGCCATCGTCGAACACAAACCCAACGCCTTCGACCGCATCGTGCGGGGTCGGGATAGTATAGATTTTCAACCCCCCTACCTGGAGGATATCGCCAGGCTCGAAAAAATACAACGTTCCCAGACGACCCAAACAATAGAACTGTTCTGCTACCGCTAAGGTTTTTTCGGTAATATAGGCTGGTATGCCGAATTTGCGTTGGAAGACGCCTAGAGTGCGGATATGATCTCGATGATCATGGGAAATCAACAGAACATCCACCTGACGGATGTCCATCCCATGGGAGGCCAGTCTCAATTCGGCTTGCCGGCCGGATATGCCGGCATCGACCAACAGACGGACCCCACCCCCTTCCACATACACACAATTGCCGTTGCTTCCGGATTGCAAAACCACCATCCTCATACCGATTATTGTACCCGAGAGCAGAAAAAGGGAAAAGCCCAGTACCAGCTATAGCAGTAACAGAACCATTGCCGGAAGAGTAATTATTCAGGCGAATAGAAAGCCGTAAGTTCTCATCGGGAACAAAATCGCCCAATCCAGCAATTTTTTGTTCTTGGGTTCCCAGGTAGACCTGCATGACAGGGCGGCCTTGGTTCAATCAGGCGATTTCATTTTGAGGAACTGTTCCTAAACGCGACCTTTGCCATTTCTGGCCTTGCGCTGGCAGGGTGGTGCTCTAACTGCTTGCAACTATTGGACTTAGGAAATTGGGCGGGAAGAGGGTAGTTTCCCCGAGACTGGTGGTGGCAAAATCAGTTAGGAAAATGGCAAAAGTCCCGGTAAAGAACTGTGAGCGGAAGTTTTGGGATACAAAAAGCAGCTTCAGGCCCGAATAAGCGGAAGATGACTTTAGCCTCGGCGGGCGTCGGCCGAGGGGGATTGAAGGGTTTTGCGGTATTGCGCGTACCAGCTTTTCCAGGCAGGGATGTTAAACTGGTAGTTGACGCCGGTGATTTTAACTAAAGCGTCCAGGACCTCTTGGTTTTGGATGGGGATTTTGACAAGTTTGGGTCCGCCGCCGAAGGACATGCCGGTGCCACCGCCCGGAGCGCCTGAGCCGCCCGGCCCTTTGCCGAAAGTAACACTCATGGCATTCGGCCCGCCTGGAGGATCAATCCGGTAGGTGTGAGTGGTGATCAGGGCGTCGATCAAGGGAGCAATGGCGGTTGGGTCTTTCATGGCGGCCAGTCCTACCGCCGCCCGGCGAACCATTTTATTGTCTTTGCTCCTGAGTCGAGAAATAAACAGTGCCACCACCTCTGGCCGAGGCTCCGTCTTTAGCCAGTCTAGACAGGTCAGCCGCAACTCTTCCACCGGGTCTTCCAGCGCTTGGAGGGCCAAGACCTTGACTGCCTCTGGGGTATTGATTTGAGCCAGGGTCTCGATGTACAGTTTCCGGACCGCCGGGCTGGGTTCGTCTTGTAAGAAGCTGGCCAAGGGGCGTACCGCAGCAGGTTCCCGGATCGTTTCAAAGTTCTTTAGGGCCTGTTCTTCCTTGTTGGTCCCTAACCAACCCCGCCAGAGTTTGATCTTGGCAAACCATTCGCGTTCGGCGGCCTGTTGGGCCTCTTTCCGCTCCAGCAGTTCGATCTCCTGGGGCAGGCGCCACTGACCTCGATACCATCGATAGCCACGCTCTTGCATGAGCTGGTCCCGGGTTTTCCAGGCCCCTTCGATGAGCATGTACCCCAAAGCCCGCCGGGCCTCGGCATGATTGGGATCCAATTGGAGCACTCGCTCCAAATGCTGCCGACGCTGACTGAGCAGATTATGTTCCAAACACCACTGGGCCAGAGCCAGTTGGCCTTCGACAGTATCCGGATAGGTAGGTTTGATTTTTTCATATTCCAGTTCCACCGGCCGACGGCGCAACACTTGCGCCACTTGACCTGGCGACAACCCAATTTGGGCTCCTTCCGGGGTACGCACTAAATAAACGGTTCGGGGAGATTCGTCGGGGTTGAGCAGTTGGCCTTCGATCCGTCCGCCGTTTTGCAAGACAAAAATTTCCCCATACAAACTGTCGGCCAAAAGGCCCACCCAAAGGCTCAGCAAGATGAATCCAGAGGTTAGCCTGGTTTTCATAAGGAACACCTTTTGGCCAATGGAGACACTAAGCAGCGCCGAACTCCCAGTTGAGCGGCTGGGTCTCTTTTTATAATAGTATAACAAAAGCAGCTATGGAAGGGAACGATTTTCCCCGCCTTTGGGGGAGAGGCAAAAGAACGGCCTTCCCCTCGCAAAACGGAGTGTTTTTGGCTGACTGCTCTGTGTCATGAAAAACCCTTGGGGGAGAAGCTATTTTTTCTAAGTTCAGGAGCCCGTTGGTGCACGAAGTGGCAGCCGAACATCGGCAACAAGCCCCCAGAAGTGTCCGGTGTGCGGTTATTACCGTCAGCGATACCCGTACCCTCGCCGACGACCTCAGCGGCCAAACTGCCTTAGAAATCCTCCAGGCAGCGGGCCATCAGGTAGTGGCTCGGCAAATCGTTCGGGATGAACCGGCCGAAATCCGTCAGGCCCTGGAGAGCCTTTTGACTCAAGAAGCCATCCAGATGGTGCTGCTGACGGGTGGCACCGGACTAAGCAGCCGAGATGTTACGGTGGAAGTGGTTAGCCCATTGCTCACCAAACCCCTGCCCGGCTTTGGCGAACTGTTCCGGATGCTCAGCTATCAGCAGATTGGGCCGGCGGCAATGCTCAGCCGGGCAATCGCCGGACTGGTAGGCCGAACCGCTATTTTTGTCTTGCCCGGATCGCCACAAGCAGTCCGATTGGCCCTAGAAAAACTGATTGTACCTGAACTAGGCCACCTGATCGGTCAAGCCTACCGCACCGCCTAAACCCCTCAACCAATCCATCTCTGCGAACCCCCTACGTGGAATAGAGTCCTTTGCAAAATTTTAGAATAGAACTTCTGTTGAGAAAGGTAGTGACCATGGAACGCATGTTCCTATGCTGTAGAAAAGCACAAGGGAGCCAAAAAGCCTCCTGCCGCCGGGCAGGAAGGATGGAAGAGGCACTCTGCTGGATTAGAAGCTCTAAAGCTCTGGTGAAAGGTTGTCCGCAGTCTGGGGAGGTTTTGTCCATACTGGTCGGCTTTGCTTCAATTTTGGTGGGTTTAGGCCTCCGACCGGAAAGGGTTTCAACAGAGCCAGGCTCTAACCAAATGAAAATTTCGATGGTCCTAAGACGCTACCTACCCCCTTGGAGGCTGATAGGAAAGCTCATTTTGTTAAAGGCTTTTAGCCTGTTCGGAGGGTTATGGTTTTTGGCTCAGATGGACCAGCAAGGAGTTGCCTGGGCAGCCGAGTCGGGCCGGCATTCAGTCCAGATGGATGGGGCGATGGTGTTGGTCTATCAGGCAGCGCCGAATCCTAAAAAGCCGTATCTCGCAGAGCTTTTCTCTCCCGCCGGGGTGAATCTGCTTCGGGATAGCCCCGCTGATCACAAACACCACCATGGGCTGATGTTTGCGGTGGCAGTCGATGGGGTGAACTTTTGGGCAGAAGATGCGGCTAGCGGAAGCCAAGTACCCATCGGGCCGCTGAAGCAGGAGCGAATCGTGGTGGATGGGAGGGCATGGGAGGTCCTGCGGCAAAATCTACGGTGGCAAAATCCCCAAGGAGCGGTAATGCTAGAGGAGGAACGGACCTTGGCGGCCTGCCGAACCGACCAGCCAACGGCCACCCTGCTTAGCTGGCGAAGCCTCCTTCGGGCGCCGGAAGGAAGGAGTTCCGTTCAACTTGGCGGCTCCTCCTATTTCGGCCTAGGAATGCGGTTTACGGCCTCTATGGACATCGAAGGAAGATTCTTTAACGCACAGGGCCAATCCGGCCCCGAAGCTACCAATAAGGCCCGAGCTGCCTGGTGCGCTTACACTGCCAAAGCCGACGGAAAACCGGTTACCGTAGCGGTGTTTGATTGGCCGAAAAATCCCCGGCATCCGGCTACCTGGTTTACGATGGATCGGCCGTTTGCGTATCTGTCGGCCACCCTGAACCTGGATCAAGAACCATTGACCATCCGAGCTGGTCAGCCAGTGGAACTTCGATATGGCGTGGCCGTTTGGGATGGGCAGGTAGAAAGGGCAGTTGTGGAAAAATGTTACAAAGCTTGGTGGGCACTCGGTGGGGCTGACCCCAGTTCTTCTAGCCCCCAAACCCAGCTCAAGCCGTAGAGAACTCCTGTTAGGACTGGGGGACCTGCAGGGGCAAGCTGGGCAAGCCTCTGCTAAGGGTTCTTCTTTACAATCCCGGGGGAAATGTTTTAGACTGAAAGGAGACTTAATAGGTTCCTGCCGCGGAGGAAAGTGGCAATATTTTATTTTGGGATTTTGGGAACCTCTGCATTTTGGGATTTTTGCAAAATCCTGAACATATAGTGAACTTTGGGAACCTTGGATTATTTAACCGATTGATTCTCCTCCCTGGACACTTACTATTTATTAGGTGCTAGCAATGCTAGCAGCCGTTTATGTTGTGTTAGAGAGAAGACCACAAAAAATAGTATAAAAATATCCCTTTTGAATGATGCAGAGGTTCGTTTAGTTTTTGCACCGGAAAAGAGCCGAGCAATGCCCACTGCGGAAGGAGACAGTGCTTTGCAAAAAATCTCCGGCTCTGACCTACCGTCGGGTATCGGGATGCAAAGCCCTGCGGTGGCCCAGAGCCCCGATGGCCAACCAAAGCCTATGGAACCTGGGGCAGATGCTACTGACCCGGATGGGCAAAAGGAGGGTACTCAGCCCAAGCCTCCAAGGGTCAGTTCTGGCACTGCCGGGGGTGGCGTGCCTGGCCCGGCTGAGATTTGGCTGGATGGGGGAGTATTAGCCTGCGCCTGCCCCGGCTGCGGGGCCCCGATGTCGATTCGGCTATGGCTGCGACTGGCCGATTGCTGGCGGTGCGGTACCAGTATTGAGCTTACCGAAGAACAAGAACGCGCAGCCTGGCAACTGTTGCGCCAGCAGGCAGCTCAATCCCAAGCCCCTTCTGGGAGCACTTTATTGTCGGCTAAGCCGGCTGCCGAAGCCTCGGCACCCATTGCAATTCCGAAAAGTAGTCCAGTATCGGTACCTCCGGCGGAGGTTGGCAAGCACAAGGTTCCCACTCCAGATGTCCCCTGCTCTTGCCAAAAAGAGCGTGTGGATCGGGGCTTGGCCACAGAGGGGAAACCCCCAAGACCGACAGAAGCGGCCTGGGGAGCTTCCAAAACGGGTCCTTCGGCTATTGCTAGAGTTTCCCAGCCTTCTGGAGAGAATTTCGCTGGAGCTGTTCCAACTTCTGTTCCAAGGGGGAGACGCCGCATCGCAGCTGCGGAACGCCTCTTTCGTCAGCGCCTTCGCCTAGCCCAACGAGGACGGCCTTGGCATCAGCGAGTACAAGACTGGCTTAAAAATCTCCCTGCTTGGCTCATTAGCTTTCTGCTCCACATGGTGGCGATGTTGTTACTGGCCTTATGGATTCCTGAGGAGAAAAAACCGGTAGGGATTGTTTTTTCGGCCAGTATAGGTCCTTATGATCTGGAGACAGAATTAGGAGAACATCCGCAAATTGAAGTGCGTCGGCCTGAGTTCGACGAAGGTGGGTTGGCCTACGAACCATTGTCGCTGCAGGATGTGTTGGGAGATCCGAATTTAGAAAAGACACTTTTGGATCCAGGACTGCATCGGCCGGACTCCTCCCTGCAACCGCCCGATCCGCTGATAAGTGAACAGGCTCCTGCTCTGCGAGCTGGGTCTTTGTTGCGCGGCCGAGACCCAACAGTTCGAAACAAAATTTTGTATAGTCAAGGGGGTACTTCCGCTACGGAAGCTGCTGTAGCTAGGGCTCTGCGTTGGATCAGCCGACACCAAAATGCCGATGGTTCCTTTAGCTTACATGCGTTCAATCGAACGTCCGATTGCCAAGGGCAATGTTCTGGGGAGGGTACAACGAGCGATGTGGCGGGGACGGCATTAGCCTTGCTGCCGATGTTAGGGGCAGGACAAACCCATCAGCAGGGAGAATATGCTTCCGTGGTTCGCGCAGGGCTCCAATGGCTTTTGGCCCGCCAAAAAGAAGATGGCGATCTGCGAGAGCCCGGACTAGGGCAGATGTATTCGCATGGCTTGGCCAGTATTGTCCTGTGCGAGGCCTATGCGCTAACCGGCGATAGCCAACTTCGCCAAGCCGCTCAACGGGCATTGAATTTTATCCTTCAGGCACAGCACCCGGAAGGCGGCTGGCGATATCAGCCTGGGCAAGCAGGCGATACCAGTATGGTCGGCTGGCAACTGATGGCGCTAAATAGCGGCCGGATGGCTGGCCTGCAGGTGCCTACCGAAACCCTCATGAAAGCCAGTCGATATCTGGATTCCGCCCAGACGGATCGGGCCGGGAGCAAATATGGTTATATGCCAGGACTCTCAGCCAGCCCGGCTATGACCGCCGAGGCCCTATTGTGCCGACAATACCTGGGTTGGCCAAGGGATCATGCCGGTCTGCGAGGCGGAATCCGGTTTCTGTTGGAACGCCATCCCCCCAATGCCAAAGAATTCAATATTTACTACTGGTATTATGCAGCTCAGGTATTCCATCACTACGGCGGGCCGGAGTGGGAACGGTGGAATACGCAGATGCGGCGGATTTTAGTGGATAGTCAAGTACGCACCGGCCATGCGGCCGGCAGTTGGAATCCGGACCCCTATTGGGGCCAAACTGGAGGCCGACTCTATCAAACCGCTTTGGCTGCCTGCACTTTGGAAGTCTATTATCGGTACCTACCGTTATATCGGCCGCAGGCAGTGGGTGAAAGCCTATCCGAAGGAGCTAAATCCCCCGCTCCACCCTTCCCCAAGAAAACTTCTTCGGACCCCACCAAAGAAGCTGAGATTTCTCCCCACTGAACAAAATGGCGCATCTGCCGTCCGCTCCATAGTCCGACTAAACCGAACTATTTTAGCGTCCTGTGCATCATTCGAAGGAAATATTTTTATACCATTTTGGTTCCCTCCGCCTCTACCCAAATATATTAGGTTACTAGCACTACTAGGGCCCTACATAGATATTTGGATCGGAGCAGCTCAACTCGACTTTTGCCATTTTCAGGCTTCTGCCGAAGGGGGAAAGTTCTAACTCCCTGAAATTATTGGACTTAGGAAAATGAGTGAACAAACAAAGGCTTCTCCATAACTCTTGGATTCACACCAAGTTAGGAAAAATGGCAAAAGTCGAGCGAAAGCCTACCACATCGAAAATTCATCAAGTTCACTACATGTTCAAGATTTTGGAGAGGTTCCAACAATCAAACAATCGGCCCAGCTTAGAAATTGGCAAAAGTCGAATTAACAAATGGGGTGGGTCCAAAGCCCTTTGAAACTGTTCAAATCACATTTAACGACAGCCTGTTACCAGCCCGGCTGGGCCTTGCGATCCACCAGGCAGGTTTCTATACATAAGTTAGAGTTCTGCGGGGGGACATTACTTTAGGAAAATCCGGAAAATTTGTTGAAGTTCATCAAATGGACAAAATAGAAAATATAGGCAAATAATTTCTAAACCAAACACTTTCTGATCTCTCAAATAATCTTTCCCACAATTTTTACCAAGTTGTGCAATCTCTCCAAATTAAACAGTGATTCTTTTAAAAGGTTTACGATCCTCTTATGGCGCAATCATTTGGTGTTGCTGTATTGTAAAAACATCTCAAAGATGTGTATACCAGCGTGGCAGTCAGGAGGGGGTATATAGTTCTAGGGGAAACGACACTATCGGGGGTACTATATCCCCATATTTTGGTAAAATTCCCGCTACGAGGGAAAAATCGTTCTATGCTTTTTATAGGGGAGCCGGGAATCTTCAACTGTCCAGCGGGTGTAAGACAGGCTTTTTGCTATGCCCATTTCGGGGGAAACGGCACCATCCGATCGGCTGAGAGGAGTGGAATCTCTATTGGCTGGCCTGGAACAAAAGGCCGCATCGGCCGATCCACGGGCCAAGCAGCAGGCAGCTGTGTTGGCTTTTGGCCGACGTACCAGTGCCCGCCCGCCGCTAAATGTTCTTCTAGAGGATGCAGCAGCCCTGATTGCTGAGGTCCTCCAACTGGACCGAATCGGCGTGGGCAAGGTGGTGGATTCAGGCCATAGCATAGCCTTTCGCATTGCCACGTTGGGGAAACAAGGCCTTCTGAGGGATACTGTTGATTATAAGTACACGCTGGATCCAACCACTTCGATGGCTGCCTATTGCTTGCAGACGGCTGGCCCAGTAACTACGGCCAGTTTGCGTAAAGAGAGTCGGTTTACCGATCTGTTTTTACAGCAGATGGAAGTAGGCGGAGCGCTGATGCTCCCGTTAATTGTGGGTGGAAAGCCTTTTGGTGTATTGGGCGTATTTGCGAGGGATAAAAAAAGTTTTACTATGGAAGATGTTCAATTCGCAGAAACAATTTCTTATTTATTGATCTCCTCGTTGGCCCGGATCCAAGCCGAAGAACAGCTCCAACAGCAACAGAACCTCGCTCAAACGGTTCTGGAGGTGATCGATGCCTTTGTGGTGAGCGTGGATGCCGAGGGGCGAATCCTGCAGGTCAATCCTACGTTTCAAAAATATCTTGGCTTTCAACCAGCAGAGATCGAGGGGCGACTTTTCTGGGATGTGTTGGCCCTCCCAAAGGAAAGAGAATTAATTCGGGCGGTGCTCAACACTGTCCGACATGAACCCAAGCCCATTCAATTCGAAGGTTCCCTCCTAGATAAGCAAGGCCAGAAACATCGGATCTGTTGGACCGTAAAACTGTTGTCCGATAGTACTAACCCCCGGATGGTCCTTTGTGGTCTGGACCAAACAGAAATTCTCCGGATGAAAGAAGAACTCCGGCAGGCCTATCAGCGGTCTCACCAGACTAGCCAAGTGGTTCAAGAGCTTTGTAGGGCATTGCAAACCAATGCCGCAGTGATTTCCCCCCAAATACTTGCCAGCCTCCAGGAGCTGGCCAAACCCATTCAGCCCCCGCCTTTCCGTCCCCTTCGGCTTCCGGTTCCGGAAGAACAGCGGCAATTTGTCCGCCGGGTCTACCGGTACCGGCAAAAAGTGGCTCCATACACGGAAGGCCGATTCCCTCGGCCCGAAGAATTTGTCCAAGTCCAATGTAAGGACATCTCTGCCGGCGGCATCGGCTTTTTCATGGAAAAAGAACCTGCTTTCCACCGATTGGTGATAGCCTTGGGCGAAGGAGCGGCTACTAGTTATTTCTTGGCCGAAGTCGTCCGCTCCAGCCAAGTCGAGCACCAAGGTCAAAAGATGTACTTGATCGGCTGTAAGTTCTGTGGCCGAATCACCCCCCCGGCGGATTTCAAACTTCCCGCTTCTCCTCAATAACAGCCCCTTGCCTCCCCATTTTCTCCTCCAGAGAGCTTTTACCGACCAAAAAGCTAGGGAACCTCTAAACTCCTGAGTGGACTTTGTGAACTCTTGATTCAATAACCGTTGGGTTCTTCTATTCGAACACCTACTATCTATTGGGTGCTACCAATGCTAGCACCTCTAGATATTGGGTTAGAGGAAGGATAGCCAACATGTTTAAAAAGAGGTCCCAATAATTTTTGAAAGAGGTAACATTTCAGCGAAATGGAGGAGCTTTATTTTTCCACCTCCTCTACAATGGCAGAAGAGGGCCAAGCTGATGAGAAAAAGAGGATTGAAAGGTGCCTCTGGCTGCCCCAATGTGCCGACGGTGCCGACACGCTCCTTCTGATAGCCCAAGCAGTTTTGCCGGTGGGTGGAAATGTTCCCAAACCCGATCCGCTCCATTTGGCTAAACCGTTCCGAAAGGGGCGTTTACCTCTGCTACCTTCCTACTTAGCTTGGCTAAAATGTTTCTGGAAAGTAAAATCAACAAGTTGGGGATCTAGAAATTTAGGCAATTTGGTAAATCTAGCCAACCTTTCTAACTTTCTAAATCCCTTTTGGCAAAGCTTCTAAGTTTCAAACCTTCCTTAGCAAGTTAAGGGCCGGGATTTCTTCTTTAGGGCCCCCAATAGCGGGGGCTCGCTCTATCCCCAGACCCTGGGAAGCCGTATAATCCAATGAGCTCTCGGGGGCCCAAGAAAGAAAAAGAGGAGGAAAAAACACTGGCCGGGCAATCTTATCCACCCATCAGACACAAACCGTTACCAATCGATTCTGGTTCCTCTGAGCAACCGTCACATTCCCACTTTCCCCTCGGCCATGGTTTTACCTACCATAAGTACCGTATCACCTTCAGCCGAAGGGGGCAGTTTTTTCCTCTCCGCTGGTAGCCAGACACTGAGGGAAGGGGCACCCACTTAGGACGGAAGCAGGAGAGCAAAAAGCAGACGGAGTACTTCCGGAGTTTAACCTGGTGTACTCCCGCCTTGGGCTTTCTGCCTTTTAGTCTCAAGAGCTTCTGGAGCTGGTCGGCGGAAGCCTCGCCCAGCTGTCCGACCGAGAGGAGAACAGCACTGAGATGCTGTTCTAAAAAACATTTTCTATGATGAAAGTATGATGAAAGGAGGTTTCCTTCCTCAATGCCCCAGAATCTCCAAAATCCCTGTTTTTAAGAAGTCTGAAGGGTAGGATCCGGTCGGCCAAAACCCATGAGAAACCGCCCAAATCCCAATTTCAGAACAGCCTCTGAGACAGAAGGTTTTTTCCCTAGGTTGAAACATTACCAACCACCTCATTTCCTGCTATGAATTGAAGTTCCGATGGATGCTGGGAAAGTATCCGTTTCATCTTGGCCTTGGTGGCTTCGAGCTTTGCGGACTGGCTATCAATGGGCTGCTTCGTTGCAGGTAGCCGTAGTACTCATTACCCTTACTACTGGGGTGTTAGGGTGGGCCACTTTTGTGGAAAAGTGGTATGGGACTGAAGCTGCTTCCTTCGGTATCTATCGTGCTTGGTGGTTTATGGTGTTGGTGGGCCTTTTGGGGCTGAATGTATTTTGTGCTACCTTGATCCGTTGGCCTTGGAAGAAGCATCAGACCGGTTTTGTGATTACTCACACGGGGATTTTAGTCCTATTGGCTGGGTGTTTGCTCCAGCAGGGCTGGGGGATTCATGGGCAGATGATCCTCCATGAAGGAGAAGCGAGCAATGTAGTGTATGAGGATCAGAAGGTTTTTCGGCTGGAGATTTTTGAGGCACAAGCAGGCGGGGGCCGGCCTTCGGAAGGGCATTCGAATGATGGGCAGTTGGTCCCCAGGACGGTGGAGGTGCCATTCCGATCTGGCCCTTTCCATTGGGCTGATTATCAGCGTCTACCGTTTTTCCCTTGGCGGATAGTTCCTAGGGATTGGGGCCGGATTTATGACCAAGATGGGATTACCTTAGAGGTATTAGACTACTATGCGGATTCGGAGCGGCTGATAGTACCTCGATTGGTCTTAGGATTAAGGCGGTTGGGGCAGGCAAAGTGGGAAAAAGAACTTTTGTTTGCCGAGCAAGGGGAGTTGACGCTGACAGTAGTTCCTGCTGGGGGAGCGCATGGCCAGCAGCGTCCCATGGGGATAGGAGATCGGCAAAACATGCCTTGGGGTCCGCCGGTGGTATTTTGGTTGGCTAGCAGTCTGGCTGAATGCCAGGCGTTTTTGGCCACCGGGCCGGAAGGAACGGTCGGTTCTTTAGGACAGGTAGTGCTGTGGCATCAAGGGCAGGTCTATCGCTTTTCGCTCCAAGATTTGCAAAAGCAGCCGGAACAGCGATTAGGTGCTTCGGATTTTAAAGTGGTATTCGTGGGGTACCAGGAGCGTTTTCGGGCTGTAGAGTTGGAAATCCGTCCGGCATCGGCTGCGGCTGCTTCCAACAGGGTACGAATGCTTTTATTTGCCCAGAATCCTTCGCACAATTGGCAGGCGGAGACGTTGGGGGTTTACGGTACTTATTGGGTGGAACCGCCGCCGGTACCGGAACGGCTAGCTGGTATTCAGCGGCTAGAGCTTTTACGGTTGGCTGCTTTGCTGCGTTTGGACCTTCTGCTAGGGCCTGATGGAAAACTGTACTATCGGCAGTGGCATGCTCCGCAACTGGTTGCTGCGGGGCTATGGCCGGGCATGGCAGCCCCCAAGGCTTCTGCTCCGGCCGAGGCCATTCCGCCGGCCGAGCACCGCCCCCAACAGGCCTCTCCAATGGGCGAAGCCTATCCGGTCGAGCATCTTGGGCCGCTTCGGGTCTTTTCGGGCACGCCGTTGGAGACTGAAGTGCGTCTGCTAGAATTTCGACCAGCTTCCCGACCGACCATCCTTTATGAGCCCAGGGCCTTAGAAGCGGCGCCTTCTGCTGGCCGGTTTCGTCAGCCCCGGGCCAAGGTCCGCTTGACTGTCCGAGACTGTTCTTCTGGCCAGCAAACTTCCCATCAGCCAGAGCCTTTGGAACCAACGGCCAACAGCGGAGAGTTTTGGATCCCCTTAGGCGGCCCCCGGTTTGCCGATGAGGAGGCAGTGGTCTTTTGCGGCAATCGGCGGGTGGCCGTTCAATTGGACTACCGAAAATGGCAGTTGGGCATCCAAATCTATCTCCGAGATTTTACCCGGAAAGTGGAACCCGGTTCTGCCCATGACGCCCATTATTCTAGTCTGGTGGATGTGCTGGAAGGAACCACTCCACCCAAAATTCGACAGGAAAAAGTGTTGATTACGATGAATCAGCCCTTGACCGCTAAAGACCCTGCTTCCGGACGAATGTACCGATTTTATCAGTCTAGCTTTGTTTATCTAGGTAAACCAGGCGACCCGGAATTTGACCAATGGATCGAGCATCGCTCTGAGAATCCCAACCGCCCCGAACGGAGTGCTCAACAGACAGAAGCTGGGGGATTACCAGTGCAGGGACCGGAAACTGCTAGCCCAATTACCGAAGATTTGTATCGTAGTATTCTTAGCGTCAATTATGATCCAGGCCGAGGATTCAAATATGCTGGTAGTCTCTTAATCGTGGTAGGTATTACTGTGATGTATCTGATGCGGGCGTATATTTTTGCTCCTGGCGCATGGCGATGGATTAGCATGCGGGTTTTGGTGGGCTTTGGGGTGCTCGGTGGGGGACTACTGGGTAGTGCTTCGAGCAAGGCTGAGGAGTTGGATTGGACCTACTGGCGGCGTTTGCCGGTCTTTGCCGACGGACGGTTGATGCCTCTGGATAGTTTTGCCCGTTCGGTGGTCGAACAGATTTGTGGCCGGGCGAACCCCCGCCTGGGTCTTGCTGAAGCTCTGCCCGGCGAAGACCTGGATCGACCAGAATATTCCGAAGCTAAACAATTGTTTCCCGATGGTAAAGCCCGCACCTGGCCGGCGCATGAACTTATCCTTAGTTGGTTAGTTGAATCCCACCGCTGGCACCGGGTGCCATTTCTAATCGCAGAGCATCATCAGCTCCGAGAAGAGCTTTTAGGGCTTCCTCGGGAAGACCCTTCAGGTCGGCCGATTCGTTATGTTTCCCCCTGGCAGCTCCAACATGCGGAGCGATTTTGGCAGTGGGAGGCCCAACTTCGCCATCAACGGCAGCAGGCAGCCCACAGCAGCCAAAAATTCCACCCTACCGGCCTAGATCGAAAAGCCTGGCAACTGCTAGAGGCATATACTGCTTGGCAAAAATTGATTTTTTCCGTTCCGTCGCTCGTTTCCCCGCAAAGTCTATTTCGTATCCGTTTGGCCGAACTCGAAGATACCTGGCAAGCCACTAGCCAGGCCATGGAGTGGGCTTTGGAAATGGCCGAAGCCCATCAGTCGGCCCCTAGCCCCGTTCCAGCCCCAGATAGCCCCCAGAGCGCAACGCCCCAGCAAAACCGAACTGGTGGTCCCCCGCAGATACCCCCTCCCCCCTGGCAGGCCTACCGAGAGTTTCAGAAGTCCCTAGAGAGTCTTCGGGACTTGACGGGCAGAAGCCCGATCGATCGGCCTCAGATGGAACACCAAGCCTGGTGTCTTCGGCAGTCGGCCCAGCAATTGGCCGATTGGTTTGACCATTTCTACCGTCGGCTCCGGCAATCGCCCCCGCCGATACGACCGGAAGCCTGGCAGCAGATGCAAGCTCATTGGATGGCGCTGGTGTCGCGGACGCGGGACTTGCATCGGTTAGCTTGGGAAGTGCAGTCAGCCCTGTTTGATGACAGCCCCGTGGGCAGTGGGCATGATATGCTTCGTCTTGTGCCCTCGCTCAATCCGTTTGCATTGGAGCTAGCTCGTACGCCGGAGGAAAATCCCCAACCCTGGCTTAGTTGGCAGACTCTGATGGAGGCATCTCTCAGCAAGACGCTGGCCGAATATCCTGCCGGTGAAATCCAAGCAGTGCGCATGGCGTTCCAACAGTTGGCTCAAGCGTACCTGGATCGCCAATCGCCGGATCGGGCGAAGCGGTTTGCCGCCAGCATGCGACAATTAGCAGATAAGCTTGCGGAATTGGGCCAAGCCATTAACCAACGCCGCGCCACATTGCCGGTCCGAAACTTGGATTGGGCCGCCTTCCAAGCCACCCAATATCCGCCGCCAGGAACTACTGATTTGGAAGTACACTATAACCAACTCGATCCGTTTCGGTTAGCCTGGATCGGGTATCTAGTAGCGGTGGTAGGATTTGCACTGGCCTTCGGTCAGATTCGCACTGCAATGTTTTGGCTGGGCATGGCAATCTCGCTAGTTGCACAAATTTTTATCATATATGGATTTGCTCTTCGGTATGCGATTACCGGCTGGGTGCCGGTAACCAATATGTTTGAAACGGTTGTTTTCGTGGCTCTGATGGTGGGGCTGATGGGTTGGCTATTCACGGTTTGGCCAATCCTGGCACCAGGACTCAGACTTGCATGGCAACTTACTGCTTGGCCGATGCCGGCACCCAAACTGCCCGATGCCGGAAGCCAATCGTCTGGAACGCTCCAAACCCCTGAACCTCCTCAACCCAAAATTTCCCCTGATGCAACAGTTCCTCGCAGAACGGCTTCGGAAGATAACCTCCCGCTCGGTTTGGCACCGGGGATGCCGGCATCTTTGCCTACTAGCGAGGATGCTCCTCTAATAAGCCCATCTACGATGCAGTGGTGGCGATGGATGTTGTCGCCATTTCGGTTATTACTGATGGCAGGGGTCTTTTATGGCCTTACCCAAGTTCATTACGGCGAGGCAGAGGGATATACGGTTGTTTCTTTAGTTCCGAGGCTGGAACGAGGCGGAGCCCTTACGGCCAATGATCTAGTGGCTTGGCTGGTCGGATGGGCCTTCCTGTTGGGCAGCATGTGGTATGTGCCGAGGGTGATCTTAGCTGCCGTTGGAAGTTTTTGGACGCTACCAGTTGTTTGGTATCGGCAATCCATGCGCCTGGCCCTTCCACACCTGCAGGAACGAAAAGTTTATGCCTTCAGCGGAGCTATAATGGGGCTGTTGGGGGCGCTATTGGCCTACTATGCCCCGCCTACGGTGCTGGACAAATCGATTGGCCCACTTCGGCCAGTACTGCGGGATAACTTCTGGCTAACAGCCCATGTACTGACAATCACTGCCAGTTACGGCGCCGGCGCCCTGGCGCTTGCGCTAGGAAATCTGAGTTTATTTCATTATCTTTTCGGCCGATACCGAAACCCTCAGGCAGGTCCAGCTCTTGCCTCCGAGCGGTGGGCCGATGCGCAGGAAGGGGTGGATGCGGCCATTCCGGGTGGAGAAGCCTCATCCGGATCGGTCTTGCCATTAACGGAGGCTTCCGGCAGTCCTGCTCCTGAACCACACCGATCGGCTTCGGAGGGGGAGGAAGATGCTGGCCGATCGGCCCCACAGGTTTTCGTCTCAGCCGGTCAACCGACCGCGGTACCCAGCGGCTGCTTTAGGCGAGAACCGGCTGCTTGTGCCACCCTAGCCCGGTACATTTACCGGTGCATGCAGGTAGCTGTGCTTTTGTTGGCCGCTGGTACTTTGCTGGGAGCTTTGTGGGCTGATGTGGCCTGGGGTCGATTCTGGGGCTGGGACGCCAAAGAAGTCTGGGCGCTGATTTCCCTACTGCTCTATATGGTCGTATTGCACGGCCGATATATCGGTTGGTTCGGCAATTTTGGCATGGCCGCTTTTTCGGTTATCGGGGCTACTTCGATTCTAATGGCCTGGTACGGCGTTAATTATGTACTGGATGTAGGTTTGCATACCTACGGCCGGGGCACGGGTGGTCTGGGGGTAGTGCTAGCCGGGGTGGCTGCTAATTGGCTCTTCCTGGCCGCCGCCGCAGTCCGCTACTATCTGCAAACACGTACAAAAACTGAACCAGCCCCTCCTCTTCCGTAACCTATCAGCCACGAGGCCCAACGGTAGGCAAATCTCCTCCTGTCTCGAATCCAGAAGTCGCCCCTTCCCCTTGCTGGACGAGCAAATCGAGTTTTGCTATTTCCGGACCTCCTGCCCAAAGAACAAAACGGAAACTAGCCGAAGCTCGACTTTGCCATTTTTGCCTCTTTTATTTCAAAGGGGTAAGATTTGAGGATTCTTTGTTCAGCAAATTTCCTAACTCAATATTGGCAAAGGGGTAAGATATCCGAAAAAACTTGCACACCGGAAATCGGCAAAAGTCGAGTGAAGAAACCTCTGAAAAAAATCTGAACATGTACTGATTTTTATGAACTTTTGATTTCTATAGCTGCTGAGTCCTCCTACCCGAATATCTACTATCTATAAGTTACTAGCAATGCTAGCAACCCTATATAGTGGGTCAGAGAGGCCAAGGCTCAAAATAGAAATATATCCTTCTGAATTATACAGAGGTGCCTACTATATGTTCAGATTTTTGCAAAGATTCCGAAGATTTATTGGAACCCGTTTCTAGCAGCAGAATCGGCCAAGCCGACACAACCATTTCCTGCATCCGAAAGGCACATCCGCTTAGAGGCCCAAGCTTATCAGAGCTGGTTTCTGGCTACGGATCGGCCAAAATAAAGCTCATGCTCACTATATCCTGAACAGGCTGCAACTTAGCTGCTAATACTTATTCAAGCCGGGTTTTGGCACCAGAATCGGCCAAGCCGACTGTATGATCCGAAGCAGCCGTTTCCGTAGGCAGAGGAAGGATTTGCAGAAGCTCCTGTGCCTGTTGAGTAGCTGGGACCCAAAGAGCCTGCTGGTCTGGCTGCCTACTGGCTAGCACCCGCACCAAGGCCGGGATCGGAATGGGAGCATTTATCTGCTTGCCTTCGCCTAGCAGAAGTTGATGGGAGTTCACCAGAATACACCCTGGGGCGGGTACGGAGCAGATGCCCCGCAGCTGCAACCCTTCCGAGCTAATCCGAACCATCGCCCCCAATTGCTCATAGGAAAACACCTGCTCATCCGGCTCGGGCAATAGGCTCGTCGAAAGCCCCCACTCTTGGACGGCCGATTGCCAAAGCCGTCGGCTGATCGTACCCGGGCCAGCGCGGACAACGGCCACTACCTCTTCTAATCGCCCATTCACCAATCGGGCGTCTTCCACTTCAATCTGGGCTAACCCGGAAAGCATCCTCTCCAATTCCTGGCCCAGTAACATGTTCAAATCTACTTGGAACAAATCTCCTTGAAAACGATATTCCACTTGCCCCTGCTGCTGGTATATCCACAAAGTCCCTCGCATGGAAGCCAATGGACCCAACCGCTCCAGCCCCGGTAATACCCCAGCCAACATGCAACAAGCAATCGATGATTGGCCAAGAGACAGTTCCAATCCGCTCACGGGTGGCTTGTGGGTATGGTCCTGCCCAAAGCGAATCTGAATCGGTTGGCTAGCTTGGCTACCGACAAGGCGGAAGGAAAAACTCCCTTGGCTGCCTTGTTCCAAGGGTTGCAGAAAACCTGTCAAGTCGGTAAGCGTGCGGATTTGCTGGCCGCTGCGCAGGCGAGCCTCCGCCGCTTGCACCTGCAGCTCACATCGGGGCCAATTGGGCGGCTGGGCCAAGGCGCGCCTAACCAACTCCACCAATTGACCTAGGCCTTCCGTATAAATTTCTAACCCTCGAAAGCAAACTTCCACCCGCCTGCTGCAAGCCCGATTGGGGGCAGTCGGCCGCCGCCAATGAATTTCCACTTGCTCCGCCCCAAGAATCAGTTCAGCGGTCTTGGGATCGGCCAGTTGGATCCCTTCGTAGATAACTTCGCCCGGCCGAGGATGCCTCAGCCCCTGCACTTTAACGATCAGCCCAAGCAATCGTTCCGCTTCGGCCGCCTGCTGCTCCAAATACCAAGGCGTCATGCGCCAGCCGGCCCATACACACAAACCCACTGTCGGCAAAATACATCCAAGCACAAACAGCGCTACACATACCCGGCGGCGAGTATTCTCATGCAACCAAAACGGCTCGGAGATGCTAAACATCCCTGTTGCCTCCGAGATTCTTGCCCCCAGCAGGTTCTGCACCTACAAGCTTGACTGTGCTGTTATGGATTCTCTGAAAATACAGGAAGTCAAGCGGCTTTTGATTCTGTTGGCATTTGGCCACTGCATCCCAACATCTCTCATATGTCGGTTATCCCCAGTGTTAGCAACCCTATCACTAGGGCTAAAAGGAGCAAAATCACATAGAGAAGCTCCGCAAAATCCTGACCATATCGGGAACTTCCCAAGTTTTTGATTCTATCGCGGTTCGGTTCTCCTATCTGAACACCTAACTATCTTGTTGTCTGCTCGCAATGCTAGCACCCGTATTGGGTTAGAGGCACAGCAATCCCAAACAGGATAGAAATATCACCCTCGAGTGATGCACTCGAATTATGCAGAGCTTCCACTAGTATCAAAACCTCATCCGTCATCAAACACGCCCCAAGCCCTGGGGAACCTCTTTTGGGAGAAGTTAGGAAACTAAACGGGTATCAAAATCTAGGCTGGCACGCTGTTGTACATGAGTTAGCGTTGAAGTGCTTGGATCTCAGTTTAGGCAAATTCGGAAAGCTCGTGGAACGACACAGAATGGACAAAATAGGCAATATTGCCAAAACAGTTTCTGAAACCATGTACTTCCTGTCTTCTAAAGGATCTTTCATAAAGGATGCCATTTCTCCAAAGTAGCAATCCGCTTCTTTCGAAAGGTCCGTTTGCCCCCTATGTGGGGCGCTCACGTGTTGCCGTTATGATGGTCCATACCTCCCAAAGATGTGGATAACAGTGAGCTAGCACTGGAGAACTTCTTTCTCTTTCCGAAAGCAACACGAATGTACATAAACGCTCTAAAGGTTAGATTGGCCACAGGTGCAATCCTATTGTCGGCCTCATCAGTACTCTAATTCCGTTGGTGGAAGTCTGCTGGACATCTTTGGGCCGATGGAACTAGGCTTTGTGCTGGGTGGGCGATCAAGGAGTTTGACGGCCGAGTTGGGCAGCCATTTGATGGAAAAGTTGCCATCTGGCCTGCATCTCCGCCAGACTGTCTCCGCCAAACTTATCGACTAAGGCTCTGGCCACCTCAAAGGCCACCACATTTTCCACAATCACACTGGCTGCGGCAATGGCACAAACATCGCTACGTTCGTAGGAGGCCAGTTCCGGCCGCCGGCTGCGCAGGTTGACTGAGGCCAACGGCCGGGCCAAGGTGCTGATCGGTTTCATCGCCGCTCGGAGCACAATCGGCTGGGCATTGCTCATGCCGGCTTCCAGGCCGCCAGCATTATTGGTAGGACGAACAAATCCCAGACAAGGGGTATCAGCCAGGCTGGGATCATAGTGGATCGGATCATGCACTTGGCTGCCACGACGGCCAGCCGCCTCAAATCCCAGTCCTATCTCTACCCCCTTGATTGCCTGGATGGACATAACCGCCTGGGCCAACTGGCCGTCTAGCTTCCGATCCCATTGGGCATGGCTTCCCAGTCCAAACGGTACTCCCTCCACGCGAACCTCAATGACCCCTCCCAGGCTGTCGCCTTCCCGACGGCATTGGTCGATCAGCTCTTGCACCGGCCCGTCCTGATCCGGGTGAAGCGAATACACTAAGCTAGCATCCCGGCGCTGGCGAAGCTCCTCTAGGGAGCCCTGCGCTTCTGGATACCGGATAGGGCCCACCTGAACCACATAACCAAGAGTTTTAACTCGGAAAAGCTCCAGCAGTTGCTTGGCCAATGCACCCACTGCTACCCGGGCTACGGTTTCCCTTGCGCTAGCCCGCTCCAATATCCCACGAATGGGGCAAAGATATTTCATTGCCCCGCTGAGATCCCCATGACCCGGTCTGGGGGAATCTAAATCATCTAATTGGTCAATCCGAACATCCTTGTTATAAATGATCAGGGTAATCGGGCTGCCGATGGTCTGGCCACGCCACAGGCCGGTCAAGATCTCAACCCGATCGGTTTCGATCTGTTGGCGGCCGCCCCGGCCATAACCGCCTTGCCGGCGGCGCAGCTCAGCATCGATCGGCTCCGTGCGAACCTGCACCCCGGCCGGAAACCCCTCCACCAACGCCACCATCGCCTTGCCGTGCGATTCACCCGCTGTCAAATATCGTAACATAAAGTCTCATAATTGGTTACAAGCCTTCGGCCCCGTACAAGCTCAAACCTCTTGCCTGCTGTGGTATTGTACTGGCCCCCACACCCAGCGACTAGAGCAATCTTGCCTATTGATTCCTTAAATACCATAAAACTTTCGGCGGAATGGACAACGCTTCCTGTTTCCCACTTTCTTCTGCTCCAAAACGGGTAGGCAATAGTGGAAGGAAAAACCAAGCAGAGCCTTTTTGGCCCCCGCTACTAGGGCATGCATTTGAATAAGGTTGACCTTCCCAATGGAGGCCCCTTGTTATCCACATTTGGAATGCACAGTTTGGCACCAACTCTGGAGTGTATGAGGATGATCCTGAGCTTGGATGAAAAGTCCCACTAACCTCTGGAAGCAATTACCCTATGGATTTAGGGAGTTTGGGAAATCTAGGAAAAAAGTTCTTCATGGCTAATTTTTATGTATATCGCCTTAATTATCCACTTTATGGCTCTCTGTCCTGTAAGTTTAACTTTTGGATAACTAGCCAGCTTATCGAAGCAACAGACCGCCTTCTTCACTCGGCTGAAATGTTTCCAAAGGCTCGTAGAATGAGCAATATAGACAAACTAAATAACATAGACAAAATAAATATAGCGATCTAGCTAATCAAAAAACAAAAGCAGGGTATCCAAGGACTCAAGATTCACAGTATGGAGCAATCCGGATTATCTTGGGGAATTGCCTTTCTATCTTTCCGCCTTATGCGGGCGGAGAAATGCCCAAACGGCTAGGTGGGAAGGTATGGGAAGGTTTGGAATTAAGAAAGGTAACGGTGACTAGAAATAACGCGAAAGCTCACACTTCGACTGAGTTTGGGATAAAACCATGGAACTCACCCGCTTAGAGAAAATAGGAAATTCAGAAAATCTAGGAAACACAGGAAATTTTCCAAAAATTGTCTAGTTTCTTCAGTTTGACCAAATTTAGAGTCTATTCGGCTCCATAATTCGGCTCAAAAATTCCGAAAGGTTTCCTCATCTTGATTAATTTTTAAGAGGTCCTTTTCGGAATGCTCTAACCCCTTGAAAATATTCGAGTTAGGAAATGGGCTGAACAAAAGACCTTCGAAACTGAACTCCTTGAAACAAAAAGGAAGTGGCAAAAAAAACAAAAGTCGATCTACTAATTGCTATGGGTAAAAGCAGTGAGGAACATGCCAGAAGAGGGGCCAAAATCCTACCTCGTACTCCTCCACCGGCAGAAGCAGAAAGAAAAGATCCCGGCGGGAAGCAAAGCCAAAATCCGTTGCTTTCCTCCTAAGAAGCAGATCTAGATAAGAATCTTTACCAAAATGAAAATCTAGAGGGTTCTCAACTGCTACCTGAGCTCTTTGGGGATGTGAGGAAACATTTATTTTTGTTCAAACAATCAAATCCAGCCGACGAAAGTCTTTGCCCGTTTTAGTTCGACGGTTTCTCATTTCTAGGGGCAGCCCCCTTGGATGTTCTAACCCTTTGAGTATATTACGGTTAGGAAAATTGCTGGGAGACGAGTCTTCAAAGCTAAGTGCTTAAAATAAAAGAAGTTACGAAAATGGCAACAGTGGAGCAACCGGCTATCCCAAACCGAATTTTCCCACTTGCTAGCAGATTTCAGCCGGGCGGTTTTAATGTGCTGAAAAAAACAAGTTTTGCCGGTCAGTGTCGTCCGGCTCGAAAAACCCGAGGAAAACGCGAAGGTCCCATTTCAAGAACAGCTTCTAAGAAAATCCGAAAGGAGAAGAGTCTATGCCGTTACTGGTGGTCGGATCGGTGGCGTTGGATACGATTGAAACCCCGACGAGTAAACGGGAGAATGTCTTGGGCGGATCGGCGGTTTATTTTTCATATGCGGCCAGTTATTTTACGCCGGTTCGATTGGTGGGGGTGGTAGGAGAAGATTGGCCGGCCGAATATACCAAACTGCTCCAAGATCGGGGTGTGGATACGCAGGGGCTGCAAGTGGTTCGAGGCGGTAAAACGTTCCGGTGGCATGGCCGGTATTTTGCCGATATGAACCAGCGGGAGACCGTCCAAGTGCATTTAAATGTCTTTGAGCAGTTCGACCCGGTCTTGCCTGACGAATGCCGACGTGCCCGGTTTGTCTTTTTAGCCAATGGTCCTGTTACCATCCAGCACAAGGTGCTGGACCAATGTGCCGGTGCTGAGTTGGTAGTGGCCGACACGATGGAGCTGTGGATTAATACCCAGCGCCGGGAATTGGAACATTTGCTTACCAGAATCGATGGCTTAGTGATGAACGATAGCGAAGCCCGCCTGCTTGCTGGGGATGAAAACCTGGTACGAGCCGGCCAGAAAATCCGCCAGATGGGCCCCCGCTTTGTCGTGATCAAAAAAGGTGAACATGGAGCTATGTTCTTTTCCAAATATGAAACCTACGTCTTACCCGCTTATCCAACGCCGGATGTGGTTGATCCAACCGGAGCAGGCGATAGTTTTGCCGGCGGCATGATGGGCTATCTGGCCATGCGCGGTGCTTTCGACCCCCGCACGCTTAAAGAAGCCATGGCCTACGGCATCCTGGTAGCAAGTTTCACTGTAGAAGATTTCAGCCTGGATCGGCTCCTGCGGATCCGCCGGGAAGACCTTGAACAACGCATGGAAGAATATAAAAGAATGCTGAGTTTTTAAGCTCGACTTTTGCCATTTTTTCTAATCTGTTTTGCCTCCAGGAGTTAACAGAAACGCTCCTTTTACATACAATTTTTTCCACTAATTGGGAGGAGTTATCGCTTTTCCCTTCCGAGGTAAGCCGAAAAATGACAAACGGCGAGATAAGCACACTTTCCACAATTTGGAACTTCTTGCAACTTCTGGATAATTCTGAACCTGACGTAAACTATATGAACTTCTGATTCTAGCGCCGGTGGCTTTTCCTACCCGAATCACTACTATACTATATAGGGTGCGAGCCAACCGAGCACCCTATATATTGAGTTAGATGCCCTACAACCCCACATGGTATAAAAATATCTCCGTCGAATTATGCAGAGATTCCTCCAATACCTTCAAAAGTAAAAAGCTTCCAAAGGGGCATTCTGCAAATTGACAAAAAAACATGCTCATACTCCCGGAAATGAGCTTGATAGGGGACAGTATAGCTGAGGAGATGGCGGTGAGGAATATACGCAGTTTTGTTGCCGTGGAGTCTAGTCCGGAGGTTCAGCAAGCAGCAGCCCGCTTGATTGAGCAGTTGCAGCCGCTGACTAGCGACGTCAAGTGGGTGGAATCACACAATATGCATCTTACCTTGCAATTTTTGGGCGAGGTGCCGGAGGGAAAGATCCCGGCCATTATCGAGGCCCTCCGAAAGGTGGCAGTCCAATGTACTCCGTTTCAACTGGAGATCCGAGGCATCGGAGCTTTTCCTAGCATACGTCGGCCGAACGTGCTTTGGCTTGGTGTAGGGGAGGGTGGGACGGAGCTTGCCGCTCTGGCCCAAAAAGTGCAACGGGCCTTGCAAGCACTGGGAGTTCAATTGGACCAGAGGCCATTCCACGGCCATTTGACCTTAGGGCGGGTTCGGCGGGGCGGCCCCGGCTTGGAGAAGCTGATCGCTCGCTTTGAACAACAGGAAGACTTTGTGGCCGGCTGGATTTATGTACAAAATATTACTCTCTTTTCTAGCCAACTTACCCCCCACGGACCCATCTACCGTCCCCTAGAACATTTCCCCCTGCGACACTGCTGATAAGCTCGTTTGTGGCCATTTTGGGCTCCTCCCGAAAGAAGAAAGCTCTAAGGCTCTGTAATTATTGAAGTTGGGCAATTAGATATATAAAAATATATTTTTATACATAGTTTCCATAAATAAACCAGGTTGAAAAAAGCAAAAGTCGAGGTAGAAGGTGATCCCGAGAAACGTTTTCCAGCTTCCGGCATAGGGCCGCCAGAGGCGCAAAATCCCGCTTTACTGAACTTGGCCGGATGCATCGGCTCAGAGCCAACCCTCTTTTGGTCAAGCTTACAATCTCATTTCAGGGCCTCTTGTAAGCTCAAGCCATTTTGGACTTCCTGCCGAGGGGAAAAGCTTAAAGTCCTTGCAACTATGAGGGTTGGAAATTGTGTGACCAAGGGGAGCCTTCTTCTATCTACTGGAAAATCTACTGGAAACAAAAGCAGTTAGAGAAAATGGCCGAACTCAAACGTAGCAAAGGCAGTTCAGGCGTTTAATCATATTGCAGCAGGCGGCGTTCCCCCTGCAAAGCCCGTAGTGGGGTCAGGTCTTGGGTTACCTCCAAGGTGCCTAAATACTCGCCTTCAGGCGAACGGACGGCGAAATAGCGGATATGTACAAATCGGCCACGAAATTGGATCCAAAACTCCGCCACATTCCGCCGTCCGCTGCGAAAATCATCTAGGATTTGATCCACCACATGGACACTTGCCGGTGGATGGCAGAACTGTACCTTTCGACCTAAGATTGCCTTACTTCGGGTAAAAATGCGATGGGGTCCTTCGGAAAAGAAGCTGACACGATCCTGTGCGTCCACAAACGTCAGATCTACTGGTAAGGTATTGAAGATGGCCTGGATTTGCTGCGGGGTGAGATGGCCGGTAGGGAACGGTATAGCCTGTTGCATATCTAATTGGGCCGTCTGGTCCGGAGCGACTGATTCCGGCGGCCGATACCCTTCCGCTGGTTCTACCAAACACCAACCATACTCCCCACTATCGTACCAAATCCTTGCCCAATCTTCTTCGCTTAAGGTTTGTTGGGCCATGGGAAACAGGATGTTCTCCTCCTTAAAGACCATCCCTTCGATCTGTTGCAAACAGGGTTCGGCGGTGGTATCTAAAAGTTCAATTAGCTTGGGATAGCTTAGATTTGTTTCTGCCAGCACCTGGACCATTCGACGTAGCAATTGGCGCACTTCATCGTCTTTGCGCCACATGACCCGCGAGGGGCCAGTAATGCCATATTTTTCCAGCATCGGGAACAAAAGGTTTTCCTTGCGGCGATAATGTTTGTCAATATCCATTAGTTCATTTATTGTTGCTCGTAATTCCAACACATGCTTCTGCCAATCAGGAGCCTCCTTTTGACGAAGCAGGCCGATCAGCCGACGTATCTGGCTGCAGCGGTCCAAAATCGCTTGGTTTTCCCGATGAAAGGTATCCAGGGGATGTCCCGGCGGTATCTGTATCGGTTGGTGCTGCACCATAATCTCTTGCAACAGTTGGGCGTGTAGATCACACATCGACTGGATCTGCTCCAGCCCGATACCTTCGTCCAGAAGCTGTTGCTCCATGGCGGCAATTTCGCTGGCATCAGTCCGTCGAACCAACTCTCGGAGTTGACGCCGGACCTCCTCCAAGTTTTTGCCGCCTCCCTCGTGCAACCGACGAATAATCTCCTTCAACATCTGAATCCGGTAGGCTCGATTATCTAATAGTTCAGTCATCGGGTACTCCTTTCCTAGGAGAGGATGAAGTTTGTTTGATAGGTAAAAGAGACCGCTGTGTTGCGAAACTCCTTTGGTTCCGGAGAGCGAGCCGCCTTTTGGGGAGGCTGCTGTATGGCTTTGACAACCTTGATGGCATCGCAGTGTCTTAGCCCATCGCTGCTCAAAGGCCTACCAAAGGTGCCACAGTGAAAACCTTCTGCTAACTTTGTAGGCGATGGGCGGCAAGACTGCTAGCCTCCGGCTGGCCACTTGCAACGGAGCCGTTGCATTTCCAAAACGGGTTAAAATGAGGAAAGTCCAACTAAGCTCGACTTTTGCCATTTTTGGCCTTGTCCCGAAAGGGTAAAGCTCTAACTCCTTGTAACTGTTGGACTTAGGAAATCGGGTGAACTAAGGGAAGTTTCGTCGTAACTGCTGATGGCAAAACCAGTTAGGGAAAATGGCAAAAGTCGAATCCAAATTAAAACCTCTAAGAAAAATTTAGATGGTTCTGATGTACACCTTCTCCCTTAAGGGATAGTACAAAAACTCGTTTTGTTAGAAGCAGGAAAGTATCTGCCTCGAATTGTGGCAAAATATTTATCTCGCTTGAAATCTGGCTTGTTCTTTTGCCCATGCCAAAAGACTTTGGGAACCGCTGCATAATTCTGAACATATAGTGAACTTTATGAAACTTTACTTCGACTGGCTTTGGCTGCCCCTATTCGATCACCTCCTCGATGTGGCTGCTAGTCGTCCTAGTAACGCCATATATTTGGACCGAGGAGAATGACCCCCAAAGGGTATAAAAATATCTCTGTTAAAGTGTATAAAGATTCCTTTCTATGATAAAAAGAAGTCCTCCTCAATTTCCTACAATCGCCCCAATTTCTATTTCTTAAGGGGTGTCGAGGAGCTGGTCAGCCAAGGCCAGAAGAAACCACCAAAATCCCAACTTCAGGACAGCCACTCAGCTCGACTGTTGCCATTTTCCCTAACTTGGTTGGTATCCAGGAGTTACGATGAACCTTTCTTTTGCTCACCTAATTTCGTAAGTCCAATAATTTTAGGGAGTTAGAACCTTTCCCCCTTGGCAGGAGGCCAAAAATGGCAAAACTTGGGCTTAGCGGAAAATCTGCTCTCCTCCTATTGGCGTCGAAGCCGGGGATAGGTGCTTAGCAGAAAATACAACAGCGGCAAAGCGCCCAGGACAATAATGATCAGGTCCGGCAGAATCCGCCAATTGCCCAGTGTCTGGATGATCGGCAACTGGTAGAAGGCAGCACTTCGGGCCCACCAAAGGCCATGTTCGTAGCTATACCACAGTTGGTACAGACCGATCGGCAGCAGGCCGCTGAGTGCCATCAGGGCCAATCCTCCGTTCAACCCCCAAAAACTGACCCCCAAAAGCCGATCGCTCCAGTATCGATCCTCCACTAGGCCTCGCCAGCAGAACAAAATCAGCGCAATGGCTAACATGCCATAAACGCCAAATAGCGCCGTATGCCCATGGTTGCTGGTTAGATACGTTCCATGTTCGTAGTAGTTGATTACAGGCAGGTTGATAATGAAGCCGAATAGTCCCGCTCCG
The DNA here is from genome assembly GCA_025062105.1 of Thermoguttaceae bacterium. GTDB lineage: Bacteria > Planctomycetota > Planctomycetia > Pirellulales > Thermoguttaceae > JANXAQ01. Next base: position 29,945 of record JANXAQ010000019.1, read on the forward strand.
ATAAAGTTCCACACGCTTGAAGCAGTCAGGAAATACAGCGGCCAACGGTAGGGGAACTGCCGACCTGCCGCCCGAATGCTACGGTATTCCATCCAGGCCCGGACTACCAGCAAAATGAGCGGTACCGGCTCTATGGAGCTAAACACGCCACCTATGGCAAGCCAAAAGCTCGGGCCGCCGTACCAGAAATAATGATGGGCAGTGCCCGGAATACCACTTAAAAAGACCAAAATCGCTGTCAAATAAGCCACCCGGAGAGCGGACGTCGGACTGACCAAGCCTAACGCTACCAAAAAGAGCGAAATCACTGCCACGCCGAAAAATTCAAAAATGCTCTCCACCCAAATGTGTACAACAAACCACCGCCAATAGTCGGCCACGGTAATATGGGTGCCTCGGTGATACAACAGTCCAAATCCAAAGAAGGCCACCACAAGAATCGCACTGAGCACATAAAAAATCGTTAGGGCACGGCGATCTAGGACTTCTTGCTCGAAGCTAGTCGGCCGCCGAAGCACTGGCAGCATCGCCCGATAGACGATGACCAACCAAAAGATCAATCCGCCAAAAAGCAGCAGTTGCCATAGTCGGCCCAACTCCAGGTATTCCCATCCCTGATGGCCCAACCAATACCAGGCATCGCCCAGATACCCTTTAATACCCAAAGCTTCGCCCACTAGACTGCCTACAGCCACCACCAAAGCTGCTCCGAATAGCAGGTTGACCAGCAGGCGTTGCCCAGCGGGTTCCTGCCGGGTCATGAGCGGAGCTAGATAAATCGCCGTCCCAATCCACGAGAGCGCAATCCACAAGATCGCCAGTTGCAGGTGCCATGTCTTCGCCCAGCTATAGGGAATCAAGTCGGCAAGGGCCTGCAAATAGAAACGGCCCGGATGGACCGTGTAATGAGCCAATAGACCGCCTAGCAAAATCTGAGCGACAAACAAAAGCCCCGCGACTAGAAAAAACTTGGCCGCCGCCCGCTGACTGGCTGTTACCGGCGATTGCAACAAAGCCTCGGCTGCTTGAACCGCTTTCGACTCGCCATAGAAAAATTCGTACCGGTGTACAATATAGACCACTACGCCCAATACCGCAAACAAGGCTAAAATCGACAGCACACTCCAAAGCACCGTTTCACTGGACGGCTCGTTTCCCAAGTGGCGGTCGGCCGGCCAATTGTTCGTATAGGTATAGCTGAGACCAGGTCGTTGCGTGCCGGCTGCCCAGGCAGTCCAGAAGAAAAAGTCGGCCAAATCCCGTCGCTCTTCTGCCGCGGGAATCGTACCAGCCAAAAAACCATAGTCCGGATCTCCTTCTGCAAAAGCCCGATCCCAATACCGACGCATTTGTGCGGCCGCATAGGCCTGTGCCGGCGTCACCCTAAGCAGCTGGTCGGAAGAGTCGTATCGGTTGGTACGGAATTCTTGGAGAATTTTCAGGTCCAATTCGTCCAACTGTCGGCTTGGCTGAGGAGGGAGCTCCCGATAGGCGTCTGGGTTGGGTGCCTGGCCGGCTGCTTGGGCCTTATAATATTGCTTCATCAGCTCCGCCAAGCAATGCAGCGTGTAGGCCGAAAAATCCATCCCCCGCAGTGATCCATGCCCCCAGATACTGCCATGGTTCATCAGTCCATAGCGCTGATATATCTGCTGGCCGCGGCGAATCGACTGGCCGCTAATAGGCGGATCCAGCTCAGCTAGAAGCTGTTTGCTTGGGGCCGAAGCGGTTTGGCCGGTCCGGGCACCCTGGGCGGCGGAACCAGATCCGGAAGTATCCACAGACGCACTGAGGGAATAGTGTAGAGAGGCAGGACTAGCTCCGCTGCCGGCAAGTTCCGATCGGCCGCTGCCAAACGGTGCTTGGGTTTCCAGGAATCGGCTGGCAGCTGGCCGCTCCTCTACCACTACGACCTTTTCCGGAATGGGCGGAACTTTGTCCAAGGCCCAAAACCCACCCCCTAAAAGCAACCCCATACTAACCACAAACGCACCAATGGCAAAATTCCGTAACACTTTTGTACTCATTGGCTTGTCTCCCACATCCAAGAACCACACCCTATTAAGAAGTCGTTGATGTAGGACGAGAATGACAACAAACGTCCACTGGTTCGCGAACTCAGCACAGGCCGTACTTGTGGGCTAAGCGGTGGGCAGTTTGGACCCAACCGTTGTGTTCGCCTGCTGCTACGACCGTATGTTCGACCTGCTGAAACTCGTGGAGAATTTGCTCCTGCTCCTGGGCCGGAAGAACCTGCTCCGCCATCACAAATAGAATGTGATCTTCTTTGTAGATATGATCCCGCAGAAGATTGATGTAGGCCTGGGCGTGTTGAAGGAAGAGATTTCGGGCTTCTAGATTCCCAGAGTGCATAACCGCCAGGGCTTCTGCCATCGAACGGAGATGGTTTCGTCCGAGATCATGTTCGTGCATCCTTACACCGATCGGTCCCATCTGACGAGGAAAACCTTTCCGTTCCAGGGCTGGAAACAGAAGGGATTCTTCTTTTGCATGGTGGCAGCGGTCGGCAAACTGCTGAAAAAAGTGGATCAATTGGCCTGCATCAGCCTCATCGATCAGTTGGTCTTCTTGGGAAGCTAGTTGGGAAGCTAGTTTTTCTAGCACCGAGAGCATCTGCTCAATAACTCGGTGTTCCGAAAGAAGCAATGCAGTCGGTTTCAATGGGTTCTCCTTTCAGGGGGAAGGGAGAGGTGGGAGGTTGCATTCCTCTGTAGGTACGGAAAATTTCTTCAAAAAGCACCAAAAAGCTGAATCACATGCGATTCACCTATTTTGTCTCCTTAAAAAAGTTGGCTCGATTTTCTCACTACTATGAAAAGCATTTCCCTCTTGGGTGGGTAACCAAGATTCGCAAAAATTGGGGGCTAAGACTCTCAAGTAGCATCAACTCTGGATCCTCTTTTCCCACTTATACATGACTTATCCATATTGCCCACTACTAGAAGGTCAATCCGAGGGTACAATCCGTTGACCCTCTAATAATTCAGCAATGGTGGTCTGTTGCAAAAACTCCAGATAGGCATCTCGGACCTTTTTCCATCGGGGGTGGACCGGACAACCGAGAGAATCCGTACAAAGGGGACGGCCCAAAAAGCAGCCTTCCCATCGGCTTACCTTTTCAAAGGGTTCCATTGCCTCCCAAAGGGTGATCTGGGAGGCAGGACGAGCCAGTCGAACTCCACCCCCTTTGCCCTTCTGGGACTGCAAAAGTCCTTGATCGGTAAGCACCTTGAGCAATTTGCCTAGATAGTTTTTCGGAGCACCAATCTTTTGGGCGATTTCGGCTGCGCCTAGGTATTGGCCTTCGGGCAAAGAGGCCAAAACGACCAATGCCCGGCAGGTATAGATTCCGGTTCGGCTTAACATAGGTTTGGAGAAGCCTTTATAATAGGTTAATCACATGTTATTATATGATTATAATCGCTCCTGTCAAGCTCGGACACAAAAATTTTCCAAAATTTCTTTTTAACGCCCAATTTAGGTGTAGTCCTTCTCAAAGCAATCCATATTTTATTAGTAGAAAAAGCTATTCAGGGTCTATAAATCACCTAAGCCCTTTGGAAACTTTTACTACCTGCTGGCTGTGTTCCGAAAAAGCATTTTGGGATTTACCGATGAATCGAATCCTATTAGAGCATCCGAAAGGATATGGTTCGTCAGAAGGGGCTGGGCAGGCGATCAACCTTCCGGAGCTGGAAGAGGTGGAGGTTTTAGGGCTTCGGTTGGCCCGGATGAGTTTTGCCCAGACGGTGGATCGGGTCGAATGGCTCATCCGGCAGGGCAAGCCCAGTTTTTTCATCACTGCCAATCTGCATTATGCCCTGCTTTGCCAGCAGGATGCCCGTCTGCAGCGGGTGAACCAAAAAGCGGCATTTTTGACAGCCGATGGGATGCCGTTGGTTTGGATCAGTCGGCTTTTGGGCCAGCCGATTCCAGAGCGGGTTACCGGTGCAGATCTGCTCTGGGCGCTTTGTCAACGGGCAGCTCAACGGGACTACGGGGTCTTTTTCCTGGGCGGCCAGCCGGGAGTTGCTCAGCGGGCTGCTAGCCTTCTTCAGGCCCGATATCCCGGCCTACGAATCGTCGGGATGGAAGCCCCCTTGTTCGAGCAGCTCGGCCGGAATGAACATGCCCAGCTTGTCCACCGGATTCGGCAAGCTAAGCCGGATTTACTTTTTGTGGCCCTAGGACAACCTAAAGGAGAGCTGTGGCTTGCCGAACATATAGAGCAGCTGGGTGTGCCAGCGGCAGTGCAGATTGGGGCGGGTTTGGACTTTGTGGCTGGTCGCCAGCGTCGGGCCCCGGGGTGGATTCGGCAAATAGGGCTAGAATGGTTTTGGCGGTTTTTGTGTGAGCCGGGCCGATTAGGACCCCGCTACCTTGCCGACGGATGGTTTCTTTTGCGCCATCTCAGTAAGTCGCTCTGGTTAGGCAAAAAAGCTCTCCGATCGCCTGAAGCTCCGAGAAACCGAGCCCTGCCTTAGCTCGACTTTTGCCATTTTTAGCTTCTTCCCGGAGGGGAAAAGTTCTAACTTCTTGTAACTATTGGACTTAGGAAATTGGGTGAACAAAAGGATGTTCCGGCGTAACTCTTGGAAGCAAAAGCAGTTAGGAAAAATGGCA
>JANXAQ010000039.1 GCA_025062105.1 Thermoguttaceae bacterium
TCCGTCCGATCGGATGGATAAACCCGTTTCCTCGGAGCAGTCTTTTGCTTGGGGGATAAAATCCGTTTTCTTTTGGTGGTACAATCCGTTTCCCCGACTACCTGGACGCCTTAAATAGCGCAGATTTCCCGTCTGTCAAGCCCTTTTCAAACACGCTCTAACACAACATATGGGTACTCGCATTGCAGAAACCTATAGATAGTAGGCGACTAGCTGGGAGAACCGAACGGCTAGAGAATCAAAGTTTCACAAAGTTTACAATATGTTCCGGATTTTCCAGAGGGTTCCTTTTTATTTGAAAGGAGGTATGCTTTGAGGTTTGTGCAGCAGATTGTCCAGGTCCAAGATTCTGAAAACTTCAGGATATCCCAAGGAGTAAGGAACCGGCACATTGGCAGAAGTCGTGCTTAGGTGCTGGCTGAGGGTTTCTCTGACTCATGGGGGCTATACTGCATTAACAGACATGTCTCTTGTTCGTGGTAGAGTTTTTGCCGACTGATGAATAGGTCCCAATTGACTAATCGGCCGTCGAATTCAGGTCCATCTACGCAGGCAAAAAACGTTTGGCCGCCTACTTCCACCCGGCAACCGCCGCACATGCCGGTGCCATCGACCATAATCGGGTTAAGGCTTACGATGATCTTTCGGGCAAAGGATTCGGCGACACGTACACAGTTTTTCATCATTACTGCGGGGCCGATCGCATAAATGCACCCAATCTGTCTTTCTGTATCTTCCTGGAGGACTTCCCGAAGCGGTTCGGTCACTAAGCCTCGCCGGCCGAAACTCCCGTCGTCTGTAGTAATGATATGCCGATGGCTGACCGAAGCCAATCGCTCCGTCCAAAACAACAGTTCTTTAGTTCGGGCTCCTTGAATGGTGATGACCTGGCTGCCAGCTTGGTAAAAAGCCCGGGCGATCGGATAGATCGGAGCTGTGCCCACGCCTCCGGCGACCATTACCACTTGGGCCACCTGTTCCACCTGGCTAGGTTTGCCCAAGGGCCCGATAATCGCATAAAGTGATTGTCCCGGCCTCAGCTGGCTCAATTCCAGCGTGCTTGCCCCGGCCACCAGCACCACCAGAGTAATGGTACCTGCTTGGGGATCGGCATCGGCTATGGTGAGCGGGATTCGTTCTGCTCGCTCGTGGGCCATGACCACCACAAACTGACCCGGCTGGGCCTTCCGGGCTATCCGTCCCGATTCCACCACCAGCTCGTAAATCTTCGGGGCAAGTTCTCGGCGGGCCAATAAGGTGCTCATCCCCTTTCTCCTAGGGTCAGGGCAATGCACAGGTTCTTTCTGGGTAACATAGTTCCTAAATCAAGTGGGCTTTATTTTTCGCAACAGTTCCGGCGATGGAGCGCTGCTTTTTCCCCTCTTGCCGGCGGGAGACTGGAGGAGTAAGGAAACACTGCTACGGTCAACCGGCCTTTTGCCATCTCCAGCGGGATTGCCGACCTATTGCTCGGAGTGTATCGGCTGGTTTCTTCCCTCGGCTGCAATGAGACTATTTTTCTTCTCTTCTCCTCTGGAATAGGGTGGGATAACTGCCCGCCTTTTCGGCTGCTGCAAGGACTCCGAAAAAGGTGTCCAGAGTGCCGGTTGCCGAACCTGAGAGTTGATTCCCTTCCAAGAGGACGGGCTTCCTCCCCCTAGGCCATGGAGAAGATGCCCATGCACCTTCCCCGGAGCAGGAACCTCGGCCTGGTGGGGAGAGTCAAGTTTCTTCTGCCAGCTGAGAGGCTCCTTCTTTATTATAGGGAGCTGACGACTTCCTAAGCTGGTCGATCCTTAGGAGGCTCTTGCTGGCTAATATGCTTTGGCGAACACAGCCCGGCGTTGGCTCGGAAGACCGGTAAATAGGCATCGGCCCGGTTCCTCCGGTCCGTCCAGCGGAATACACCGGACGGTTACTTTCAGCGGGGCCAATTTTTCCTGCACTTCGGGCACATCGGCAAAATGGCACAGGGCTACTCCACCATGAATTTCCGGCTTTTCTTCGTTTTTGGGCGTGAAAAATGCCTGAAAATCTTCCCACCGGTCTATGTTCACTGTTACCGATTCCCGGAAGGCCAATGCGCGCTGGAGGAGGTTTTGCTGGATTTCGGCAAGCAGAGAGGGCAGTTTCGCGACGAATTCCCCTTGAGGGATGAACTGTTTTTGCCTGGGCGGCTGGTCTCGCCGACCCATACAAACCACATTTTTCTCTAGATCCTTAGGGCCGAGCTCGATTCGAATAGGCACTCCTTTTTTAATATATTCCCACAGCTTTTCGCCGCCGCGGATGTCGCGTTGGTCGAGCCGTACCCGGATCGGTTGACCGTCGTATTGCTGGGCCTCCAGTTGTTGCCGGAGCTGATGGCAGGCTTCCAGCACCCGGCTCCGATCAGCATCTGAACGCCAGATCGGCAAAATCACCACATGCACCGGCGCTAGCCGCGGCGGCAGCACCAGGCCGTTGTCGTCTCCGTGAGTCATGATCAACGCACCGATTAGCCGGGTGGATACTCCCCAAGATGTAGTCCATGCATACACCTCTCGCCCCGAAGCGTCTTGGAACTTGATGTTTTGCGCCTTAGCGAAATTTTGACCTAAAAAATGCGAGGTGCCCGCTTGCAACGCCTTCCGATCTTGCATGATCGCTTCGATGCTAAAGGTTCGTACGGCGCCAGGGAATCGCTCGGCCGAGGGTTTTTCCCCTTTGATGACCGGCATGGCCATATACTGCTCGGCAAACTCAGCATAAAGGTCGAGCATCCGGAGGGCTTCGGCCATGGCCTCCTCGGCCGTCGCATGCACCGTATGTCCCTCCTGCCAAAGGAATTCCGTTGTCCGCAGAAACATCCGGGTTCGCATCTCCCAACGGACTACGTTGGCCCATTGGTTGATTAGGATCGGCAGGTCCCGATACGACTGCACCCACCTGGCAAACGTCGCTCCGATAATCGTTTCGCTGGTGGGGCGTACGACCAATGGCTCTTCCAATTCACCTACAGGCCGCAGTTTGCCGTCCGGACCCGCCTCTAGGCGATGGTGGGTTACTACAGCACACTCCTTCGCAAACCCTTCGACATGCTCGGCCTCTTTTTGCAGGAAACTCAGAGGGATAAACAACGGAAAATAGGCATTTTCATGGCCAGTCTCTTTGAACTTCCGATCCAAGATCCGCTGAATGTTTTCCCAGATGGCGTAGCCCCAGGGTTTGATGACCATACAGCCGCGCACATCCGACGGCTCGGCCAAATCCGCCGCTCGAATCACCTGCTGATACCATTCAGGATAATCTTCCTGTCGGGTGGGACGAATGGCAGTTTCCAGTTCTTCCGCCATAGTCTGTTTGGCTCTCCTTCCGAAGGGGATAGCGGCAAAACTAGCGGAATGTTCTCCTCGAAGATTTTACCTACCGAAACAATCGCTTTGGGAAGCTGCCAGCAGTTGGCTGGCAGCCCTCGCCTTAGTTAACGGAAAGAAAATCTCTCCTGAGAGAATATTTATCCCAAGAGGCAAGTCGTCTCTTCGTTTTGCTGGCCCGCCGCAAAACCAGCTGAACTGCTGTAGACACGACGGGCGACCTTCTTTTGGTGGCTCATAAACTCGACTTTGGCCATTTTTATGAGCCCACCACGACGCAATGCCCTAACTGTTTGCAAATATTGGAGTTAGGAGGCTAGATGGGCAGATGAATTTAGTTCCTCACTTAGATCGCATAAAGGAACCTTTGTATAACTTATAAGGGGGTATTTCATCATTTTGACGGCCCCGCCTCTACCCCTATATATAAGGCTGCAAGCGGCCTCCATATAAGAGATCTTTGAATGGGCCGAGTCAAACCCCACCAAATCAAAAGTTCCTAAAGTTCACTATATGTTCTGAATTTTGCTGCGGTTCCTAAACCCGACTTTTGCTATGTTTTCTGAATTATTTTAGCTCATGGGTTCCGGCGAGCCTCTTTTTGTTCACACAATTTCCTAAGGCCAACGATTTCCAAGTAGTTGACCTTTTCTTGGCTGGCCAGAGGCCCAAAATGACAGAAGTCATGGCAAAACCTCATCAAAATTGGTAAAACGCAAGCCATGGGAACCTTTGCATAATTCAAAGGAAATATTTTTATACCCTTTGGGTTTCATTTCCGTTCCGACTCTATGTATAAAGGCAAGTTATCTCGAGAGCAACACAGCTAGGCCTACTATTCGGCGAAAGCGTTAAATGGCCGTCAGAAATAAATGCTTTTCAGTTAACTATTGTTTCATAATGTGGCAGAGGTTTCTATTTCTTTTTCATGGTAAAGCCTACTAGGACCCAACCCTCTTGCTCCGAATAGGCAAACAGTCCAGCCGGTCCTAGTGCCCTGGCTACCACCTGATAATCCGGCAGTTTCGAGCCGTCGATCCGTTGTTTGCGCAGTTGGCCTTTTTTGCCGGTACCTAAAAATTCATTCAACAACCGCCCGAAAAGCGTCTCGCTTTGGGGCATCTTGCCTTGCTGGATCAGTTCGTAGGTAGCCCGGTATTCCTCGTCGGTTCGAGAGAAAAATCGGGCACAGTTGTTCGGGATACCAAAGCCGTCGATGGTACGTTGGACCAATTGGAAGTCAAGCCGATCGGCCAAAGGATCCGGTTTGCGTCCATGATCCAGAACCTTTTTGAGAAAATCGAAGTGGGAAGCGACCAACAAATGGCCATAAGCGACCGTCACAGCAGCAGTCGGCAATACGCGGGGAGGAGGTTCCTGTTGTTTAGGTTTCGGCCCGCCAATTGGCGGCAACCCTTTAACCACCACCTCCGGTTTGCGAGGTCCCGCCTCCGGCGGGATTGCTTCCCAAATCACATGCCCCCCATACTCTCGCCGACGCATGGTCCGATCTTTTTCCATAATCCGTCGAATGGCTTCGGAAAGGGCCTTTTCGTTTTTGGTCTCCAAGGCATATAGGAGCCGTTCACTTGTTGGAGTGATCGGAAGTTCATAATCTGTGATCATCATCGCCCGACCCGTCAAATGCACTATCAAATCGTTCCGCAGATCGATCATCGGCCCGTTCGGATCGTTCTTGAGCCCATCCAACACCTCCTCCCAAACCCCCTTTTCGCCTTCACCGAACATATCATCAAAAAACGGCCCAAAATGATCAAAGGCATGCAAAATATCTGCATAAACAGAAGTATATGTTGCCACATCCTTCGGCACCCACGCCGGTGGAGTGAACTCCTGCTGATTCGGCAATCGCACCATCCGCATTGACTTCTCATACGGCGGCGGAGCATAAATGATCGTCCGATGCAATAGCTCCAGTTCCCCTACGGCAAAATGCAGATACCCCCCTACGCCTTGAATGGCCGTGAATCCTTGATTCTTCAATACGTCCAAAATCGACCGCCCTTTGCGCCGATGCGCCAGCCGCTCCGGCGCCAAAGTTTGCAACACTTCCACATATCCAAACGGTTCGATAAACCAACGGATCTGAGGCGGTTCACTGCCTGCCTCCTTCTGGCAACGAGCCATAATCTTGCCAAAGGCCGGCACCGCAGCCAGTGTCTTGTTGGGATCCCCCCCTCCCTGCAGCCGCACTACCACAAAACGCATCAGCTCTTCGTCATCAGCTGCTACCAAAAACTCTTCCGTCAACAGATAATAAAAACTTTTGCCTTCGTCATCTTCTTCCGACTTCGGAAGCTCCAGCCGAACCACTTCCCATCCTCCGATCTTTTCTTGGTGGAGCTTGGCTCCTTGTTTTTGCAGGTTGGCAGTAATCTTTTCCAGCAAGGCTTCGGCCTGCTTGCGCCGCCCCGCTATCTGAACAATTCCTACCGCAGACGCTTTGCCTGGTTCCGGCTGAATCCGCGCAAAAGTAATTTCACCACTGGGCACATCCTTGACATCTTCCCACCGAAGGCCCAGCCGCAGATGAGCCTCGGAAAGTCGATCCTCCAACTGGGCACGCAAATCCTCGGCAAACTCTTTCATCGTCGGATCTTGCATGAGCTGACCCAGTTGGGTCTTTTCCCAATGGGATACCAGACGGCCTAAATCCGGAATGGAAATAAACCCTTTGGTCGTTGACGGCAGCAGGGTTTCACTCGGAGGAAGCCCATTGGCCCAGGCCCACCTTGCTATTGTGCAGCACCCCACAAATCCTAGCAGGACCCAGCTAATCCTTCGCACAGATATGCTCCTTTCCTGCAAATCCTACATGCTCCAATTTGCCTAACATGCAAGTCTTTCTGAGTTTAGTCATTTTTTAACCCAAAAACTAGAGCATTCCTTCTTAGAAGTAAGTTGATTTTTTGTGGCCGGTTCAGGGAGATTGGTAGGGAGAGCCCAGAATCAGATCTCAGAATCGGCCTACCCCCCTCACATTGATCGCTGTTATACACAGCTGGGATAGATTTCCCAGCCCAATGGGCCAAAGCGATTGCCCCACCTAGGGGTATAACAAACTTCCAAAAGAAGCCAACCGTTACTTTGGAGAAATGGCACCATTAGGGAAAGATGATTTGGAAGATCAGGAAGTGTTTGGTTTCAGAACCTATTTTGCCTATATTGTCTATTTTGTCCATTCTATTTCCTTCAACAAACTTTCGGCATTTTCCTGAAGTGATGTCCCAACCTCTGAACTCTAACTTGTGTATTGTGTATAACAGCGAGCTCACATTGGCAGCTCCCCCAAGGAAGCTTCGTATTCCAAGGGCCAAGTGTCGCTCGAAGAGATTTTACCTCTCTAAAAATCCGGAAAGAAAAAATACGTCGCAAATGGGGCTTGCTGGAGGCCAAATTATATTGCCTAATGAAATGTCAGCCTCATCTCATTGCCAAGGGGGGCACTGTTGGAAATTTCTACAAAAGCATTTCAATAAAATGGATAATATAGGCAATTTGCATTGAAGCGAACTATCTGCTTGTAAACTCATCTTTTCTAAAACTCCTTCCTTGCTCCCTCGATTCCAGAATCCGTTAACTTACCCATGCAGCCTCAAAAGGAAGCCTGGGATAATTGCTGGTTCCGCAAAGAAAGTCTCTCACAGCTGCTTCCCCCGAAGGGCGTGCTTGTGTTTTTGGATTTTTTCGCCTGAGCCTTCGAATGCCAAAGATGGGGGGATTGCCCACCCCCTTCTAAAAAACAGGCAAGTGCCGCAGTTTTCCCCATTCGTGCTCTCTTTAATTGAAGCTATGGTATTTTGGTGATTCGTTTTCCCAAAAGGGATTTCTTAAATCAGCCGAATAAGGTATTTGTGAATCTGGAGAAAAAAGAAAAGATAGGCAAAAAATCTCGAAAAAGAGCTTTCAGATCGTTTACTTTCTCCGAAATGGGGCCAAGTGATTCCCGCCACTTGGCTGACTCTTACTCTTTTAAAAGCCTGGCTCTGGTAAAAGTTTTTTTTAAACCTTCCTGAGATTTTCTTCATCCGAGGCCACTTTACTTGACTTTGGTGGCGTTGAGAGCCTCGGAAGGGGTGGAGGTTTCCACAGAGCTACACAGAGCTAAAAGGCCTTAGTACCCGGCCCCCTCTTCAAAGTTCTTATTGGGGAGATTGTGCAAACATGATCCCCCACTGACATCTCCTAAAACCTTTAAAGTAAAATCATTATGTTCCCTCCAAACCATTAATCCAGAGTTCCATAGGAGCAACGCGTTGGAGAAGTTTTGGCTTTTTTGTGGCCATTCAAAGACCCGGGAAATCATCTTTTTCGGAAAGCACAGAAGATGCCCCTGCTCTGCCTACCCTGGTTTCGATTCCGGTTTTACTTTTGGGCAACCCTAAGCATTATAGTAGGAAGCCTTTCTCTTCACTCCCGATGGCTATGGGCGGAAGATCGCTTCCGTTATCAAGAAGCTCAGTATGATGGGGCCCAACTTCGATACGTGGGAACCATTCCTGTCTTGATGCTTTCGGGAAGCCCAGAACAGATGGGCCGACAACAAGGAAAACTCGGCGCTCCGGTGGCTGAGGGGATCCTTTCTTATCCTAGAGAATTGTTTGAGACGATGGGCCGGAAGGGTGGCTGGGCGGCTCATCTGGAAATGGCAAAAAAAATGCGTCCTCAGTTTCCTCCGGACCACTTGGCCGAACTCCAAGCCCTGGCCCAATCAGCCAATCTGCCCGAAGAACTTCTGTTGGCCACCAATACTCTGCCCGACGCCTATCGAGCCCGCATCGGCTGCTCCTCGCTGATCGTCCAAGCAAACCGAAGCAAAACCGGCGGTCCTCTTTTTGGCCGAAACCTGGACTTTTATGCCTTGGGAAAATTGCACCAATACAGTCTAGTGATCGTGTATCGCCCTACTGGGAAACATGCGTTTGCATCGGTAGGTTTCCCGGGGCTACTGGGGTGCATTTCGGGAATCAATGATGCGGGGCTTGCTCTGGCAGTACACGAATGTCCCGCTTCGGCCGATGGTTCTCCTTTGTTTAATCCGGAGGGCGTTCCTTATGGCCTTCTTTTCCGCCGGATTTTAGAAGAGTGCACCAGCGTCGAAGAGGCGATCAAGCTGGTGCAGTCGGCAAAACGGACCACACTTTTGAATCTTGCCCTTTGCGACCCGAACACTCATGCCGTGGTAGAAATGTCACCTCGAACCGTGGCAGTCCGAAAGGAAGCGGATGGTATCTGTGTGTGTACCAACCACTTTCGTACGGAAAAGCTCCGGTTTGTCACATATTGTCCTCGCTATGAAAGACTGCTGCAGGCCAAAAAGCAGGAGCGACTCGGGCTGGAAGAGGTGGCCGCTCTACTCCACCAGGCCCACCAAGGCCCTTTAACCATCCAAACGATGATTTTTGAGCCGGCCGAACTTCGATTGCATTTGGCTATTGGCAACCCCCCTACCAGTGCCCGCCCTTTAGAAAAACTGGACCTAGCGCCCCTCTTGCGGCCCAAGAAGGCCGATTCTCCTTAGTTGGAGTTTTGTCATTTTTTTCCTAACTGGTTTTCCTATTTTCCTAACTTGTTTTGTCTCCTAAGGTTACAAGGCCCACTCCTTTTGGCCACCTTATTTCCTAACTCCGATAATTCCAGGGAGTTATAACTTTCCTATTTCGGCAGAGGACCAACATTGGGAAAACTCCAGTTAAGACCGCTCGGCGAGCACACTGGAAGGCGGCCACAACAGAATCTGCCCTAAGCTCGACGTTTGCCATTTTTCCTAACTGCTTTTGCTTCCAAGAGTTACGCCGGAACATCCTTTTGTTCACCCAATTTCCTAAGTCCAATAGTTACAAGAAGTTAGAACTTTTCCCCTCCGGGAAGAAGCTAAAAATGGCA
>JANXAQ010000041.1 GCA_025062105.1 Thermoguttaceae bacterium
TACCACGAAAAAGTTATTTTGGGCGTCTTCGACCCTTTGATTTCTTCTGGGTGCTCTGGCAGGCCAGAGCAAAAACCCCTTGGAAAATATCTCCGGAAGGTTTTCGGGTAGAAGAAAGATGCTTTTTCTAACTTCTTATACATTAAGGAGTTACAGATAAGTATTATCCGTTCACTAAACTTTGAACTACTTAAACTGCCCAGGAAATTAAAGATTGGAAGGATTTCCGGTTGCCCGGAAATGAGCGTTTGTAGGAACCTCGGGATAACTCAAAGGGGATATTGTTATACCAGGGTGCGGCTGATTTTTTGTGGTCAGTTTAGGGGATTTGGGGAACATAGATAATCCCCAGGCCCATCGAACCGGCCCTCCCACAAGCATTTCCAAAAGCAAAAAGCTCCAAATTCCAGATTCCAGGGGTATGAGTCTCTGGAAGGAGTGTAGGTCTCTACATCTGGAAGTAAAATGGGTAGGTTCTGTGCAAAGTTGGCTTTCTGGGGGGTGAGGCTTGTTTGCCTATATTGTCTATCTTGCCTAATTAACCCACAGAATTTCAGCCGCACCCGTTATACCATTCTGGCTTGACATCCCACAACTCTAACGTATAGGGTGCAAGTATTGTTAGGATCTAATAATAGATAGTAGATGTTCGGGTAGAAGGAACGAACGGCTATAAAATCAAAAGTTCATATCGTTCCCTATGGTTTTAGATTTTCCAGAGGTTTCCAACTTGGCCTGACTCCAGGAGTTACGTCAAACCCTCTTTTTGTTCGACTAACTTCCTAAATACAATAGTTCCCAAAAGGCAAACCTTTCCCCTTTCAGCTGCAGGCCAAAAATGGCAAAATTGCAGGTAAAATAGGGTAAACTTAGTTCCACCGGCTGAAAACGACCAACAAGCTCGACTTTTGCCATTTTCCCTAACTTATTTTGATTCCAGGAGTTACGGCGGCATCCTTTTTGTTCACATAATTTCCTAAACCAACAATTCCAAAGAGTTAGAACTCTCCCCATTCATCTAGAGGCCCAAAATGGCAAAAGTCGAGCTAAGAGCCTCTCACAAAATGAAACTCCACAGAAAGCGGTGGAGTTTTAATCACTCATAAAGAGAGGTTAGCATTATTTTCTTTAGAAGCTCAAAAGGTGGTCCACTAGTTACGGTGTTTCTAGTGATTCTTTGACGGGCGGATAAGTATACCAAGTTCTTCCAGTTGTTTGGGATCCACTGGGCTTGGTGCACCGGTCATCAGATCGCTGGCCCGCTGGGTTTTGGGGAAAGCGATGCAATCTCGGATGTTATCTAGCCCAGCAAAGAGCATCACGAGCCGGTCCACTCCTAAGGCAATGCCGCCGTGAGGGGGAGCCCCGGACTGAAGTGCTTCTAAAAGAAAGCCGAACCGCTCCTGAGCCTGCTCCGGTCCGATGCCCAGAATCTGGAAGACCTGTTTTTGGAGCTCTTGATCATGGATTCGGATCGTGCCGCCGCCAGCTTCATAGCCGTTGATAACCAGATCATAGGCCTGCGCCCGGCACCGGCCTGGATCGGTGCTCAAATAAGGCAAGTCTTGAGGCCGGGGGGAGGTGAACGGATGATGCATGGCCGTCCAGCCACCCGCTTCGGCATCGTAAGCAAACATCGGGAATTCCACAATCCATGAAAAATGGAAGGATTTGGGATCGTACAGCTGCAATTCCGCTCCGAAGCGTTTCCGAAGAGCGGCTAAGACTTTGCAGGTGATTTCAAACGTATCGGCGATCACTAACAGTAGATCGCCGGGATTGGCCGAAAGACGGTGCCGAATCTGCCCCAGTTGTTCCGGGGAAAAGTTTTTCGCAATCGGCGAACTGAGGCTGCCATCGGCATCCACTTTAAACCAAACCAGCCCTTTGGCACCGAAGTTATCCACCACCAATTTAGTCAAATCCTCCAGATTTTTTCGGGAGTAGCGGGCCGCAGCGCCAGGGGCATTAATGGCCCGAACCCGGCCACCCTGCAATGCCACTTCTCGAAACACCCGAAATTCGCATTCTCTGGCTAAATCCGTTAAATCCACTAGCTCCATCCCAAACCGAAGATCCGGCGCATCATGACCAAACCGTTCCATTGCCTCATCATAAGTCATCCGAGGCAACGGCAGTGATAGCTCCAGCCCTAAAAGCTCTTTGGCCAAACGAGCTATCAGCCCATCAATAACCCCCATTACATCCTCGGCCTCGACAAAGGACATTTCCAAGTCTAATTGAGTGAATTCTGGCTGGCGATCGGCCCGAAGGTCTTCGTCCCGAAAACACCGAGCTACCTGCACATAGCGATCATAACCTGCCACCATGAGAATTTGTTTATAAAGTTGCGGAGATTGCGGCAGAGCATAGAAGCAGCCATGTTGAATCCGACTCGGCACCAAATAATCCCGGGCGCCTTCCGGGGTGCTTCGCCCTAGCATGGGGGTTTCCACCTCGATAAAGCCCAACTGGTCGAAATAATCCCGCATGATTTTGATCATTCGGTGCCGCAAAAGCAGCGTCTGTTGCATCAAAGGCCGACGCAAATCAATATACCGGTATCGGAGCCGGAGGTCCTCCGAGGGCATTTCTTTGGCCGTAGGATAGAATGGCGGAGGAGTACTCTTGTTGAAGATTTTCAGGGACTCGGCTCTTAATTCAATTTCCCCAGTGGGTAAGGCAGGATTGGCGGTCCCCTCTGGACGCTTCACCACAGTGCCGGTTACGGCAATCACATATTCAGCCCGAAGAGTACGGGCCAGTTTCTGGGTTTCCTCCCCAGATTGGGGATCAAAAACCACCTGGGTCTTCCCATAGCGGTCCCGCAAATCCACAAACAAAATCCCGCTATGATCCCGATAGGAATCCACCCATCCGCATAAAGTTACACGTTGCCCTACGTGCTCTAAGCGAAGTTCCCCACAGGTATGTGTACGTAACAAGGTTAGATCCTCTTTTCCAGCCCAACACGGATTGCTTTTTTGCCACTTCGATAGCTACCTTAAAAGATTCTGGTCCCTCTTAAGGTAATCCACTATTCTGCCAAAAGGAAAGCATTTGCACAACACCGGGGTGAAGGACAGTGCCACAACTGGGGCTTGACGGTTCGGAGCAGGTTTGGGGCAAAGGGGCGGGGTCGGCAAAACAGGAGAAAAAGGTTTTCTTGGAGTGTTTTTCTCCTTTGTGAAAAGTTCGGACGTTCTGAAAAGTTCCTCTTATGGGGGGTAATTCCTCAAGCCCCAGCTTCGCTTTAGCTCCTGCCAGCCAGGCAGAGGTTAGGCTGCCGAGCAGCCTAACCTGTTGGAAGGCCATAGGTTAAAGGACCCCTTTGGGAAAAGGCCTTAAACCAGAGTTTAGAAATTGCAAATGGACTCCAGCAATGGTGGATCTGGTTGGGCTGGCAGAATACCCTCACCATTAATTATTCCATGTACTGAGTTCTGCAACCTCCCGGAACGTTCTTCTCCCAAGCTAAATACTCCATTGGGGACGCCCTCTAAGCTTTCTGCTATTCATTAGGACATCACCTTAGGAAAACGCCGAAAGCTTGTTGAAAGAAAAAGAAAGAGAATGGATAAAGCAGCCAATATAGGCAAAACAGTTCCTGAAACCAAACACTTCCCGATCTTCCAAATGATCTTTCTCTAATTATGGTGTCATTTCTCCAAAGTAACGGTTGGCTTCTTTTGAGAATTTCGTTATCCCCCTAGGTGAGGCAATCGATTTTCTGGGATTGGGATGGCAAATCCATCTCGCAAAAGAGATGTGTGTATAACAAGCCAACTCTCTAGGTTCGGACAAAAACCAAACCGACGGCATTTCCAGAAATGGAGCCAGTTTTCTCCCAACTGGGGGAAGTGGCTCGCTGTTATACACGTCTTTGGGATGGATTTACCCCTCACAGCAGCAGCAAACGATTGCCCCAATCAAGGGGATAAATCAACCTTTCAAAATAAGCCAACGGTTACTTTGGATAAATTGCACAATTTAGAAAAATCATTTAGAAGATCAGGAGGTCTTTAGTTTCAGAAAATGGTTTTCCTATATTTTCTATTTGAGCCATTCTGTGCTGCTCAACGAATTTTCCTACTTTGCCTAAAGTGATGTCCGAGCGTCTGCACTCTAACTTGTGTATAACAACGAGGCGGAAGAGGGCAGGGCGTGCTGAACAAATGCCGAAGGATTAGAGGCCAGAGAACCAGAAGGCAAACCGGCAGTTACGAGATTCTTGGTTCGGCCTTCGCCTTCGGCCTTCTGTCTTCATGGCCAATGACCTGGGGCCAGCATTTTGCCTAACCTATAACCGGCCTCTGGGTCCGAGAGCAGCGTGGCTCTTGACCGGCTGAAATGGGTATTTTTTTCCCCTTTCCTGGCACCCGGGGATAAAAAAATGGGTAAGCTTTAAATAGGGAGGCATTAATATTCTATATTCTATGCAGTTGTTGCTTAGAATTGGCGGCTTCGAGGAGGAAAGGAGTAGAGAAAAAGCCTTTTTACTGCATGGGAATGTCTTTTAATACCTCTATAGAGGGGGGCAAGTATCTAAGAAAGGTCTCAGTATGAAACTTAGCTTAATTTCAGTAAGGTGGTTAAGAGAGGCAGTTTTCCCGGCCATATTGGGATTAGCCATATGTGGGGGTAGAGCCTCTTTGGGAGGCGGATTGGATTGGCTCCTGCCGCCGTTGAGAAATCCATGTGCTACTCCAGCTTCCCCGGCAAATTTCTCTGTTGCCACACAAACTACTTATACCCCACGGTGGGGATGGGGGTGGGGTGGGAGACAAGAGGGAGTACCACTTCGTAGCAGGATAATTTCACCCTACCAGCTCAATGCTTATCCAACTGTTCCCGTGGTGGTGATTCCCTCAGCAGAGGGTATTCGGTATCTAAGCTCTCCCCCCATTTATGGGTATTCAGGTACTCCGTCTCTGCCCCCTATACTCTGGGGGTTGCCTGGGATAGGAGTTAATAGCTGTGTCGGATCGCCTGGAAGCATTCTTCTACCAGCACAAGCTGCCTCATCTGCTAACCCAAGCACTTCCTGGTATCCTTTACCAGGACCGGACACAGGGAGTGCCAACGCTGTTTTAGGAACGGCTACTAATGGATTTCCTCTAGGAGGAACTGCTACTTCTTTGGCCCCCAGCATTGGAGGGGCCTATTCTGCCCCTGGCCTACCGTTGCAATTGCCTTCCCCCCGGCCAGTAGGTAGTGATGGCAGCGGTGTGCCTGAAGGGGCTGGCCGATCGGCTCCGGGGGATGGGGTCAGGATCGAAAAGCCTACGGGGGCGATCCAAAGTATTCCTCAGAACCCCGCTGTGTTAGACCAGAAACTTCCCCTATTGAATGGTCCGGACAACCCTCTAGGACCTGCTTCGGGATTTCCGGACCAGCCCCCTTTGGTCCCCTTACCTAGGAGCAATTCTGGGTTAGAGGTCCCTGGGACCGAAAAACCAAATCCTGGAGATCGGACTACCTAAGGGTGTTTGGGTTCAGGCAGTAGGGGGCCGGCTTAGTGAATAGAAGGAGCTATTGGAAAGGCTATTGTTCATGTTAGGCTTCCAGGAGGCAATTGATATCGGGGCAATTTCCTTAAGGAACTTCTGTATAATCCTGAACATATAGTGAACTTTATGAATTTTTGATTCGATAGGGACTACCCACCTGCAAACCCCTACTTTCTGCAGGATGCTATCAGTGCTAGCAACCGAGGAACCTCTGCATAATTTAAAGGGGATATTATTATACCATTTTGGCTGTGTTCCCTCTAACACAACATATAGAGCTGCTAGTATCGCAAACATCCAATAGATAGTAGTTGTCCAGGTAGGACAACCGAATGGCGAGAGAATTAAAGGTTCACAATGTTCACTATATGTTCAGAATTTTGCAGAGTTAGAGTTTCTGACAAAACATGCTTGGAGGTGGAATAAGGCAGTCATGGGAACCCCCCAAACCGATCCTTTATGGCCAGAATGCTACGCAGGACAAGCAGAGACCTGGACTGGCAAAAGAAGTTCCAGCCGCTGTTTTATGGCCAAAAAACTAGCACCAGCAAGCCGCCCAGTACTGGCAAGGCCATCCATCGAAGGAGATTTTGGCAGAAGGCCGTACCAGCCCAAAGACCTGCCAAGATGATTTTAAACCCTAGGTTGGCCAAGCCGGCTGTGAGGATCAATCGCCAACCCAGAGAGGTTTCTATATTGTGTTCGGCCATCAGCCGGGCTGTGGACAGCGTAATGGCGTCCAGATCCGCCAGTCCGGAGAGACCTGCTACCAAGTAAAGACCTTGATCGGCCCAATAATGGCGGGCAGCAGCCAGGGCAAAAAGGATCCCCACATACCACCCGCCAAAAAGCAGGGCAGAACCTAATTGAGCAGGGTTTTTCTGGGGTGGCATCGCAGCTAAACTAGGCCGACGGGACCACCAAGCGATCAAAACCGGCAGTAGCCCTAACCCGGCCACCACCATCAGAGGACCTATACAAATAGCTATTGTTTCCGGTGCTACCACCCCCACGATTACGCCTACGCGCAGAAAAGCCACGCTGGAAGCCAAGGCCACTATCATCAGGCCGCCGTTTTGCAAAGCAGGTTCCTGACGAACCATTAGTGCGGTGCTTAGGGTGGTGGCTGTGCTAGAAACCACACCCCCTAGAATACCGCCTAACCAGATACTTTCGGCAGGACCTAAGAATTTGTATATTATATAACCTGAAACACTCATCCCCACGATCAACACCACCAAGAGCCAGCTTTTGTAGGGATTAAAAACCTCAAAAGGGCCATAGGTTTGGTTGGGCAGGATCGGCAGGACCACACAACTGAGCAAGACAAACTGCATGATGGCTCGGAGGTCTTCGTCGCCCAGTTGTTGGGCAATTCGATGCAGTTCCGGTTTAAATTGCAACAGGACAGCTACACCGCCGCCGACAGCCACTCCAACTGCCAACGGCGCTACAACCAATAAAGCCCCTACGCCATACATCAGCAGTCCGGCGACGTACGTGGTGGTGCCAAGCTCTTCGGCCTTTTCGGTTCGCAAGCGCAAGAGGGTGCCAATGCCCAAAACCACTACAATGCCCAGCCAGCCGGCCCCCACAATCCATCCGCCAAACTGTTTGCCTAGCAAGGCCGCCACTGTGCCGGAGACGGTAATCAGCGGGAAGGTGCGCATGCCGGCCATGGGGTGGGCTGCATGTTCTCGTTGCAGGCCCACTAGCAGGCCCAATAACACCGCCAAACCTAACTGGCCAAAAATGCTAGCTTGTTCTGGCATGTATTACCTCCGAAACATTCCAGGAGGGGTTATTTCTCCGGATCACTTCCACCGAATAAGGTAACCTTAGATTGAGTTTTGTCATCTTTGTAAGTTTTTTTATTTCGAGGAGTTAAGTTCTGAAGGTCCTCGGTTCGGCAAAATCCCTAAGTTCGACTTTTGCCATTTTTGGCCTTATACCGAAAGCAGGAAGTTCTAACTGTCTGGAACTATTGGAGTTAGGAAATTGCATGAAGAACACAGGGTTCATCGACACTTGGGGTGACAAAATAACAATCACTTAGTAAAAAAGGCAAAACTCGATCTAAGAACCTCTGCATCATTCGACGGAGATCTCTTTATCTCGACTTTTTGGAACCCCCTGCAAAATCCTGAACATATAGTGAACTGCGTGAATATTGGATACCCTAGCCGTTCGGTTGTCCTCCTTGTTATTCCTACTACCTATGGGTGCTGCAATGCCAGAAACCCTATATGGTTGTGCTAAGGTAAGACAAGACAAAATTGTATAAAAAAGTTCCCTTTGAATTATGCAGAGGTCCCTTTTTATTTTGTCTCAGGAATTACGACGGGGCTTTCTCTTGTTCAGGCTCTGTTGAAAGGTTGTCCGCACTTTGGGGAGATTTTGGCCATACTGGTCGGTCTGGCGGCAGTTTTGGTGGGTTTAGGCCTCCGACCGCAAAGGGTTTCAACAGAGCCTCTTGTTCACTCAATTTCTTAACTCCAATAATTCTAAGGAGTTAGAATTTTCTGCTTTGGGCAGGAGGCCAAAAATGGCAAAAGTCGTGGTTAAGGAACCTCTGGAAATCTTGAACATATAGTGAACTTTATGAACTTTTAATTCTATAACCGTTCGGTTCTGCTACCCAAATACCTACTATCTATGGGTACTCGAAATGCTAGCAACTTTATTAGTTCAGAGAATGGAAACTAAAATAGTATAAAAATACATCCTAAATTATGAAGAGGTTTCATAAATCGGTGGAATGGTGCCAAGTTCAAGTAATCGGGGAGAGGAAAGGCATGTTTCCTAGGCCTCCGGGGATTTCAGCTTCCGCAGCCAGTCTCGGCTTTGCCCAGATCGGCCTGTCCCACTCCAGAGGAAAAGAGAAAGTTTAATCGGCTTGTGGGTTCCTCAGCCATTCCTGTACTGTCCAGCTGACGATGGGGAATGAGTTTAGGGGAAGATGCCTTTTCTCCCCCGGCTGATATGTTACATCTTGCCTTGTGCGGTGGAAGCTTTTTTTTCAAGTCTATCACTTCGGGGCAGTTGTCAAAACCCAGAAATAGGGAATTTGGGGAAATAATGTATTTGCCCCTAATTTTTCTGCTCATCTGACACAGTTTCTTTCCGTTTGCATCCCCAGTCCAAAAGTGGTACACTAAAAGACAAGAGTGGATTTTGGGTTTTCATGGGGGTGACCTCCCCTGATTGAGGGGGTAGGTTCTAAAAAATTTTCACGGTTCATGGCTCGGAAATCCAAAAAACCAAAGCATTCTGGAGGGCTGCCGTATGGTCTGCCGGAGGGGCAATCCCCTTCGGTGCGGAGGTGGAGATTGGCTGCCTGGGCTTTGGCCTTGTTGGGGCTGATAGCCATCGGAGCGGGGCATTTTCTGGTCCGGGAACTCCCCTGGTGGATGATATGCCTTCTAGGGTTGGTCTGTGGCGCCTGGGCTAGCGGCGTGTTTCTGTTGGCCACTCATCAGCCGGAGGTAGATGAACTGGCTTTGCAAGTGCAAAAAGGGGTACATTTGGATTTTGGCAAAGCACTGCGCGAAGCCCGACAGAAACGTCGGAAAGTGAAAGTACCAGTATTGGGGGAGGTTAGTATCCGGCAGATTGGTGGTGTAGGAGCGTTTCTGGTGTTTTTTGTCTGGTGGCTCACTCCCTGGGCGCCGATTCGCATGAGCCAGCGTAAACTCCAAGATCCCGCACAATTGTTGGCTGAAGAACTTCTCTCGCCGGTGTTGGTCTTGAGCGATCCTTATTGGCCGATGATTCAATTGCCGATCCAGCCGCCTCAACTGAAGCAATTGGCTCGGTATTTACCGGGGGGGCCAACTCGAATGGAGCGTGGCTGGAAGTTATTGGCTGAAGGTCGATTCGACGAAGCAAGGCAGCAATTTCAAGCGGTGTTGAAGGAATCGGCTGATGGGGTCGTGCTACAGCGAGCAATGCTCGGCTTAGCGCAAACAGAAGTCTTTAGCTGGAACTTTTCTGAAGGGGCAAGTTATTACGAAAAACTCCTGCAGCAGAGTCGGCAAGATCCCCTTGTGTTAGGGCAGGCGGCCATCTGTGCTGTGTATCTAGCCAAGTATGCCGAAGCGATCCAATGGTTGAACGAAGCTCTGAAACTGGTCGATTCTCCGTCCTCTGCTCCTCCAGAGAAGCTTCGGGTTTTAGTGGGGCTGCTTCATACAAAAGCCACGGTGCTCTGTGTTTGGGGGCGTTTGCCCGAACACTGGGAGGAAGCAGTCAAACTCTTTAGCCGAGCCAAGGAACTCCTCAGCCAAGAGGACTTGTTTGGGCCAAAACCTCCCTTGCTGGCAGCGGTGGTCAATAATCAAACCGTCCTTCAGCAACTGCGAAGCCAATTGGGGGGTGTGCAAACCCTCCATCATCAAGCTCGTAGTATTTGGGAGCAATCATTAGGAGCTTCGCATCTGCATGTGGCGGATAGCTGGGCGAATCTGGCCATCTGTCATCTGGTTCTGGGCGAGTATGGGTTGGCAGAACAAGCGGTAGCCAATGCTCAAAAAGTGCTTCAACTCCAGCCGGACCTTACTGAGGCCAATCCATTAGCCGCCCCGATGCAATGTGTCAGCTCTCTGCTAGCTCGAACGTATGCTGACTATAGCCAGGCGGAAAGCACTGCCCTGAGGGCATTGCGGGGTTTGGAACAACGGTTTGGGCCAGAACATCCGGCCGTGATGGGACCAGTTTGTGCATTGGCCCTCTGTTATGGGGAATTGGCCCGATATATCGGGAGTGCGATTCCATTTCTGGTGCGTGCCGAAGCGGTAGGTGAAAAACTTCTCGGAAAAGATCATCCACGCCGGGCCGTCATCCAACTTTGGCAAGCAGAACTTTTGCTGGCACAAAAACAGTATTCCGCTGCCAAAGACATATCGGAAAAGGCTTTGAAATTGGCTTTGGCCACCTACGGGGAAGAACACCTCCTGACGGCCAACATTCTCACCACGCTTGGATATGCGAAACTAGAATTAGGCGAAACCGCGGAGGTTCGCTCCCAGGTGGAAAAGGCCCGTCGAATTTTGGAAAAAACCGGAGCTAGGCAAGGGCCAGACATGGTTCAAACCATGGCTCTGCTGGCAGCCCTGGATGCGAAAACCGCCCCCCATCGGGGGTTGGCCGGCTATAAACAGGCTATCAGTGCCCTGGAACATCTTCTCGGCCAGTCGCATCAAGAACATCCTGCGGTGGCCCGGTTACTGGTTCGAGCTGCTCGGCTGGCCCTCCGAAATCGCCAACTTGCCGAAGCCCAACAATTCCTCCAACGGGCTCAGCAAATCCAACAAGCTGCCTTCGCCCAAACTCAGCCGAACCATCCCGATTTGGCCGAAATCATGGAACTGCACGCCGAGCTGCTCGAACAAACTGATCCGCCAGACTCCGCCCAGGCACAGAAACTGCGGCAACAAGCCCGCCAAATCCGCCTCCGCCACCAACAAGAAGATCGCCTCAAAACCCCCGGCGGGTAAACACCATCCGGGAACCTTTCCTCTGCTTCGACACCCGTTGGCTACCACTCTGGAAAATCAACGCCACAGGTACCCCCAGTAGCAGGGAATCTCTAGACCGAGCAGAAGGACTCCTTCTTTATTGCAGACCCACTGGCCGGTTAATACTTTTGAGGAGCAGGGGCTCTCTAGACCAAGCAGACGCATTCCTCTGTCTATGGACGTAGTAGAGGTTCCTCCTATGTTTTCGTGGGCTTTTCTCCTGGTGGTTTGCTCATTTTCCGTGGTCAAATTGTTGACAAGCAATGGCCGGAGAGTATCCTAAAAAGCTGGGGATTTTCTAGAAGACGCCGTGCTGCTGTGCTAGCTCAGGTGGGGTCTCGGACGTCGGGCAATTTAGATCCGAGAAACAGTTCAAACACCATATTCGTTCGGTCTGCTCACTGTGCTTTCTAAGAAGTTCCCTTTCGGGTGGGAGGTTGGGCTAAACCCGCTCTGGCTCCGACCTGAACTTCAGCGGCTGCCAGCCAGTGCTTCCAGATGCCCAGTAGCCTAAAGGTGCCCGAAAGCCATAGGTAGGAGGAGCAATTTTGATAGGAAGCTCTGCATGATTCAATGGGGATATTTTTGGGAGTCTTTTTTCTAACACAACATATAGAGTTGCAGCATTGGTAGCACCCAATAGATAGTAGGTCTTCGAATAGAAGAACCGAACGGCTATAGAATCAAAAGTCCATGAAGTTCACTACATGTTCAGGATTTTGCAAAAGTTCCTTATACCATTTGGGTTTGTCCCAGCTTTGGTCCAATATATAGTGGTCTGGCGGTGTCAGTGCAGAACATATAGTAGTTCCTCGGCGGAAGCAGATGGCTGCTAGCCGAAACAAAAGTTCCTGCTGTTCACTATATGTTCAGGATTTTGCAGAGGTTCCGATATATTGCTTCCCCGGTGAGGAGTTGGAAATGCCCTCTGGGCATGGCTGGCCCGGGTGGCCTCGCTCCATACCCTCCCCCTGGAGAGGCATTTTTTTTCAAAAACTACAGTCAGCTGATGGGAGTGGCTAAAGAATCAAGCGGCTCCGCAGAAAAGTTAATTCGGATTTGCTAGTAGAAACATCTCCATTCTCTCAAGTACTTCTCAAAAGGAGGGTGTCTTATGCGCTGCGTCCGACGTTTAATGTATGGGGTAATGGGGATTCTGGTATGGGGAATGTCCGTTGGGGGGGCCTGGGCAGGATTGATCGGCCATTGGACGTTTGACGACCCGGCCAAGCCGTTTGCCGATTCCACCCCCTTTGCCAGTCATGGGACTGTCCAAGGGACCGGCAGTTTAACCCAGGTTACCGGTGGGCCGGTCGGGCCATATGCCCTTCAATTTCCCGGCAATGCCTGGCTTAATGTCGGCAGCCACGACATCTTCGATACCCAGAGCTATACGGTTTCGGCCTGGGTGTATAAGGACCCGGCTGCGGGCACCAGTTGGCGGGGAGCGGTCGGCGCCTGGGACGGCGGCTGGATGCACCTGGGCCAGCACTCCTCCGGCGTCTTCTCTAACCATGTGCGCGTCGATGGCATTCAACGAGATATGATCGGCATTACCACGGTCAAAAACAACCAGTGGCAGCATATTGTCTCGGTGGTGGATAAGGCCAACAAACGCCTCCAACTTTGGGTCGATGGATCGCTGGAATATAGTACCACTCTAGCCAGTTGGGGATCCACTAATGTACCAGGTACCGCCAACGTCCTGATCGGCACCCCGTATAATGCCGGCACCTTTCCCTGGATTGGTCGGCTCGACGATGTGGCCATCTGGAATCGGGCGCTTACCAGTTCGGAAATCCAGACCTTGTATAGCAAGGGCCTCCAGGGGATCAATGCGGCGGCAGCCCTGCAGAGTGTGCCAGTGGACAGAGGACTGCTGCTTTGGCTGGATGCCAGTGATCCAAGCACCATCCAGACCGACGCCAACGGCAAAGTGCAGGCCTGGCTGGATAAAAGCGGCAATAATTACCATGCCACCCAGACCGATGAAGCCCGTCGGCC
>JANXAQ010000049.1 GCA_025062105.1 Thermoguttaceae bacterium
CTCTGTAAATTCGAATGTTGACATTTTTTTCCTAATGTGGTTTGTCTCCAAGAAGGAGACCGAACGCCTCTTTTGTTCACCTAATTTCCTAACTCCAATGGCTGCAAGCAGTTAGAGTCTCCTTTCTCAAGGCGAATTCAAAATGGCCAAAGCCAAGCTATGAGGCCGTCCCGAAAAGGAATTTTTTTCCTGTTCGAAGCAGAGGTTGCTTGGAGGCCAATATTTCCCGAAACTTCTAAGCTCGACATTTGCCATTTTCGGCCTCCTCCCAGAAAGAGAAAGCTCTAACTTCTTGTAATTATTGGAGTTAGGAAATTAAGTGAGCAAAAGGAGGTTTCGTCGTAACTATTGGAGGCAAAAGCAGTTAGGAAAAATGGCAAAATTTGAGCTAAGCAGCTATCCTGAAATTGGGATTTGGACGGTTTCCAATGGGTTTGGGCCGACCAGCTCCTATCCTCGACACTCCTTAAAAACAGGAACTTTGGGGATTCTGGAGAATTAAGGAAGGAAACCACTTTTCATCATAGAAAATCCTTTCTCGGACAGCCTCTAAGTTACCAAGTTTTGCCGGAAGGACCGCTGGGCTAGAAAACCTGGCGGAATTGCTAAAATTTCTATTTCAGACCAGCCTCAAAGGGCTGGAAGGGCCTATCGTCCGGGCCTTCGGTAGGTTAGGTTTCTGCAGCCGATCTGGGCAAAGGCAAGGTTGGCCTTTTCCGTTCCATCGCAGTGGCGAAGGAATAGCACTCGGCTGACGGTTCCTCCGGTCTCCTGCCGGTGCTTTCTAGGATGGGTAGATACCTCCTATGCCTTGCCGGGGTAGGGTTTGCTAGGTTGAAGGATTTCCTTTTGGCCGAGAGAAAGAATCGGTGAACGGGCAGCCGTTTTACATCGGATCGGTGCGAGTGGATCCGCCCCTGCTGCAAGCGCCGATGGCAGGCTATACCAATTATGCCTTTCGGGCCTTTCTGCGCCGGTTGGGCGGAGTGGGACTAGTCTGGACTGAGATGGTTTCTGCCCAGGGGTTGTTGCATCGGCGCCGATATGGCAAGGGGTTGCCAGAACAACTTTGGGGGGTAAAAGAAGAAGCCCGACCTTTGGCCGTACAGATCTGGGAAAACGATCCTGGACGATTGGCAGAAACGGCAGCCTGGCTGGTGGAAGAATTGCACATTAGTGTCGTGGATATTAATTTTGGTTGTCCTGCCCGGAGCGTAGCGCAGAAGGCACAGAGCGGCGCTTACTTATTGCAATTTCCGGACCGTATCGGAGCGATAGTGGAGCGGGTGGCGGCAGCCTGTCGGCCCACGCCGGTAACCGCCAAAATTCGGCTCGGTCCCAGCCGACAGCAGATTACCGCCCCAGAAGTGGCTCAGGCAGTGGAACAGGCAGGCGGAGCCGCCTTGATTGTCCATGGCCGAACAACCCAGCAGCGATTTGCAGGCAGAGCGGATTGGGAGGCGATTGCCAAGCTGAAAAGCTATCTAAAGCGGATTCCGCTTATCGGCAACGGTGACCTCCGAACAGTGGCCGATGTGGTGGCGGCCTTTGACCACTGGCCGGTCGATGGCCTGATGATCGGCCGAGCTGCTTTACGCCGACCCTGGCTGTTCCAACAAGCAGCCGCTGCTCTCCAAGGCCAACCTATCCCACCAGATCCTACCCCCCTCCAGCGCCGCCAATGGCTCCTGGAATACTACGATCTAATCCAGCAACAGCATGGGCCAAAAAAGGCTACGGTGCTGATGCGCCGGTATGCTCCGTTGTTTGTCGAAGGCTTACCCCATGCCCGAAGTTTCCGTTGTCAAGTCTGTCAAGCTGCCAAACCGGAAGAGTTCTTTCCGTTGGTGGATCAATTTTTCGCCAACGTAGGGTGCTCTGGTATCCATTCCACTCCGAGGGTTGGCTAATCGCGACTTTTGCCATTTTCCCTAACTCCTTTTGCCTCCAGAAGTTACGTAGCAAACCTCATTTGTACATGGGATTTCCTAACTCTAATGCCTACAAAGGGTTAGAACGTTGCCCCTCCGGCCCAGACTTAAAAATGGCAAAAGTCGAGCTAAGAACCTCTAACAAAATGAAAATTTACATGGTTCTGAGGTGCTACCTGGCTCTTTGAAGAGGGGTAGGAAAGCTCATTTTGTTAGAGGCTCTAAACAAAACGGTGTGGAAGCCGTCTGGTTCGACGACCTCCACACCGCCGTTGAATGGGAGGAAGAGTCTTCGGGCTTGCCCTGCTTGTGGCACTTGGGCCGGGGGCGTCAAAAACCCAGTTTTTTGGGCAACTCCCTGAGCAAGCGAAATGCTCTACTAGGATAGCCCCGAGAATCCTGCCGGCCAGATCGGAGCTCTATGGTTCGATCAGGTAGGCTTGGCCGCCTAGATTGACCATAACCGGTTCATCAAAGACCAGGTACTGAGCCATGGTCCGGCCATAGCGGGCAGCCAGATCGAAGTATTCCCGGCTAAACTGCTTAATTCGCTGGACGTTCTTCTGCTGGTCTTCAGTCAAGGTGGAGTCGATCCACTGGTTTTGCCGACGGTAGAAGGTACGGTTACCGACCTGGCGCATATTCTGAGTGGCCTGCGCCAGCTCTCGGTCCACACGATCGGCATCGGCAAGCAGTGCCTCAGCGGCAGGCTGGCCAAGCGTTCCCGACTTAGCAGCCAGGGCCTTGCCGGCTTCTTTGAAGGCCTGAGCAGCCTCGGCCAGGATTCGACCGCTATTTGGATCCCCTGGTGGGGCAGCTGCCGGGAGAGCCGCCTGCTGAGCATCCCGGAACTGACCTCGGAAGGCCCGCTGGCCCACACCGCCGAAACCATCGGCTTGGGCCAATACCTCTAGCCGTTGTCGGGCACGTTCCACATTGGCCGTTACCGCACCAATCGGCGCATTTTCATCAGCTAAAAACGAAGTGTACGGAGTTACCACTCCATGCCGCGTAGCTAATTCCACTAATTCCTTAATCAACTCCTCGTTTTTCCCTTTGAGGTCGAGCTCATCCAGGATTTCGCCGATCCGGCGGATCGCCCACAGCTTTTCGACAAACCCGAGGCTTTCGTCCGGGCTTTTTTCAACCAGATTGGCCGGAAAGTCCAGCTTCTGGGTCTGGTCGCCCACTTTGCCTTGGACTACCACCTTGGCCGCCCCGGGCTTCTTATACCGACCCACCAGCACCAACTGCTGCCCAGCAAACAGATCGATAATCCCCTTCGGATAGACGCGATTTACGATCGGACCATCCTCCGGTTTAGCCGTATCCACAGTAATTTCGATCTTCACGTCGGTCATCACCGGAGATTCAATCCGGCGATAGAACCGGGAAACGGCATCTTCTAAGTCTTGTTCAGGCCGCACATACTCGCTCTGGCCGAAGTTTTCGGTAACCAGCCGATCCAATAGCCGAGCGTTCACATCGTAGCCGACGCCAAAGGCAAAAATACGAGCCCGCACCTTGTTGTTTTCCTTGGCGTTGGCCACGATCTTCATCTCGTTGGTTTCGCCGGCCGTGGGCAGGCCATCAGTGAGGAAAATCACATAACTTGGCCGGCTCGAATCGGTCAGTTGAGCCAAAGCGGCCTTCAGCGCACCATCAATATTGGTGCTACCGCCGGCATAGAGACCTTCGATAAACCCTTGAGCGGCCCGACGGGTTTCCTCGTTATACCGTTGCAACTCCGGCCGGAACGCCTCGACCGTACTATCATAGGCGATAATGTTAAACGTATCGCCTTCGCGGAGGTTATTCAGAATAAATTTAGCGGCATTCCGGGCCTGCTCGATTTTCTTGCCGCTCATGCTGCCCGAACGATCCACCACAAAGATAACGGTCTTCTTAGGCCGTTCGCCTGTTTGCTCGATCTTCGGGCTGGCTAGCAACAGAAAATAGCCATCGTCCTTGTCGCTGGGTCGATAGCTGATCAGCCGAGTGCTGACCGTCCCTTTGCCCACATCATAAAAGAGGCGGAAATCACTGGTGGGAATCTGCTTTTCCGCCTTCCAGGTAACCGTGGCATGTTTATCGTCCGGCCGCTTAATATCGACTGGATGCGTGGGGCTATACACATTTTTAATATCATCCTGGCTTTCAATACTGATCCGGAAACTAATCTCATCGACCGGATCCGCCGTATATTTGGCAGTGCTCAAGGGGAACAGAAAATCGGTCAGCCCTTCAAACTTTCGGCAAAGCTGGTTGTAGCGGAGGATGACCTTCCGTTCCGCACCGGGCGGCACCGGAAATACACTGGTCTTAAACAGCCCCGTGCCGATCCATTCCAAAAGGGCTGGGTCTTTGTTTTTCCGGACAATATCTTCGTAGAGTCGGCGAGCCTCCTCAGCCTTCATCAGCTTGGCTGGGTATTCCTTGCCGTCAACCATCAGCGTCAGTTGATCCACCGCTCCGTCATACGGCAAGGGGAAGATAAAGGAGACTTCCAATTGTCGGCTTCCAGTATTGACAAACGACTGGGTAACCTGCACGGAGGCCACCTGATCGGTAATCTTGGCATTCACGCTAAGTTCTTTAATTTTATAAGTGGCCGGCGGGGGAGGTGGCGGTACCGGCCTGGGCGGATGCGGGGGCGGATAAGGCGGCGGCCAAATAATGCCCGGCCTGGGTAGCCGCACCGATTGCCCAGGATCCTCTACCACCAACACCCCCTGGGCCTGCGCTACCAGGGGCAAAAGAAACACTAACACCATGCCTAAACCCACCATCCAACGTCCCATGGCCAACCTCCTTCCGAAAAAGGACCTCAAAACCTAGCCCATCCCCACTCAGCAGCCGGTCCGAAGATCTCACCATTCAGATCTTCTCACAAAATGGAACTCCCCGAAAGAGGAAGTATTTCACCGTCCATAAAGAGGTAAAACCTCATTTTGGTAAAAGCTCTACACTAAATCTCCATCTTTTTGGACGTATCTAGCTGGGAAAAAGTTTCAGGCTCTTACTCCAAATAGTCCCGAAAATCCGTTTGGCGGAGGTAGGTAAGGAAGGCTTCGAACCGCCCACTCCTTTAAACCCCTGTTGGGAAAAGGAGTTTTACGTTCAACTTTTGCCATTTTCAGGCTCCTGCCGAAGGGGGAAAGTTCTAACTCCCCGAAATCATTGAACTTAGGAAAATGGGGGAACAAACAAAGGCTTCGTCCTAAGTCTTGGATTCAAACCAAGTTAGGAAAAATGCAAAAGTCGAGTTAATACCTCGGAAGCTGAAGACAAATTTTCTTCGGCCCTCACGGAAGGAGTAATATGGAGAGGCCCTCTATTATTGGAACCTCTGCAAAATCCTGAATATTGAAATTTGGACTTTTGATTCTATAGCCGTTCGGTTCTTCTATCCGAATACCTACTATCTATTGGGTGCTAGCAATGCTCGAGCTCTATATGTTGTGTTAGAGGAAAGACAGCCAAAATGGTATCAAAATATCGCCCTTAAATTATGCAGAGGTTCCTGTTTATTCGACTTTTGCCATTTTTTCCTAAGTTGTTTTGTTCCCAGAGGTTGCAACGCACATCCTTTGGTTCACGCAATTTCCTAAGTCCAATAATTTCAAGAAGTTAGAACTTTCCCATTTCGGCAGAAGACCAAAAAAGGCAAAACTCGAATATTTAAGGCTCCCACACAACCCCTCCGCTTGAGCACAGTAAAACAAAAGGGAAAATTGGCAATTGGAACACATCAGCCGAGATAAGTTAATTGCATCGGCCCTTGTTTGGAGAAAATGGGCAATTTAGGAAAAGAACTCTGGATAATCTAGGGGCCACATATCTCTCTATAATACCAGGTACCAGGTAGTCCATTCGGCTGTTTGGTTCCTGGCAAGTTCGGAATAGCTAGACAATCAAGGTATTTGGAAGTTTTTCTGTTTTATCCAGTTTCTCCACATTCATAGACGCCCACTCTGCTTCGATGAGCAAAGTTGATAGTTGATAGCAGACGTCCAAAATCTGCTCCAGTAGAGAACCCCCTCGGAAAAAACAGGAAATCTGCGAAAGACAAAGGCGCACTCTTAAGATGGAGAGAGCCGGACTTGGCCCTTAGCAGCTTCCACCAAGATTGCTCCTGGCAGTGTCCAGCGAGCTACCCTAGTAGAGGTGAAGCCCATTGCCAGGTGGACTGCTTGGACCAGGACTTCCCACTCAGCTTGGCCCATGTGTTGCTGAGGCCAACCCTGCTGACGCCAGAAACTGCGAAAGATTTCTCGGATAAGGAAGCTAGGCAATTTGGCTAGCCGATCTGCCCGAAAAATCCAAGTTGGTCCCTCTGGAAAAGCCACTTCCTCCAAAAACCGAGAAGCCTCCGACTGAATCCAGGTGGAGACTTCTCCGGCCAATCGGCCCAAGCGCAAAATTGCACCC
Source organism: Thermoguttaceae bacterium (assembly GCA_025062105.1). Taxonomy (GTDB): domain Bacteria; phylum Planctomycetota; class Planctomycetia; order Pirellulales; family Thermoguttaceae; genus JANXAQ01. The sequence continues at coordinate 6,363 of JANXAQ010000049.1, forward strand.
TCTACATGGGGACCAAATTGCTCCCTAAGAAGAGGCAATAATCGGTGCCGAATCCGGTTCCGAGTAAACCGCAGGTCCTCGTTGGAGGCATCGTGGCGATATTCTTGGCCCAGGTCAGCCAGATATTGCCGAAGTTCCTCTCGCCGAAAGGGCAATAGCGGACGGATTAACGAAACAGCCGGTCCCAATGGCCTAGCCCGGTTCATCCCGGCCAACCCAGCAATCCCGGTGCCCCGGAGAATCCGATGAAGAATGGTCTCTATCTGATCGTCGGCCGTGTGGGCAGTGGCTACATAGCGCAGTCCATGCTCTTCGGCCACTTGGCGGAGGAACTGATAGCGGGCTTTACGAGCAAGGGCTTCTGAAGGCCGCCCTTTTCGGGTCTTTAACTCTTCCCCCAAACTGGGTGTACCTACTTGACAAGGCACACCCCAGCGTTGGCAAAGCCCCAGGACCCATTGGGCATCTTCCTCAGAAGCTGCCCCCCGAAGCTGATGGTTAAAATGAGCTGCTATAAGCCCCTTGATAAAGGGAAATTTCTCTGGACAAAGGGCTACCATAGCCCGGAATAGGGCCACACTATCCGGTCCACCAGAAAGAGCAATGACCACTCCTTTCGGATGCCAATCTTCCGGGGGCCAAAGCTCTGCCAAGCGAGCCTCGACCGGATGCAAGTGGCTAGCACCCATGGGTTCCTCCGAATCAGAAGCCTGCTATTATCAGATGCCTGTTATTTTCCTCAGTACAGTTCCTCTGAATGACTAACTAATCTCCCTCCGAAAGGCTAGCTGTTATCCACATCTTCGGGAGGTATGTACCATGATCACGGGAGCAAGTAAGCGTCCCAAATAGGGGGAAACGAACCTTTCCAAAGAAGCAGTTACTTTTTACTTTGTAAAAATGGCATATTTTAGGAAAGATCCGTTGGAAGCTCCGGAGGTGCATGGTTTCAGAAACTGTTTTGGCTATATTACCTATTTTTGGAACCTCTGCAAAATCCTGAACATGTAGTTGAACATTATCGACTTTTGATTCTATAGCCGATGGGTTCTCCTACCCGAATCTTTACTATCTATTGGGTACTAGCAATGACGCTAACCACCTTATATATAGCGGCAGAGGGGCTGATAGCCAAAATGGTATAAAAATACCCCTTTCGAATTATGCAGAGGTTGCAATAAAATTTCTAAGTTGGTCTAGTGTTTATTCAGAGGTTCCGAAATTATGTTGAACAAAGGAACATGTTATCGTAACTCTTTGAGAAAAAGGCAGTTAGGAAAGATGGAAAAGTTGAGTTTAAAAGAAATTTCTTTCACGCTAGGAGAATCAAGGGATGAAACGCCGAGGGAGAGGGATTGTTTTCGGACAAAGTTTAGGTGGGTTCACCTTAGTAGAACTTTTGGTGGTGATTGCGATCATTGGCATTTTGATAGCGTTGCTTCTCCCGGCGGTGCAGGCGGCTCGGGAGGCGGCCCGACGAGCTCAGTGTGTGAATAACCTCAAGCAGATTGGCTTGGCCCTGCATAACTACGAAAACAACCTCAAGGTGTATCCACCGGGAGCGTTTTGGCTTTATCCGTCTTCTTCAGCAGTGCCGTTAAAGGGCTCCATTTTGGTGCATATTTTGCCCTATGTGGAGCAACAGTCCTTATACAATCAGTTCAACTTCAAAGAGACTCAACTGGACAGTTGGTTGGCCAATACGGATCTTGGCCGACAGGTCCGAGCCACAGTAGTACCGGTCTATCTTTGCCCCAGCGATAATTTTCCGCCGGTCTCCAACGAGCGGGCTATCCACCATTATGCCGCCTCCAGTGGCCCAACCAAACATATCGATAATCCGAATTGCTCGTGCAGCGAATGGTCGGCCTGGAATAATTACGGTTTGGCCCCGTATGCCAGCATGACTGATTTTGCCGGGCCGTTTATCCGGTATCCGGTTAGCTCCCGGGTCCAGGACATTGCGGACGGACTGTCGAATACAATTTTCTTCGGCGAGGTTCGGCCGCAGTGCTCTATCCATGTTAGCCAGGGATGGACTGCCTCGAACAACGGCCAAGGGCTAACTTCCACCCTGATCCCGATCAATTACAATAGCTGCCAACGGGACGTCATCAGCGGCGGAAACAACTGCGACCGGTATTGCAATTGGAGCACGGAACTCGGCTTCCGAAGCCGACATCCAGGAGGAGCCAATTTCCTGTTCGGTGATGGGTCGGTGCATTTCCTGCCAGAGACCATCGACCATTGGACCTATCAATACTTGGGCTGTAAAAACGATAGCAAACCGGTGCAAATTCCACAATAATAAGGAGGCATTGGGATGCGTTTTATCCATCAGAGGAGTCTTTGGCATGGGACTCGTCGGCCAGACAAGGCACAGCAGCGGGAAGGTTGGGTGGTTTTCGGGGTGATTTTAGTGGCCGTGGCTGGGCTGGAAGGCTGTGGATCTGGACGGCCAAAGACTGTGCCGGTAACCGGCATCGTTACACTGGACGGCAAACCGATTGAAGGGGCGAATGTCGCGTTTTATCCCGATACAGGTGAGGCCACGGGCACAGGCGGCCAACAGAAAAAGACCGACGCCCTCACTCGCCCCGCCACCGGCACTACCGATAAAGAGGGCAAATTCACTCTCAAAACCTCTCCCCTGGGCGACGGAGCATTGCCGGGTAAATACAAAGTGGCCATCATCAAAAAAGAAGTAACCGGCTTTCTGGCCGACAAAGATGGCCTTTCGGGCGGCATCGCCCCAGAAGGCATTAAAGAAAAATGGATTATCCCGCCGAAATATGCGGATCCGAATAACTCCGGCCTTACCGCCGAAGTCAAACCAGGCATGAGGCCCCTAGAATTTAAACTCACCAGCCAATAGGGCCTATGTCCTCTAAGCTCGACTTTTGCCATTTTAGGCCTTCTCCTGGATGGGGAAAACTCTAACTCCTTGTAACTATTGGATTTAGGAAGTTGTGTGAACAAAAGGAGGTCTCGTCGTAACTACTGGAAACAAATGGAGTTAGGGAAAATGGCAAAAGTCGAGCTAAGAGGCTGTCCTAAAAAGCATTTTCTATGATGAAAGGATGTTTCCTTCCTAAATTAATCTCTGTTTTTAGGGAGTGTCGAGGATAGGAGCTGGTCGGCCCAAACCCATTGGAAACCGCCCACCTCTTCATTTCAGGACAGCCTGTAAGGCCAGCAAAGGGTGCCCCAGTTTAGAAACGGGGAAAAAGTTTCAGAATTCTCTCAACGGAGGCCCCCACATGCTTCATCCACTTCCTTATTCCCGAATCCTCCCGAAGCAAACTCTCCAGATTGCTTTAGGATCAGATCGGCCCCCCTCTCCTAGTTCCCAAAGGGGATTTACCTTAGTGGAGCTTTTGGTCGTTATTGCCATTATTGGCATTTTGATTGCCCTGCTTTTGCCAGCGGTGCAGGCGGCCAGAGAGGCGGCACGACGAGCACAATGCTCCAACAACCTCAAACAGATCGGCCTGGCGCTGCACAATTATCATCTGAATAACAAATGCTTTCCGCCCGGCTCGTTCTGGTATGGTACAGATTACGCAAATTATCGGGGATCGATTCTGATTCGACTTTTGCCCTACTTGGAACAACAGGCGCTATATGACCTTTTTGATTTCAAAAACTCCAAAGGGATTACCGTAGATAACCAGACAATTCCCGGTACCAGTGATCTAATTCAATCTACTATTGTGCCGGTGTATTTATGTCCTAGCGACAACTTCCCCCGAGTCTATAACGGCCGAGCTATGCACAACTACGCCGCCTCCATCGGCCCAACCACCCAAGGCAACTGCCCTAGTTGCCCCTGCTCGGAATACGACAGTTGGAACAATTACGCCCGGTTTCCTGGCGGCGGAACGTATGGAAGCGCTACCAATTTTGCCGGACCCTTCTATCGATATCCAGTCGGCACCGCCATGCGGGAATCGGACATCGTGGACGGACTGTCGAATACGATCTTCTTCGGCGAGGTTCGGCCGCAATGTTCGGTCCATAACAGTCAGGGCTGGGGCAGTTCTAACAACGGCCAAGGCCTGACCTGCACCATCATCCCGATCAATTACAACTCCTGCTCCCGAGACGCCGTCGGCAGCGACAACTGCGACAAATACTGCAACTGGAACACCGAACTGGGCTTCAAAAGCCGACACCCAGGCGGTGCCCAGTTCCTATTTGGTGACGGTTCGGCCCATTTCCTGCCAGAAACCATCGATCACTGGACCTATCAATATCTAGGCGGCAAGGCTGACGGTCGACCTGCCCAGATTCCATAAAAGAGAAAACATCGTAGCCCACAAGCTACTTGAAAAGACTGATCCGGACCCTAAACATTGTCATTCCCGCGTACGCGGGCATCCAGTGCCCTTTAACGCCCTGCCCGCAGTGGTGTTTTCTCTGGTAAAAGGGGAACGTTTTTTCATGGATACTCGGCTAATTCCAGAGCGGTTTTTGTTTCGATTTTTATTGCCTTGTCGGCGGCGCAGACCGCTTTGGACTCGGCAGGGTAGTCAATTGGACGAAAGTTATCGGATTTTTCCCTTAGCCCTGTTGGAAGGCCAGCGGATTTGGGCTGACTTTCGGATGGCCTGGGACGAGCAAGGGCTAGCTTTTTGCCTCCTGGTGCAAGGGAAAAAGCAGCCGGTTTGGTGTCGTGCTGGTCGGCCCGAAGATAGCGACAGCCTGCAAGTATGGATCGACACCCGGGACGTGCATTCCGTGCACCGGGCAGGCCGATTCTGTTATCGATTTTTGTTTATGCCTGCTGGCGGCGGCCCACGCCTCAGCGAGCCAACGGCTCTATGGCTTCCGATTGAACGCGCCAGGGAGCAGCCCCGGCCAGTGGCCTCAGACAGTCTTCACGTCTTGGCCCGGTTGAAGCCGGACGGCTATGTGCTGGAAGCTTTTGTATCTGCTGAAGCTCTCAGTGGGTTTGATCCGCTCGAACAACCCCGAATTGGCTTCAATTATGCCGTCTGGGACCGGGAGTTCGGCCTATTGACCCTCAGTCCAGGCCCCCCCATGCCCTATGCTGAAGACCCCAGCCTTTGGGTCAGCCTGGAACTAATGCCGTAGCAGGATACCCATCCAGCTCAAACGGGAAACCTCTAGGACGGTTTAAAAGAACCATTCCGCCGGAGAAGTTTAGCTCTGAGATTTAGGAACTTAAGGAAAATGGGTAATTTAGGCAAGAGGGGAACCTAGGAAAGTCAAAGGACCTTACAACTTTCCTATTTTGCCTAGTTTTTCCAGGATTTTTGGGTCTTCCCTCGGCTGAATTATTTTTGGGATCTAGGAAAATAGCGAAAATTTTCGCCACTCTTTTCCTTCCTAGATTGCCCAGCTTTCTTTTACTACATTGCCCATTTTCTCCAAACAGTCAGGTCCGATCCTGCTACTCTACTTGCCTGAAGGGCCACTTCTTGGAAAACGGGGCTCAATGAAGAAATCCTTCCGAGTACCAGTCGCCTGTTATACACCCATCTTTAGGCTATGTTTACTCTCCCAACAGCAGCAATTTTTTGTTTTCCTAAGGGGAATAAAAAACTTTTCAAAAGGAAACCTCTACAAAATACTGAACATATAGTGAACTTAATCCGTAGGTGATTCCCGAGCCGGTCGGTTCTCCTACCCGGCTGTCTACTTCTCTATTGGGTGCTAACAATGCTAGAAAAAGGGGACAAGCCAAAATGGTATAAAAAATTCGCTTTCAATTATCCAGATGTTCCAAAGATTGTTTAGTTTGGAGAAATTGCATCCTTAAGAAAAGCTCCCTCGGAAGATTAGGGAGTGCTTGGGCTTCAAAACCATCCTGACTATATTGCCTAATTTTATTCATTCTGCGTTTTTCACAGCGTTTTCAGCATTTGCCTGGAGTGCTCTGCGCAGGTTAGCTCTTTTTTGTGTAGCCGAGGAGGGGGTCGTACGCCCGGAGGCTCCGTAGGACGCTCAGAAGGGCGGGGGCCTACTCAAAAGAAATTAGCCTGCCGGAGGCGAACTGGCATCGTGTTGAGGCGAGGGTTCGGCAGGCAACCGGGGCGGCACGGGGAGTTTAACGGTTACTTTCGTGCCTCGGCCTAGCTCGCTTTGGACAGTAATTTCACCGTCATGGGCTTCGATAATCTTTTTGGCAGTTGGCAACCCGAGGCCGGAACCACCTGGTTTGGTGGTAAAAAACGGATCGAAAATCTGGGCGCAGGTTTTCTCGTCCATGCCAACACCGGTATCGATCAGATCCAGAGCCACTTTATCGCCGATGGCATAAGTCCGAACAACCAATTGGCCGCCAGAAGGCATCGCCTGCTGGGCGTTCAGAACCAGGTTGAACAAGGCCCCAGAAAAAGCTTCTATATCCAAAAGAACACTAGGAAGATCCGGCGCCAAGTAATCCACAATCTCGATGCGGGCTTCCTTTGCCTTGGGAGCAAAAAAACGTAGCACTCGACGCACTTGCTCATTCAGGTTGGTAGGCGTAAAGCGCATCGGCCGAGGCCGAATATAGGCTAAAAAATTATTCACCATATCCTCCAAACGCTGGCATTCCCGCAGCACCACTTGGATTTTCTCTAACAGCCGGCGCTCTTGAGGGGTTTTCGGCTCGGCGAAATCCTCGGCCAATAGCTCCATATTGAGCCGAATGACCGAAATCGGCCCCCGAATTTCATGCGCCCACGCGCCAGCCAGCCGCGCAACCTCCGTGGCCTGGTCTGCCGTGCGAGACTGCAACTGCTCCGTACGCTGCCCAAAGCTGTCCATTCCAATTCCTTCCTATTCCCAAGCAGCGGATTAGTTTGCCAATGATTTCCCTACACTACAGCATTAGATTTCGAAAAAGTCTAGACCCCTGAGGTTGTCTTTTGCCATTTTCCCAGGCGACTTTTGTTTCCACTAGTTACCACTCCCCCTGGTTCTTATCATTTCCTACCGCCAATAGGTACAAAGAAACCTCCGCAAAAACCTGAGAACTTCATGAACCGATGATTCCGTAGGGAGTGGCTTCTCCCATCCAAAACCTACTATATGGAGGTTACTAGCAGCCCTATAGATTGGGGTAGAGTCGTGGGGACCAAAATAGTGGAAAAATATCACCTTTGAATTATGGAAAGCTTCCTATATTTTTTCCACTTTTGTTTTCGATACACTGTGGATGTACAGAACTGGATCGCTGCGTTGACTCCCGAGAACAAAGCGTGCTTTGCCATTCGCCTGAAGCGATGTGGATTTGACCTTTCTGCGGCCTGATTCAGACTGGTTCCAGGGGGTTTCCGGAAGACCGGCTTCCCACACTCCTGCGCCCGCCCTCCGAAATAGCATATTCCCACCCACATCTTTATAACCTCCCCCTGCCCGTCTCGCTGCTATACACAAGTTGGCGCTGAAGCGTTCGAACTTCACTTTAGGCAAAATACCAAAAGCTCGTTGAAGGACGCAGAATAGATAAAATAGGCGATCTATCTAAGACTGTCTTTGAAACCAAGCACTTTTTGCTCTTGGAAGTGATTCTTTCCTAAATGCTGCAATTTCTCTAAAGGAACAATTAGCTGCTTCTTTTGAAAAACTTCGTTATTCCCTGTTTGGGGTAATAATTCGCTGCCCTTGGAATGGGAAATACCTCCCAAAAATGTGTATAACAGCGAGCCCTGCCCGTGGCAGCTGGTTTCACTCAGCTTCTTGACCAGTATTTCCCATTAGGAGTCCAACACGAGAGCCTCTTCTAGATAGAGGGGGCCATTTTTCTTAGGAGGTGTGGATCTTTGAAAGATGGAAGAGGGAGATTTCGGGCTAAAGGGTTATATCTACCCCCCTATAATAGGTATCATTTGTGGGATATCCTTCCTGATAGAGAGCCAGAGGAACATGTATTTGCTCAGCCACCGAATAGATAAAGTCTGCCTTGCTGAGAACCCAAGACAGGACTCAATCTGCCTCCTAGTGCTCTTGGAAGATGATCTCAGGTTTCTAATTTTTAATCCAAACCTGCAGCCTTATTCCGTCAACCCTAATTCAATCCTTCTGTTAGGGGGGGAACCTCTCCATCATTCGAAAGGGATATTTTTATCCCATTTTGTCTGGTCTTTTCTCTAACACAACATATAGGGTTGCTAGCATTGCTAGCACCCAATAGATAGTAGATGTCCAGATAGGAGAATCAACCGGCTAGAGAGGCAAAAGTTCATAAAGTTCACTATATGTTCAGGATTTTGCAGAGGTTCCAGGGGGATCTTTTCCGAAAATCCGCCTTTCCCTGCTAATCACACTGTCTGGAGATATCAGCTAGGTTACAATGGCAGTTAAGTGTTGAGGAAGGTAACAACTTTTTTAGCGTAATAGTGGGACAAATTTTTAGTCCATAAGATATTTTCTACCGGCCCAGTTGGGCGCAAGCGGCAGACCAGACTCTTTTCTTTTAGAGGCTTTTCCCGAACTGAGGCGCTGCGTTGGGAGGTATGAGACTAGCAGCTTTTCCTTCCGATGATTAGGTACCCACGAGGCGGGGGGCGGTTTTGCCATAACTAACGAAACCAAAAGAAGTTAGGGAAACGGCACATGGCAAGCCCACCGGCTGGGGCTAGAAACCGTCCACCGAGGCCCTCGTTGGGCTTTACTTCGGTAAGGTGGCCAACGAGGTTTTTCTGGGTTTAGAGGTCGGCTCAGCGAGGTGCAGGTCCATGGGCACAGAGCGATCCAGTCCCCAGGAGGCCCTCAGGCATAGCACCCAATCGAACGGGGAGCAAGAGGCTGGGCCCCGGGCCAGTGCTACTACCCCAGCTGGTCGGAACGCTTCAGCGCCAAAACAGTGGGCCTCCTTCGCACATTGGAAGGGGATGTGGACCTTGGTGCTCCTATTGCAACCATTGATAGTTTCCATAGTAGTCGGAGGATATTTAAAGCAGCATAGGTGGGGGGACTGGATTCGGCGATTGGCTCGATGGGGTTTGGGAGCCAGTAGGACAACTGGGGGGCTGGGTGCCTTGGCCCCTCGAGAACCTACGTTGGTGTATTACCGGCCGGGCGAAGTTTCGTTGGGGGAGTTTAGTATTGCCATCTACGACCCAGTAACACGGATTACGCTTCGGGCCGACTTTCGTCTGGACGCCCGGGCAAAGTGCGACAACCGGCAAGCCTTTGATGCCTTTGTCCTGATGCACCATCGGCTGGTGCGAGATCAGGTGATGACGGCTGTGCGAAACGCTTCCTTAGAAGAACTGACGGATCCAGAACATCGACTGCTGCGGCGACGAATCCTCACCCAAGTGAATCGAATGCTCGGTCAGCAGTTTCTCCAAGCGGTGGAGATAAAAAATTTCTCTCTCTGGGAATCGGTGGATCAGATGAGTTTTTTGCCTTACCAATGCTCTCAGGCGGACTCACCTGCTTTGTGCCCATAGGTGTTTGATCTTTTCTGCTGCGAATGACTGGCGGAGGATATGCTCTGCCTCATCCAGGGGGCAGAAGGCGATTTCTGGATTATTCAACCGATCTCCCGCCAATGCCTGCCCGGGCTTCTTCCGCTCCGGCAGCCGGACTGGACACCATTCGAGGAAGAGCTAACAGGGGCATCTTGCTTCTGAGATCATGGGCAGAACCCTATCGCCACTTGGAAGGCTAAAAGGCCTGTTGTGTTTTTTTATATCCGCCGCCTTCAGCGTAAGCCAAGAGGAGAGAAAACCCCTTTCGGATGAAGTGTGGCAAAAAGCTTCCCGAAGCGGTTGGGGGATCTTTGCAAAATACTGAACGTAGAGGGAATAAATATAAACTTTTGTTTCTATATGCTTTGCCTGCCCTCATCCAAATATCTACTGTATGGAGGATGGGAACAGTGCTACCCACCTAATCCATGGGGTCAGAGGCGGGAGGGAGTAAAATGGTATAAAAATATCTCCGTCGAAGTAGGCAGAGGTTCCGTAAAAGTTGTACAAAGAGGAGCGACTCAGCTATGGGGGCAAATTAGAAATCGTACCAGATGCCTAGGCCGATTTTGTCTTCCGAACGGTGAGCCAGGGACCATTGTTCACTTTTACCCCGGTAATACTGCATACCCAGCCGAAATGTTGCGCCGTGCGCATTTCGCCATTGCCAACCTGTTTGCACAGTAAAGGAGCCGTGATAGTCGAACTCCTGCCGCCAATGGCCGTTTAAAGCCAAAAACGGAGCCCCACGCCACTGGCCAATCCGAAGTGGACTGAAATCCATCCCACACTGGAACTCCCAGGGCTTAGCCCGGCCATCGGTGTTAAAGGCCCAGGCCACCTCCCCATAAAACCGCAGTGCTGGCGTCAAATACAACGATTTGCCAAAAACCAGCGAGTCCCGAACATAATTATCCCGATAAAAACCGGGGTTTTTCAATAAAAACTCATCTCCCAGATGAGCACTGAGGTGATAAAAGCCGAACTTGGTCCGGATCGGCCCCGATCCCCAGGTAAGTGGTATTCCGTACCGATAATCGCAGGCCACCAAGTCCCGTTCTTCTTCCGGGTCGATCCGCAGCAAAGCCGCCCCTTCAAAATCCAGTTGGACCCCCTCCGGATGCAACGGATCGTCACTGCCATAGCGGATCATCCCGATCCGGCCGCCCAGCCCAATGTCCCAAACCCAGCCGTACCGCACATCATGGTTAAACACAATCCCACAGCGGGGTTCCTTCACCCCGGCTAGATACGAGCGATAGATCAGCCCCTGGGGCAGCAGTTGCCAAGTCCAAGGTTGGGGTTTCAAAGGGATCGGTTGTCCCAATTCTATCGGTTGCTCGACCGGGTTTTCCGGCAGAAACCAGGAGGATTTTTCCCCCGGGGGAGGAGGCTGGAAGTCGGGATGAGATTCAGGGCGAGTATCAAATGGCTTAAGAGGTTCTGGTGCTTCCGGGGGGAAGGTTGGTAGAGGGGGGGCGGGGTTCCCCAGATTTTGGCCCGCCCAGCTAGGGCTTCCTCCAGAAGAGGGAGCATCCTGCAGGGTTGCCCTCCAAGGACTGGCATAGAGAGGTTTCCCAGGAAGTTTTCCCCCATCAGGGGGAAGGATGCTTTCCTGTTTTGGCTCCGAAGAGGGGTGGCCAGGCGGAGGTTGGCCCCAGCACCAACTAGGGCAAATCCCGATACCTGCCAGCGCAATCAAAAACCATCGGAAATAGGTGTTCATCCTGCGTAATCCAAATATCTATTTTGCCTAGATTGTCTATCTTATCAAAAAATAGAGCCTAGTATTATCCTCTAAACTCGACCCCCAAGGCAAGGGCAATTGCCTGCCTGGGTGGCTCCGAGCCGGGAACAGCCCCAAAAGACATACCAACCGAAAAAAGCCATTTTTCTCCGCTTGTCCCCCGAAACGGACTTTTTGGCCCCTTTTCTTGGAGATGACTCCTATGGTCTCTGCCATGAGAAAGAATGGCCCCGTTTAAACTTAACGTTTGCCATGTTTGCTAACTTCTTTTCTTTCAAGGAGTTAGGTTTTAAGGATTCTATGGCGACCAAATGGAATGCTGGACTTTCTGAAAAATTCCTCTCCAGGGGGAAGCTATGGACCGAAGCCAATTGGCCCAGCCATCCCCAAAGCCCATTTCCAACTTCTTACGCCCCAAGCCGAGCAGTGCACCAAAATTGCTCCTCCAACCTATGCCCTTTCAACAGCTTAGGCTGGTAGGCATCAGAAAGCACTGGCTGGGAGCCGGTGCAGCAACAGCCTAACCGGAACGGTTTTATCCCACCTCCCACCCCCATAAAGAGGAAGTTTTGAGAAAGTACAAATGGAATGGAGAACTGATGCATAATTGGAGGAAGATCGTTTATCCCATTTGGTTCCTCCGCGACTGCCCCAATATATTGGGTTACAAACACTGCTAGCACTCTACTAGTAGGTATTTGGATGGGTACAACTAAACTCGGCTTTTGCCATTTTTCCTAAATCCTTTTGTTTCCAGCAGTTACGACGAGACCTCCTTTTGTCCACGCAATTTCCTAAGTCCAATATTTACAAGGACTTAGAGTTTTCCCCTTCCGACAGAAAGCCTAAAATGGCAAAAGTCGAAATAAAGCCTACCAAGCAAAAATTAGAGTAACTATTTATATGTTCAGTATTGTGTAGAGATTCCTCCTCTGCGTTCGGCTCTTCCGCTTCCGTGCTTGGGGGTTGGTTCTCTCCCCTTAAGTCTCTCAACAGCCGGGAGAGGGAAGAAAGATGCCACCGCTCCATTGGACAGACGGGTTACTGAAATTTTTTCACAACATCATTGACATCCATTAGGAAGGAATTAGACTGAAAGTTGGCTGTTCAAGGAAAGAATGTTCCACCGGTGAGGAAGAGCTATTTGTTCGAGGGCATTGCCAGGGGCCGGAGGAACGTGATTATGCGGTTATCTTATCTACTAATAGGCTGGTGTTTGGTTGTTGGAATTCCTCCAGGGAGCTGCTTTTGCCGACCCCCTGATGCCCCACCAATTGCAAAATGGGGGAGTCTATCAGTTTTCGCAGAATCTGAACTCCACCTATAATGCCCGGCTTTTCGGCGATTATATCTATGCCAGCCAGATCAATAGCGGTAGCCAGTCGATTGCCCGCTACCGGTGGGGCAGCACCACAGCGGTGCAAGAAAGATCATTCGGCGCTCCAGAGCACCGGATGAATGCACCGTTTCCAGGGGCTACGCCCAGTTATCTCTTAGCTGCCGATGGGGCGACGGATACTCGCTCTCTTTATCTTTACAATATCAACAATTATACCCAACGAGTGAGCACTCTTTCGCCTTTCAATGTCAGCCATAATTCCTTCGACTGGGTCGATGCGGATACGATTATTGCCGCCAGTTATCTGCCGGACACCACCCGGAAGAATCTGTATTTGATCGATATTAATGTTACAGGGGATCCGTTCAGTGGTGGTTCTTTTACGGCTTCCGTTAATACTACTTGGAATGCCAACGGCTATGTTACCACGCCGGTTTCGACCCGGATTCGCAATGTTCGGGTCGGCAAGACCTATACCGGCTATGCTTATTATGGTGATGCGGGTGTAAATAACAATCCTAAGTTCTATGCCATTAATCTAGCCACTGGAGTTTCTACGGAATTGGGCGGAGCGGGCCAGCTTAGTGGCAGTGGTTCTTTTGGGGTTTGGACGGTGGTGGAAGCAGGGGGCTATCTTTATGTCCAGACTACGGATAACGGCATTCAGGTCTATAAAATGCTGGATGCTACTACTTTGGGGCCGCTGGTTTATACCTACAGCAAGTCGCTCATTGATAGTCTTTTTCCCGGACAGAGCAGCTCGCAGTACTGGGGCTTTGACGTCAGCCCGGACGGCATGCGCATGGTCTTAAGCGGGGCTTCAGGGCGAACGTATCTGATCTTCGGAGTGCCGGAGCCAAGCTCCTGGCTCCTGATGCTACTAGCCGGTGCTGGTTGGCTTGGTTGGCGCCGCTTCCAACCTGCAAAACTCTCTTAGGCGTCCAAGGGTTCCCAAAGCCGGAATATTTTCCATGGGACTTTCCCCTGCGGACTACAGCGGCTCCGCTGCTAGAGCAATGTTTCTCTTTTAGTCTCAGGTATTTCAGCACGAGGAGATCTTCTGCGCCAACTGACTCTGTTGAAAGCTTTTCCGCTCGGAGGTCTAAACTAACCAAAAGGGGAGCAAAACTGGGCAGGATGGCGCGGGCAGGATGGCGAAAGACTTCTAAGGGTGCGGAGGACCTTTCAACAGATGCCGCCAACTCTAACCATAATCTTGCCTCCAAGAACGCCTCGGTTTCTTTAACGGGCTGTGGACGGAGGTCCTTCAGGCTCCAACCCTTGAGTTTCCCACATATTTCGAGTATGCTAGCCCTCCAGGGCGGATGGATCTTGGAAAGCTGAGAAGGGTAGTCTAGTTAGCTTTGTATCGGAGGAGATCGGCGGATGCTTTCGGTGCAGATGAGAAGGGGTAATCGGTCAGGTAAGGCAGTAGTTAAGGCAAGGTGGGCTCGCAATCAGGTGGTTTATGGGCTGATTTTAGGGATGCTACTGGGATGGGGATTGGCAGGCTGTGGTGGCCAGAGGTTGGAGACGGTGCCGGTTTCCGGCCGGGTGACGTACGGCGGCGGCCAATGGCCGAAGGAAGGTCGGCTGGATTTTCGGCCTATTGCTGCTCCACCGGGTAAAACGTTGCATCCAGCCTCTGCCCAATTTGGACCGGATGGCCGATTTACCGTCGTCTCCCAGCAGACGCCCGGTCTGGCCCCCGGCGAATATGCGGTTACCGTCGAATGCTGGCAGGAAATGCCCAGTATGGGCGATCTGCAAAATCCCCGTGGTTCGCCCGGCAAAAGCTATGTGCCGGAAAAGTACCGAGACCCCAAAACCACTCCTATCAAATTGAAAATCGAGCCTACCGACCGAAGCAAAACCCTAGAGTTCGATGTGCCCAAACCCTAACGATCTGAGATGCTGACGGATGTCTTCGACGGCCCTACTTTCCCATAATATTCAAGAGGGGATTTTTCCTTCTGTGCGAAGCAACCCGGAAGAAACGTTAAACTAAACGAAAGTTCAACAGTGATGAACCGGCAACTGGTGTTTTGCAAACTAGGTGTCTGGCTAGGGTTGGTGAGTATTTTGGCGAGTGGGTGCGGCACCGGCGCCTATCGCCAGCGGATGCAGAAACGTTTGGAGCAGCTTCGCCGCGGTGTACCGGGACAAGCCGAACTCACCGACCCAATCGAAATTTCCAATCTGGAACTTCGGTTGCTCAAAGCGTTTGTTACCGAGCTATCGCCTACCGGCGGCCCGGAGCATCTGGCCCGGCGCACGCCGCCGTTTCCGCTGCCGGGACTCCTGCGCACCTGGGAAGCCCATCTGGACCAGGGCAGCCAGAAAATGCCCTATTACTTCTATTTGGGCCTAGTGGAAAAATCTCAAAATCTCCGGGAACGAATTCGGGAGCGGATTCATCAGGAATGGCCGGATGCCAAGGTCGAATGGCGCGATTTCACGGACGCCCAACAGCGTACCTGGCTCCGCTGTCAGGTGCTATTAGCGGATCTGGATTGGGTGCCCCTGGATCCGGCCGCCAAAGAAGGCCCTGTTCAAAAGCAGACCGGCCTGATGGATATTTTCCTCCTGCAGGAAGGCAACCACTGGATCATCGTCGCCTGTCGGACGCCGGAAGGCCTTGCCACGCCGCTTCGCCGGGACGATCTTTACCGTGTCTGGCTGGCCAACCTGAAGATCAAATCCTAGCCTTGGCTATGCTGGCCAGAAAACCAGGGTTCCATCCATCCTGACCGATCCAGCAATAAATGATCTGCACGCTCTCTGCGCTGTTCCCGAGGTTCCGCTTTTTTTCATTGGCCCTAACTCTTTTGCTCTCGACAGTTACGTAGAGCTTTGCTTTGTACATCCAATTTCTTAGCTCGACTTTTACCATGCTGGGCCTCCTGCTGGAGAGCAATCTTCTAACTGTTTGTAACTATCAGCGTTAGGAAATTAGGGGGGCAAAAAGAGGTTTCGTCGTCTCTCCTTGGAGACAATAGCAGTCAAGAGAACAAGAAAAATGGCAAAAGTCGAGCTTAGAGGCTGTCCTGAAATTGGAATTTTGGCAGCTTCCTATGAGCTGTGCCGGACCAGCCAGCTGCTCGACATTCCTTAAAAAATTAAGGCAACCTCTGCCAAATCCTGAACATATAGTGAACTTTGTGGACTTCTAATTATCCAGTTGTTCGGTTGTCTTGCCGGGATACTTACTATCTATTGCGTGCTCGCAACGCTAGCACTCCGATATGTTGTGTTAGAGGGAGGACAGGCGAAAATGATATAAAAATATTCGTTTTCAAATTGCGCAGAGGTTCCCACGCCGAGTTTAGAACCTGGCCCCAATTCCAAAACAGATATCTTTACGTAACTTCTGCTTCATTCAAAGGAGATATTTTTACACCATGATGGCTCTAGGCCCGTCTGACCCAAGATATAAGGTTGCTAGCGTGGCTAGTAGCCAACCAATAATAGGCATTGGGTAGGAGAACCCCGCGGCTATAGAATCTAAAGTTCCTAACGTCCACTATATATTTTTAGCATGTTGCAGAGGTTCCTTAGATCATTTTGGTGCCTCCGCCTCTTTTCCGACATATTCGGTTGCTAGCAGCCTACAGAGATGTTTGGATGGGAGCAACCCAATCTTTCCGAAGCAGAGGTACAGGAAGTTACTATATGTTCAGGATGTTCCAGAGGTTTCTTTGTTGTTGGCATTATAGAGGGGGGGTTGGATTCTGATTGCGCAGGAATAACAACCGAGGGCATTTTTCCCGGGCAAAGGGGGATAGTGTTTTCACCCCAGTGCCACGTCAAGAATCATCATGATGGTAAATCCGAGCAGGGCGCCGCCGGTGGCAAAGTCGCTGTAGCCGTTGCGCTGCGATTCCGGAATCAGCTCTTCGACCACCACAAACAACATGGCGCCGGCGGCAAAGGCCAGAGCGTAGGGTAAGAGGGCACTCACAGTCATCACGGCCCAAGCACCGAGCATCCCTGCCAGAGGTTCTACTAGGCCGGACAGTTGCCCATACCAAAAGGCGTTTAGCCGAGCTATGCCTTCCCGTCGCAGCGGCATGGCAACGGCCAGGCCTTCGGGGAAGTTCTGCAGTCCGATGCCAATGGCCAGCCCCACAGCCCCAAAGAATAACCGACGGGCAGTTTCTGGATCAGCGGTTTGGCCTGCCGCGCCAAAGGCCACCCCAACAGCTAACCCTTCGGGAATATTATGCAAGGTGACGGCCAACACCAGCAAAATCGCTCGCTGCCAGTGGGTGGGTATGCCCTCCGCTTCGCCCAATTCTTTTCCCAGATGCAGGTGGGGCAGGATTTTATCGATCCCATACAGCACAAAGCCGCCCAACAGAAAGCCGATGGTGGCAGGCTTCCAATCGCCGTTCGACATTTCAATAGCCGGGGCTAAAAGCGACCAATAACTAGCGGCAATCATCACGCCGGCGGCCATGCCCAACATGCCATCCATCAGCTTCTGGTTAAACCGCCGGGTAAAAAAGACCAAGCCCGCCCCCGCCGCCGTTACCGCCCAAGTAAACAGCGTGGCCAAAAGGGCTTGCACCATCACCGGTAGAGACTGGAACCACACCATGTACTACTGCTCCTCCTATAAAGACCCTCGCCAAAATAGAGACTTCCTGACTCCACTACCATTCCACCCATAGGAAGGAGGGTTCCCATATTCCTTAAAAATCTTCGAAATCCCTTAGCTCGACTTTTCCCATTTTAGGCCTTCTCCCGGAAGGGGAAAACTCGATCTGCTTGTAACTATTGGAGTTAGGATGTGAGCAAAGGAGGTCTCGTCGTAACTACTGGAAAAAAAAGAGTTAGGAAAAATGGCAAAAGTCGAGCTTAGAGCATTCTCCATCCCCGGGGAGGCTTCGAATGACAAAAGTCGAGCTCAGTAGGACAAGCAGTGTATCTTCTTGTAGGACAAGGCCAAACTGACAAAAGGCGGGATTTATCCGGGCAGTGGGGTTGCTCCATGGCGGAGTGGATCAAAGTCAGCGGGCCAAACGGTTTCTGCATCAAAGGTGGCCCCTTGGAGATTGGCTTCGGTAAGCACAGCGCCGGTCAGATCGGCGCCCCAGAATTTGGCGCCTCTCAGGACAGCCCTGGTTAAATCGCACAGAACCAAGTTAGTATGATACAAATTGGCTTCCGTCAGATCGGCTTCGGTCAGATCGGAGGAATGAAACGAAGCACCCTGCAGATGTGCCCGGCAGAGTTTAGCCCGAACCAGTCGAGTATTATAAAGCATCGAGAAACTCATGTCGGCCTCTTGGAGGTCGGCTCCTTCCAGATTGGCTCGGGAGAGATTTTGCCGACTTAGATTCGCCCCTACTAACACCGCACCCCTCAAATCGATCCCCATTAAATTCCGGGCTTCGACTAAATAAAGCAATTCTCCGGTCGTTTTATGTTTAATCTCAATCAGTGCTGGCGCCCTCCGGCTGGTGGACATCGACATATTCACTACCTTATACATGAGCAACCTAACCTAACTTACCCTAACTGATGGGTGCCGAAAATCCCCCCGTCGGTTAGGGCACAAGGGATCTTCGCCCAAGCAATCAGCCCTCCCCATGGGTTCCTGAGTCCCCCCTCTTCCTAACAACCATAAGTTTTTCTAGGCAAAAGGGCAAACGGAACTTCTAACCGGTATCCCATTTAAGTGGGGATTAAATACACCTTTTGGTACTATTTTGGGGTCTCCCCCTACACTCGAGTTTGGCCCATTTTTGGAACTTCTTTTATTTTTATTTCAAAAAGTTAGGCTGTGAAAAACCTTCGGGAACCTTTGCATAATCCTAAACATATAGTGAACTTCATGAACTTCTGATTCGCTAGGCGTGATCTGCGCGTATCCAAACACCTACTATATCTAGGCTACTAGCAGTGCCACAACCCTATTTATTGGGTTAGGAGGAGGGCACCAAAATAGTGTAAAAATATATCTTAGATTCTGCATAGATTCCCTAACATTATTGCCTATAGCCGGAAATGCTCTGCCCCCCTGCATGCTGACCCATAGGAAGACTCGCAAGAAGCTGGGCGATAGCGTCTAAGAGGGTGTCTGAAAAGGGATAAGCTAGTCTTCCCTATTCCACTAGCCGGCGAAGACTTTGGGTAAGTAAGGTGTCCAATCCCTGGCTGTAGCCCTGCTAGTGGAGGAAACAACTTGGTAACCGAGGGAGCCAAAAATCCTTTTCAGACAGCCTCTAAGGGGCGATTCCGTTTGAAGTGGGAAATGTTACAATTTTGGGAAAGTTTTTGCCGGTTTTGAGTCTAGGCTTCCGGAAGGGTGTTTTCCATGAGTAGTGGTAGCCAAAGGGTGTCGATGGACATGGAGCAGCGGTATCAAGAGCGTCTGCGCCGGTATGTAACCGCTATGCGCAAAGGCAAACCCGACAAAGTGCCGATCCGCCCCTTTGTAGCCGAGTTTACCGCCTTGTATGCCGGTTACACGGTGCAGGAGGTAACACAGGATTTTTGGAAGGCATTTGCTGCTGCCCGTCGGTGTGCGGCTGATTTTGATTGGGATGCGGTGGTGCCGAACATGGTTTATGGCTGGGCCGGCCTGGTGCAGGCCATTGGACTGCGCTACTATGCCACACCTGGCGTCGAACTGCCCCCGGATACCGGCTTCCAATACCTGGAACCGCCAGAAGCCGAGGCGTGGATGCGTCCGGACGAATATGATCTATTGATCGAAGATCCCACCGGGTACCTGATGAATGTTTGGCTGCCCAGAGTAGCTGCCGATGTGGTCCCCTTAGGCCGGCCGAACACCTTCCGAAATAATATGTCGTTTCTTAAAGGCGGCATGAACATGCTGCTATACTTTTTGAGCTTTGAAAAGCAAAATGAGCTGCTTCGCCGGGAATCGGGCACCGTGCCGGCACTTTCGGGCATCTTGAAAGCGCCGTTGGATATTTTGGCCGATAAACTTCGAGGTTATAAAGGGATGTGCACGGACTTATTCCTTCGGCCCCAGAAGGTGGAGGCTGCCTGCGAGGCGTTGGCTCCGCATCTATTGTATGTGGCTCGCAGCGGAGCCGATCCCCAGCGCAACCTACCGGTCGGCCTCTGGATGCATCGGGGTTGTGTGCCGTTTTTGTCCCGCCAACAATTTGAAAAGTTCTATTGGCCTACGCTGAAATGGATTACCGAACAGCTTTGGCAAGATGGGATCCAGACGCTTTATTACGCCGAGGGCGATTGGGACGGCAATCTGGATTATTTTGCCGAGCTTCCC
The DNA here is from genome assembly GCA_025062105.1 of Thermoguttaceae bacterium. Taxonomy (GTDB): domain Bacteria; phylum Planctomycetota; class Planctomycetia; order Pirellulales; family Thermoguttaceae; genus JANXAQ01. The sequence goes on from JANXAQ010000049.1 coordinate 26,147, forward strand.
GAACGAAGCATCATCTTCCATATCGACCGTAGCAGCCCGGAACTATGTAAAGAAAAGCTGGGCGAAAAGTTTTGCCTGTCCGGTGGTCTGCCCAATGAGCTGCTTGCCTTCGGCACTCCGGAAGAGGTAAAAGCATACTGCAAAAAGCTGATCGACCTTTTGGGCCGGGACGGAGGCTACATCATGGACGCCTCGGCCATCATGCAAAACGAACCGAAAACCGAAAACGTCCGCGCTATGACGGATTTTACTCGGCAATACGGGGTTTATGAGAACCCAGAGTTTGTGGAGATTGCTCCGGCGCCGAGCATGCCTTGGCAACCGGTAGAGCCGGTGGATCAGCCCGGTTGCCGAATTCGACCGCCCGGGGTGGTCATCCCGTGGCAAGAAAAACGTAGAGAATTTCCCGAAAAGTTCACTGGCGATGAGCAATTGATCCGACGTATCTGGGAACAGTGCGACGCCATGGGATATACGTACATTTGGCAAGTGCTCCTATCGTTCTAATCGAGGCTGAGGTTCCGGGTAATAAGTCAGCCCAGGGGAGGCACATTTTCAGAATGTCATCCCCGCCTAAGCAAGGAACCTGAAAAAACCTGGCGAAGCACCCCCCTGGCCTCTGCCCATAGAAACCTAGATTTCCGCTTACACGGGAATACCAGATAAAGATGGGCCGAATCCACTCCCCTTAGAGTAAGGAGAACATTTTTCATGAGCAGTACGAGGAGTTTGGCGGAAGCGTTGGCCAATTGCCAGCGGGATGTGGCCTTGCAGATGGTACGGGATCAACTGGCAGCCGGGATCCCGGCTCCGGTGATTGTGGCCGAGTGTAACCGGGGTATGACCCTGCTGGGCGATCGGTTTGCCCAAGGGGAGTGTTTCCTCCCGGAGCTGATGTTTGGCGGCATGATCATGAAAGAGATCCTGGCAGAACTAGGGCCCCATCTGAGCCAGCAGCAGCTTGGTCCGCCGGTTGGCAAAGCCGTCATTGGCACAGTGCAGCACGATGTGCACGACATCGGCAAAGACATTGTCGTAATGATGCTCCGGGGGGTAGGCTTTGAAGTGGTGGATTTAGGGGTGGATGTGCCGCCGGAAAAGTTCGTCGAAGCCGTTCGGCAACATCAGCCGCATGTGGTCGGCATGAGCATCCTGCTGACGACCTGTTTTCCCTCAGTTAGCAAAACGGTAGAAGCCCTTCGGGCTGCTGGGCTTCGGGACCAGGTCAAAATCATGCTTGGCGGCGCAGCCGCCAGTGAACTGCTAAAGCAGAATACCGGATGCGACTTTTACGGCAAAACCGCCGTGGATGGGATGAAATACGCCTGCCAGCTAGTTGGTGCAACCGCTTAAAGAGCAAACAGCTAAGCCATTTCTCCCAAGAAGAGGGCAAGCACCATCCAAAAAACACCTCCCGCTCTCCCTCAAGAGCTTCTGGATCATCCCTATCGACGAGGAACCAAGGAGTTGGCCCTTCCGAAGAGGCTCGCTCTTGTGTGATGGATTTCCTCTCCCACAATGGCCAAAACGATTGCCTCACCTAGGGGTATAACAAACTTCCAAAAAGAAGCCCACCGTTCCTTTGGAGAAATGGCACCATTAGGGAAAGATCCTTTGGAAGATCGGGAAGTGTTTGGTTCTAGAAACCATTGTGCCTATATTGCCTGTTTTAGCCATTCAATTTCCTTCCACAAACTTTCGGCCTTTTCCTAAAGTGATGTCCGAGCACCTGACCTCTAACTTGTTTATAACAGCGAGTTCGAAGTGATGGCCATTGATCGGGTAGGATCAAAAACCAGGAATTTCAGCAGACAAACAAAGGTAACTCTTCAATCCGAAGGAAAGCGGCAAAAAGCCCCGGAACCCCCCTGCTTTTTCCCAAAAGGGGCAAGAGGAATTCGCCTTTTCCGGACATGGGGAGAGATTATATAATTGCAATTTTAGGGCCTAATCTATAGAATCCACCAGTTTGGGGGATAGGCCTCCGACACTTCTAAATGCTCCAGGCTCCAAAACACTCACTGGGAGGCAGTCCAATTGGGGCCACATCCCCGTATCTGGCTCGCTGTTATACACATTTTGGGAGGTATTTCCAATCCCAACGGCAGCAAATGCTTGCCCCCAGATAAGGGAATACCCAACCTTTCTAGAGAAGCTACTTGTTCCTTTGTAAGGAAGAAATTGTAGCATTTAGGAAAGAATCACTTCCAAGAACAAAAAGTGCTTTGTTTCAAAGAATCTCTTAGCTAGATCGCCTATTTTATCCCTTCTGCGTTGTTCAACTAGCTTTTGGGATTTGCCTAAAGTGAAGTTCGAACGCTTCAACGCCAATATAACAGCCAGCCGTATCTGGTGGGATAAAGGAGTTTTGGAGTATTTCCCTCTAGTGGGGATTTCCATAGGACTCAATTGGACTCAATAGTGGGGGAGATGGCCCGTTAGGTTGGATTTGTGGGATGGACACACCGCGAGAACCAGAGAGTCCGCCGATCTGGGATCAGCCGTTTTCTATTCGGGTAGCCGACCGGGTGAACCGGCTTCCGGCCTATCTTTTTGCCCAGATTAACAAATTGCTCTATCAAAAACGGCGGGCTGGGGATGATGTGATTGATCTGGGCATGGGCAACCCCTCGGATCCACCTCATCCGATGGTGGTGGAGAAATTGGCCGAGGCAGCACGGAATCCAGATAACCACGGTTATGCCCCTGCTTGGGGGCTTCTAAACCTCCGACGGGAGGTGGCCGGCAAATATTTCCGTCAACATGGCGTCCGACTAGACCCAGAACGGGAAATCCTGGTGTGTTTGGGTTCCAAGGAGGGTTTCAGCCATATGTGTTTGGCCCTGTTAGGGCCGGGCGATACCGCTATTGTGCCTGCACCGTCGTATCCCCCGCATTTATACGGGGTGATGTTAGCTGCCGCCAATGCCATCCTCCTGGAAGTCAGTAACCCGGAAAATTTCCTGCGCAATGTGGCCTATACCTGCCAACATCTGTATCCGACGCCCAAGCTGGTCATTGTCAACTTTCCGCACAATCCGACTACCACCGTGGTAGAAGGGGACTTTTATGTGGACCTGGTTCGACTTGCTCGCCGCTACGGGTTTATGGTCATTAGTGACTTAGCCTATGCAGATATAACGTTTGATGGGTATCGGGCGCCGAGCTTTTTGGCGGCTCCAGGGGCCATGGATGTGGGCGTGGAATTCACGACCATGAGCAAAGGCTACAATATGGCCGGTTGGCGGGTGGGCTTTTGTGCCGGCAATGCAGAGATGGTGCGGGCCTTAGCCACCATTAAGAGTTACTACGATTATGGGATGTTCCGGCCCATCCAGATAGCGGCCATCATAGCTCTTCGCCACACCGAAGCTGCGGTGGAAGAGCAGGCTCGGATTTATCAATCGCGGCGAGATGTGCTCTGCGAGGGTCTAGAACGACTTGGCTGGCCTATCACTCGACCTAAAGCCACTATGTTCGTCTGGGCCAAGATACCCGAACCGTGGGCCAGCCAAATGTCTTCGATCGACTTTGCCATGAAATTGCTCAAAGAGGCTGACGTAGCCGTCAGTCCCGGGGGCGGCTTCGGCGCTGCCGGAGAAGGCTATCTCCGATTGGCCCTGATTGAAAACGAACAGCGCCTCCGGCAGGCAGTTCGACAAATTGCCCGTTGCTTAGGCCAAAAGCCCTTGGCCAAACCAGAACCGAGCCCTACCTCCAGGTAAACCCCCTTGGCCTCCATACATCTTCCCCAGAGGCAATGGGTGGGAGATTCGGCTGGCACCCCCCCACATCTTGGGTAGAGAAAACCACTCCTGGAGATACCCAATGAGCTAAGGGGAGAAGGATATACTGGGGAACCAAGGGGAGGTAGGGATTCTCCATTAGGAGGAACGCCTCTGCTAGGAATAGGAAAGGTTCCGCCTTTTGGTGTTTTTCCCTTTTTTTAGCGGTAGCTAGCCCAAATAGGTTTGAGCATCCCTGGAGACCATATCCCATTCAACCCCGGGCTGAAGACCTTTCCAAAATGGCTTATGGCCTTTCCACAGGTTAGGCTGCTAGGCATCCCAAAGGGCTTGGCTGGGAGCCACTGAAGCCAGCTGCTCCCAAAGAGCAAGTCCCCCCTAAAGAGGAACTTTTCGGAAAGCACAATTTTTTCAATCCCCCACCCGGCATTTCCGAACGGGTGTCTGGATTGGCGTGAATATGTTTTGGCTAGCTTCTCCCCGGAACTGAGGAGGCACTTACCCTTCGGGTGGATTAGGACTCGGTGCCGGGAACCCGAAAGTATCGGTTGGGCAAACGGCACCGCTCAGACAACCCAAATGCCAAATGAAAAAAGGAGGGTTTCCGCTCGCCGTATCGGAAACCCTCCCACAGGCTGACCGAACATCGCACTACTAAAGCACGCTGTCCGGAGACCCACAGCCGTAGAACAGTCTATCGGCCAAGGGGCTAGAAGTCTTTAACCCCCCCACTCTGCTAAGCATTTCTTGAAAAATCGGCATAAAAGGCCGATGGAAATACTTCTGTATCCCTTCAGCCGAGTGAAACCCCACCCTCTGCCACCGTGGGAGAGGTCGGCCGAGCCGAAGGCGAAGCCGGGGGAGGGAGCAAAAAAGCCGGTTGACCGCCTCATTTCGCCCTCAGCCTACCTTCTCCCGCCAGGGAAGAGGAGAAAAATAAGGGAACCTCCGCAAAATACTGAACATATAGTGAACTTTATGAACTTTGGATTCTATAGGCATTGGGTTCTCCTTCCCGAATACCTACTATGTATTGGGTACTAGCAATGCTAACAACCCTATATATTGGGTCAGAGGGGATAAAAGCCAAAATGGTATAAAAATATCTCCTTTGAAAGAGGTAGAGGTTCCTAAGCTCACTCCATTTCGGTTGAAAGGGTACATGGCTCCTTGAGCGGACTGGGTTGACTGACTACGGGCAATCTTGCCTTGTTTTGCTTGCTTGGAAAGAATTCTTCCTTTGCCTGGCTGATATTATCTTTCTTACCCCAAAGATTTTCCCATTTTGCCTGAAGTTCCTCTCTCCCAACGGAACCGATTGGGATATAATAGGCAAACGTTTGTCCCTCCTTTGCTTGGAGCGATGAGGTGTATTCTGCCATGGCCAAACCAACCGAACCTACCGATTTTATTCGAGAAATCATTATGGAGGATCTTCGCACTGGCCGATTCGGCGGGCGGGTCCATACTCGGTTTCCGCCAGAACCGAACGGGTACTTACATATCGGCCATGCCAAAGCGATTATTCTGAACTACAGCATCGCCAAGGAGTTTGGCGGCAAATTTAACCTCCGGTACGACGATACTAACCCGGTCAAAGAATCCCAGGAATATATCGACGCCATTCGGGAAGATGTACGTTGGTTAGGTGCCGATTGGGAAGACCGGGAATTTTATGCTTCGGATTATTTCGAGCAGCTTTACCAGTGGGCTGTGCAACTGATCAAAATGGGCAAAGCCTATGTGTGCGATCTGTCGGCAGACGAGATCCGGGAGTATCGGGGTACGCTGACCCAGCCGGGCCGAAATAGCCCCTATCGGGATCGAAGTGTGGAGGAAAATCTGGACCTATTCGCCCGGATGCGGGCCGGAGAGTTTCCTGATGGCTCTCGCACGTTGCGGGCCAAGATCGACATGGCGCATCCTAATCTGAACATGCGCGATCCGGTCATGTACCGGATCCTTCATGTTCCCCATCCGCATGTGGGGGATAAGTGGTGCATTTATCCGACATACGACTGGGCCCACGGACAGTCCGATTCCATCGAAGGTATTACCCACTCCATCTGTACGCTGGAGTTTGAAAACCATCGGCCGCTTTACGATTGGTTTTTGGAGCAGTTGGGCATTTATCATCCTCGCCAGATTGAGTTTGCCCGGTTGAACCTTACCTATACGGTCCTCAGCAAGCGGAAACTGCTTCAGTTGGTGCGGGAGAAGTTGGTCAGCGGCTGGGATGATCCACGGATGCCTACCATCCGGGCTTTGCGCCGCCGGGGCTATACGCCGGAGGCCATTTGGTTGTTTTGCCGAACCATCGGAGTGGCCAAACAGGACAGTGTGGTGGATATTCAACTTTTGGAGCATTGTTTGCGGCAGGACCTGAACAAAAGTGCCCAGCGGGTGATGGCTGTTCTGCGGCCGCTCCGAGTGGTCATCGAAAACTATCCGGAAGGCCAAGTCGAATACCTGGATGCGGTCAACAATCCGGAAGACCCCGCTATGGGTGTTCGGAAAGTGCCCTTTTCTCGGGTCATTTACATTGAGCAGGACGATTTTCGGCTGGTGCCGCCTCCGAAGTATTATCGGCTTTCGCCTGGCCGGGAGGTTCGGCTCCGTTGGGCTTATCTGATCACTTGCCGGGAGGTCGTTAAGGATGCAGCCACCGGTGAGGTGGTAGAGCTCCGATGTACTTATGATCCGGCAACGCGAGGCGGCAATACGCCCGACGGCCGAAAGGTCAAAGGCACCATCCATTGGGTTTCGGCCGCTCATGCCGTGCCGGCCGAAGTCCGCCTATATGATTATTTGTTAACCATTCCTTACCCAGACGAACTTCCCGAAGAAGAAAATTGGCTCAACTATATCAACCCCAATTCGCTTCAGGTGCTTACCGGCTGCATGGTGGAGCCGAGTTTGGCAGCCGCTCAGCCCGGCGAGCGTTTCCAATTTGAGAGACTCGGCTATTTCTGCGTGGATCCGGACAGCCGGCCTGGTCGGCTGGTCTTTAACCGCACCGTCACCTTAAAAGACACTTGGGCCAAGATCGAAAAGTCGCTCCAAACCCAACAGGCCGACGAACCATAATCTTATTCCCGCCCAAGCGGAAATCTAAAACTCGATTAGAGATACTTTTTACTTGTACCGCTTCTGCCGAGTAGAGAAAAGTATAGATTTTTTCTCCAGAAGTTACCCTCGATTGTGATTCCCGGCAAGCAGCAGTGCAGGCTTGTTCCTGGGAAAGCGGGAATCCAAATTCTGCCTGTATATTGAGGAACTGTCCTGCTGTCGCAGGGATGACAGGTTACCTGCATTAGTCTAAGATATTGCCCAGCTTTCGAGCTGGAAGGAGTTTTTGCATGGATACCCATCAGCGGGTGCTGTTTGTGGATGTGGGCACAGGCTATTACCGAATCGATCGGTTTCCAGTGGGCGAACCGTTCTTCGGACCGGTGGATCTGGGCTTGCATTTAGCCGGTCGATTCAATTCGCTGAATATCGGGGTAGGGCTTTTGGCTGGTTCGATTTTGCCTGGCTCGAACCGATTAATCATCACCGGCTTTTCGCCCTGTTGGGGTGGGTTTTATATTTCCACCATGGGCGGGGCGGCTTTAGTGTTTGACAATTTAGGTCTGAATATGCTGGCTTTGGTAGGTCGAGCTGCTCAGCCCTCGATTTTGTATCTGAATCGGGCCGGCGGTGACCATGTGGAAGTGGAACTATCGGCCGTGGATATTCATACCGTCTGGGAGCAAGGCGGTGTATATGCTATGATGCAAACCGCTCTGCAGCGCTACGGAGGCCGATATAGCACCGATCCGCGGGTATTGGTTGTAGGACCGGCCGCCGAAAACACCGACTTCGGTGCCATCGCCTCAGCCCCGATCATCCAAGGGAAACTCACCTCCGCCGAAACCTGGGCCGGCCGCGGCGGCATGGGAACCAAAATGCTACGCGATCACAATCTGGCCGCCATCATCTTCGGCGGTACTCACATCGACGAAGATTTCCGCGACCGCAAAGTGGCCGACCAATGGTTCGCCGACAAATATAACAAACGCCTCATGGCCGTCGATTTCGAAGCAACCACAAAATACCGCTTTGACCCAAAATTTCAGACCGGCGGCACATTCGGTGTTAATTTTGCCACCATGGGCGGAAGACTCCTCTACTGCAACTACCGCAGCATCTACGACTCGGAAGACCGCCGCCGGCAGATCCACCAACGTTTCGTCGTAGAACATTATCTTCGGCAATTCAACGAAGAAACGATCCAACCAAAACGCCAATGTGATTGCGGCGAACCCTGTCCGGCAGTCTGCAAAAAACAGTACGGTAAATATAAAAAGGACTACGAGCCTTACCAGGCACTGGGGCCGCTGTGTGGCATTTTCGATCAACGCGCCGCTGAACAACTAGTTCACCATGTGGATACGGCCGGTTTCGACGCCATCTCTGCCGGCGGCGTGCTGGCTTGGCTGATGGATTGTCTGGACACCGGCTTGCTGCGCCCAGAAGAACTGGGAGTGCAGGATCGGCCCCATTGGAACTTGGACCAGTTCGATGTCGTAAGCGATTCCGCCCACAACGCCCAATTGGGCATCCAACTAGTCGACAGTATCCTGGCTCGACGAGGCATCCTGCAACTAGCCGAAGGCGCACGCCGCTTAGCACGCCAACTTTCTCGTGAACGGGGCAAGGCTATCTTGGATTGTTTTGTTCATGTTGGGTTCGGCCGCCGCGGTTGGATGGTCCCCAACCAATATTGGACCCCCGGAGTGTTGGCTCCTATGGCGATTATGGGCAAATACTTCATGTACTATGGATATGACTTTCTCCCGCCACGGGAATTAGGTCGCCGAAATGCTCAACAGTTTATGAATGAACTTATCCTGGACAACTCCGGCATGTGCCGATTCCACCGGGCATGGGCCGAAATCATGATCCCCGAAATCATCGGCGCCCTGTATGGCAAAAAAGAGAAATACTGCCAACAAATTTCTATCACGGCTAGTCGAATCCATAGCCGAAATGCCTCGATCTACTGGGAGTCCGAACGCAATATCGACTTCGTGTTCAGCTTCCTGCAGCGCAAACGAGACATCGAAGGCGAACACCATCCGGAACTGGACGCCTGGCTCCACCGATATCAGACCAACCGTTCCGAAGCTGCTCTGGACTTCTGGTACGAAATGCACAAAGGTGCCCATGAGCTTCTGCGCGAATTTTAAAGCTCCCTCAACCCGCCCGACTTGCCCAAACAAAGCTGAATCAAAATCCATGGATTCTTCCGTTAGCTCAGCTCGACTTTTGCCATTTTTTTCCTAACGGATTTTCTTTCCAGCCGTTACGGCCACCCACCTGTATTTCACCTAATTACCTAACCCCCCAAGAGCTACAAGCGGTAGCATCTCCCCTCCGAGGCAAGGCCAAAAATGAAAAAAGTCGAACTAGAATGCTCCGGACACTCTGTTGCTCTGAGGAAAACAGAAGCGATGAAAAAACGATCGGTACTGACTTTAATGAGTATTTTTCTTTTCACCGGAACAGGCCTCCTCAGCCCCGCAGCGGAGCAGCCCCCGGTACGCCTACCGGTCGAGTTGCCAGAACCAGTAATCCCTGAATGTTTGGGAGTAAACATCCACTTTACCGACCCTCGGCCGGGCGAAATAGAGATGTTGGCCGAGGCTGGTTTCCGCTGGATCCGAATGGACCTAAGCTGGGCCGCTACGGAGCCCCGAAAGGGACAATACGACTTTTCGGCCTACGATCGGCTCATGGAAGTCCTTCAGAAGCACCAACTCCGAGCGTTGCTGATTCTAGACTATCATAATCGGTTCTACGATCAGGGCCTGTCTCCTTACACGGAAGAAGGCAGGCAGGCCATGGCTCGCTGGGCCGCCGCCGCTACACAACGCTACCAAGGCCGAGGCATCCTCTGGGAAATGTACAATGAACCTAATATCCCCCAGTTTTGGAAACCTAAACCTAATCCAGAACATTACATCCTGTTGGCCAAAGCAGTAGGCAAAGCCATTCGGCAAGTGGCTCCTAAAGAGCTTTATATCGGCCCTGCTACCTCCCAGATCGACATGAAGTTTCTGGAAGCCTGCTTTCAAGGCGGGCTGCTAGAATATTGGGATGCTGTCTCCGTACATCCTTATCGCCAATCGCCGCCGGAAACCGTCCGCCCAGAATACACCAAACTGCGTACATTAATCAACAAATATGCCCCACCTGGGAAGAAAATCCCCATTCTTTCTGGCGAATGGGGATATAGCGCGGTCTGGAAAAACTTTAACGAAGATAAACAGGGTAAATATCTGGCCCGACAATTTTTGATCAATCTTCTGTCGGAGGTTCACCTTTCCATCTGGTATGATTGGCACGACGACGGCCCCGACCCAAATGAACCTGAGCATCATTTCGGCACAGTTCGGCACCGGTATTTCCAGGGACGTCAGCCGGTCTATGATCCAAAGCCGGCCTACTGGGCTGCCAAAACACTGAGCAGCCAATTGAAGGGATTCCGATTGGCCCAGCCCATCTGCCTAGATTCCCAGGAAGACTATCTCCTGCAATTTCAGCGGGGCAAGGAAAGTCGATGGGTGGCTTGGACACTAGCCCACCAGCCTAAGGAACGACAGCTCCCCCTTCCTGAGGGCAAATATGCTTTGTTCAGCCACACCGGCCAGCCGATGGGCAGCCAAACTGCTGGCCCCAAGGGGATGGTGCTTACCTTAACGGATGCACCTCAATATATTATACCTCTTTCAAGGGACAATAAGACTACCCATTAGAGCAATGCAGATGGAATTCAGTTACGCACCGGGCAGGATAAAAAATTAGGGAGGAATCTCTGCATAATTCAAAAAGGAGATGGTTTTCCACTATTTTGGTGCCCTCCCCTTATAACCCACCAATATATAGGGATTGCTAGCACTGCTAGCCCCTACTAATTAGGTATTGGATGGCGGCAGCTAAAAAACGCAGCGAATCAAAAAAACATATATGTTCAGGATTATCCAGAGGTTCCTCCTAGAAGAGGAAAAAGAGGAAAAAAAGAGGATAAAAATGAGCTTCGGTATCTCCCAATCCCACGTAGCTTCCTACCAGAAACATTAGCTTTCCTTCAATTCGCATTTCCTTCAGAAATGATTGCCTGAACTGGGAACTTCTGGGGGAAACCAGCTTTTGTGGGTTAGCCGGTCTCATTCAAAATTAGCTAATATAAATAGTTTAGATAGAATAGAAAAATTGAATAATATAGATAAGATAGAGTAGTGTGGCTCTTTCGTTGACGAAAGCATCACTGGGTCTTAAACTACAAAAAAGAGGCATAACTTGTTTGCCTCCACGGTGTTCACTACCTTTGGGAGCCTCCCAAAAAGGGGCCTTCATAGAACGGAAACAGAAGGAGTAGGGGGCCTTCCAAGAAGGTAGCCGTCCCGAGTGCTGACACAGTTAATTCAAGCCAGCCGACAGCTCCCTATCAGGGGTAGGTTGGGAGCCCACCTGGATAAGAAAAAATAAGAAAAAATAGAAGCCTTTCCTAAAAACTCCAGTTTTGCCATTTTCCAGGATTGTTTTTAGATGTTCTAACCTCTTGAAAACATTAGCCTTAGGAAATTTGCCGAACGAAGAATCCGCAAAGCCTAAGAGCTTTTAATAAAATGAAACTCCCGAAAGTGAAGGGGCATTTTGCCGTCCAAAAAAAGAAAAAAACCTCATTTTGGTAAACTTTATGAATTTTTGATTCGCTAGGCTTTAGCGGCCATCATCCAAATACCTACTATATGTAGGGTGCAAGCGTGCTAGCAACCCAATATATTGGGTCGAACGTGGGAGGAACCAAAATAGTATAAAAATATCTGCTTCGAATTATGCGGAGGTTCCCGTATATTTCTCCAGAGGAGAGGATATCATGTACGGTGAATTGATCCCCTTAGGCGGTGGTGATCCGATACCCCTATTGAAGAAAAATCTTTTGGTCGGACGGCGAGAAAGCTGCGATATTGTACTTCGGTTTGCCAATGTATCGGCCCATCATTGCCAGTTGACAGTTATTGGCGGATATTGGTATGTTCGGGATTTAAACAGTCGTAATGGTACTAAGGTCAACGGGGTTCGGGTGACCGAAAAGCGAGTGGATCCCGGCGATATTCTCTCGATTGCCAAGCACCGATATGAATTGAGGTATTCACCGGTGGATTTAGGAGCGGTTGGTCCGCCACCGCCGGAGGAGACAGAAGCCAATATCCTATCGCAATCCCTTTTGGAACGGGCTGGTTTGGTATCCCGGAAAGATCGACCTTGGAAGGTTCCAGCTCCGCCAGCTTCTAAGCAGCCGGAGGAGGAGCCCGGCCGGTACGAAATTACTAAAGAACTGCCCTCCGAACCGCCGCCCAATTTGTGGAAGTTGCCGCCAACCCGCAGACCAGAAGAGACCTAGCTAGGCCTTGCTGGGATTGGTAGTTGGGAGATTTTCGATCTGTCTTATTGGTGTGCTGTGTTTCCGAAGTCTCGAAAATACCAGGTTGGTTACTGAGAAGCGGCTAGACCCGTTCATGCTGTCCTGGAAAATAGTTTTTCTGCCGCTTTTGAGTTTGTCCTCAAATTGGGATGAGGGCTGTTCCAATAGGTTTGGGCCGCCATGACCTACCCTAGATTAAAGGCGGATGCTAGAAGAAAATAAACTTCTTTTCATTTACAGAAAAGGGGAACCTCTGCAAAAACCTGAACATATAGTGAGCTATATGAATTTTTGATCCATTAGGCTTTAGTTGCTTCCATCCAAACACCTACTATATGAAGGTACTAGCAGGGTTAGCAAGCCAATATATTGGGCCCGTACTGGGCGAGGCCAAAATGAGAAAAGGAACCTCTGTATAGTACTGAACATATATTCAACTTTGTGAGCTTTTGATTCGGTAAGCTTTATTTACTTCCATCTAAATAGCTACTATAGGTAGGGTGTTAACAGTGCTAGCAACCCAAGACATTGGGTCAGTCCGGGAGGGAAGCAAACGATATAAAAATATCTCCCCCCAATGACCCAGAGGTTCTAAAAGGTTTTGTAGGAGAGCCTCTTTGCCGAATGGAGGGGCTTACCGTTGGAAAGCAAGGCATACAGTGCAGGGAAAACAAGATGGTCAACAGAGCTTTTTCTCCCTTTCATCTAGCGTGAGCTTCGGGAATGCTAGTTTTTTTCCGGACGGTGACAAAGCTGTTTTTTCCTTATTGCGACTTTTGCCATTTTCGGGCTCCTGCCGAAGAGGGGAAGTTCTAACTCCTTGAAATGATTGGAGTTAGGAAATTGTGTGAACAAAAAGAGGGGGTTCGTCGTAACTGTTGGAGTCAAACTAACTTAGGAAAAATGGCAAAAATCGAGCTTAAAGGCTGTCCTGAAAAGCATGTTCTTATGAGGTTATGATGAGAAGTGATGATGAAAGGAGTTTTCCCTTCTCAGAGTCTCTAACAAAATGAGGTTTTCTCGCTCATTATAAGGGATAAAATGTTCCGCCTCTTTGGGGAAGTTTCGTTTTGTTAGAGGCTCTAAACTCCCTAAAATCTCCAAAATCCTTATTGTTTAAGGACTGTGGAGGGGGAACTCTAGTGAGCCAAAACGCATTGGAAACCAGCAAAATCCCTCAAGACAGCCTCTAGGCCGACACGGTCGCAGTTTTTATGGCAGTGGCTGGATTGGTACAATACAAACTAGGCTGGGAAAAACGTTTGGAGTGTTGGCAGGGCTATAGAAAAAACCGATTTGTTTCCAACCAGTAATGGTGGTTATGGCCTCCAAAAAAGAGCGCAAACACCGGATCACCCGAGCGGAACTTCGTAAAAACCGGACAGAACGTACGCGGACGAAAGATTGGACCCGGTTCTTAGATGCCTCGGAGGATGCAGAGGAGGTCTTAGTGGATCGGCAGGAGCGTCTGACGGGTAAAGGGGATTTGACCCGTCGGCGTACGGTTCGGGCTGCTGCGGATGCAGAGCAGATAGAGGATCCGACTCTGCCGGTCGTGTTGGAGGTGGATGAGCGGGTTTGTCGGCCGGGGCGGGTCTTGAGTGTGCATGGGCTATGGAGTGAAGTGCAAGATGAGGACGGCAGGGTGTATCGATGCACTACCCGTCGGCTCCTCAAGACGCTTCAGACCGAACAGCGACATATTATTGCTGTTGGCGATCGGGTGATGTTTCGCCCTATCAACGAGGCTACCGCCGAGGGCGTCATTGAACGGGTAGAACCCCGCCGCGGCATCTTAAGCCGATCCATCCAGGGCCGACAGCAAATCATCGTGGCTAATGTCGAACAGGTCCTTGTGGTTTGCAGTGCCGCGGAACCGCCCCTAAAACCGAATCTAATCGACCGAATGCTTATTGCCGCAGAAAAAGGTCAGATCCGTCCGGTTATTTGCATCAATAAGATCGACCTAGTGGATCCGGCCCAACTGCAACCGTTGGTAGGGCTTTACAGCCAGATGGGCTATCAGGTGCTTTTGCTTAGTGCTCAGACGGGCTGGGGTTTGGATCGGTTGCGGCGGGTGCTGAAGGATCGGCAGAGTGTGGTGGCGGGCCAAAGTGGGGTAGGAAAATCTTCCTTGCTGAATGCGTTGGATCCTCGGCTTCAGCTTCGGGTCGCTCCGGTCAGCCCCGATACTCATAAGGGCCGGCATACCACGACCACTGCCCGGTTAATTCCGCTTTGTTTTGGGGGGTATGTGGTGGATACACCGGGGATTCGACAGTTTGAGCTTTGGGATGTGGCCCCAGCGGAAGTGGTGAACTTTTTTAGAGATTTTCGGCCTTACATCAACTTATGTAAGTTCCCCGATTGTACCCATACCCATGAAGCCGACTGCGCGGTGAAAAACGCCGTGGCCGATGGCCGGTTAGATGAACGACGTTATGAAAGTTATTGTCGCATCCTAGCCGGTGAGTTAGAATCGCAGTCCCACTGGGAATGAGCCAAAACTATTCACAAGTCTGCCAAACCACAGAATGCTTCCTCTGGAGGAACAGTGTGGCGGAATGGACAAGTAGCTATCATCCTCCCAGCCAAGCGACATCCTCGCTCTCCGAAGACAAGAAAAACTCCCTGGATTCCCGCTTCGCCGGGAACAAGTCTGATTGTTTGTTTGTGCCCGACAGGGATAATGGAGGTTATCTTTTGGAGGAAAAAATACTACTGTGTTCTTGGCAGAATGGGTCCTGTCTTTTCCTAAAATTATGGATTTTTGGCCGGAGGGATATGAACAATTTTTGTCTTTTGTCTTTCTGGGAAACCCAGTGGCACAACTCAGAAAGGAGGAGGTAGTTCACGAAAGTGTACGAAATTGAACGTAGAACTGTCGTTCGGGAACCGGCAGTCCTGGTGGCGGTATTGTTGCCTGCTCGGCATCAGGAAGAAAATCCTTTAGAGGAGCTGGAGGGATTGGCCGAGGCAGCAGGCGCCGTAGTCGTAGGCCGACTGATTCAGCGTCGGCAGGCCCCCGATGCCAGTACCTACATCGGCCGAGGCAAACTCCAGGAATTGGCGGAACTGGTTCGCCAACAAAAAGCCGAGGTCGTCATCTTCGACAACGACTTGAGTCCCGCCCAAGTGCGGAATCTAGAAAAGGTCTTGGATGTCAAGGTGCTGGATCGGACCGAAGTAGTGCTGGACATTTTTGCAAGTCGTGCGAGAACCTATGAAGCCCGCTTGGCCGTGGAATTGGCCCAATTGGAGTATCTTCGCCCTCGGCTTCGCCGGATGTGGACCCATTTGTCCCGATTGCGCAAAGGAATTGGGCTACGGGGGCCAGGCGAAAAACAGCTGGAAGTGGACCGGCGTTTGGTGGACAAACGGATCCATGACCTCCGAGAAGCCATTCGGCAGATCGAACGACGGAAGCAGCGGGAAGTGGCCGCCCGGGCGGAACTGCCTACTGTCAGCCTAGTCGGCTATACCAACGCAGGCAAAAGCACTCTGCTAAATCGCCTGACCGGAGCTAATGTCTATGTGGAAGATATCCTTTTTGCCACATTGGACACTCGTACCCGCCGTTGGCAGATCCCCGGTTGGGGGCCGGTATTGTTGAGCGATACGGTCGGCTTCATCCGGGATCTGCCCCACCATCTGATCGCTAGTTTCAAAGCCACCTTGGAAGAAGCCCGACAGGCAGATCTTCTGTTGCACGTAGCCGACGGCAGCAACCCGGCCGTCGCCCATCAAGTAGCCGCCGCCTATCGCGTGCTGGAAGAAATCGGCATCGAAACCAAAGACACCATCCTGGTCGTCAATAAAATGGATGTAGTCCGCGACCGCGCTGCCTTCGACGGCCTGCTGAATCGTTACCCCCATGCCATTCCCATCAGCGCACGGACCGGCCAAGGGCTAGAGAGGTTAACCGCTGCAGTACGCGAAACCCTAGGCCGAGGATTTGTCGAACTGATGGTGGAGGTGTCCGTGGATAACGGCAAATGCCTCTCCTTTTTAGCCGAACACGCCGAAATCCTCTCCCAGCAATGCCACGATAACCGAATGCAAATCCATTGTCGGATCGCCCGTCGGCATTTAATCTATCTGCAAGACCCTCAGCTCCGCAGTCGCCTGTTCGGCAATGGTCTGCCAGAACCCTCTGGCGAACAACCGAATCCAAGTTCCCAAATTTCTCTACAATTCCTTTCTCCCCTCTAAGCTCGGCTTTTGCCATCTTTTGTCTCCTGCCGAAAGGGGAAGTCCTCACTCCTTAAAGTAAAGTTATTGGCCTTAGACAATGGGCTGAACAAACGGTGATAGCCATAACTTTCAGCGACAAAACAAGTTAGGAGAAATGACAAAAGTCGAGATTTTCAAAAGCCAAACCTCCGTAAAATCCTGAACACATAGTGAGATTAATGAACTTTTGATTCTTAGGCCCTGCCATCCTCCCGGCCGAATAGCTACTGCCTATTGGCTGCTAGCAAGGATAGCCACCCTATATGTTGGGTTAGGTGAGGAGAAGCCGAAAAGGTATAAAAATATCACCCTTAAATTATGCAGAGGTTCTTTTATACCATTTTGGCTGCCCATCCCCCTAACCCAACATATAGTAGCAGTTTGTCCAGAGCGAGCCACTGCAAGCAGAAACAAATGCTCCCATAGTTCACTATCTGTTCAGGATTTTGCAGAGCTTCCGCAAATCTTTTCTGGTCGTGGCAGCCCCAGTGCTCCCGGACCATACCAACTCCAGCGGCTTCCGATTGTCATCCCCTTGTCATCCTTGCGTAAGCAGGGATCTAGACTTCTCTTTGCTCCTGTATGCTGTTGGTCCTGCGCAAGCGGGGACCCGAGCTCCTTTGCTCCCCCCTCCCTGTCATCCCTCCGGAACCAGGGATCCGGGTCTCCTTGTGCTGCTCCTTTGTTCCCCCTTCTGCCTTCCGCCCTCCGTTCTGGAACCCTCTCCCCACCGCGGGAGAGGGTGGCTTGGCGTCAGCCAAGCCGGCTGCGGGGGAAAATCCCCCGGCTCCCTCGCGCCAAGAGAGCGGCATTGCCTTCGGCTCAGCCGGCATCTGCCCAGAAGGGCGTTGGTATCTGTACATCCTTTCGGTCCCACCATATGTTCCCAAAATATCTGGATGTTCCAAAATATCTGGGGTAAACTGCTTGGTGAGGCTACAACATCTTGGAGGAGAAAGCCGTTATGTAGATACCAATGACGGAGGGGAAAGGCAGTTTCTCCCCTGGGCTAACGTGTTACTGGGGTTGGACGTTCGGGACTTCGGGCGGGAGGCTGTCGGGCGATTTTTCAGGCGGAGCTTCTGGCGGGTGGAGCCGAAGGAGGTTCGGCCGGGGGGCCAACGACGAGTCTCCGGTGCTGGCCGATCTCTTCTCAGAGTTCGGTCCCGTTTTTCCAGAGGCCGGTTCCCCTGCCTGGGTGGATGGCGCTGAATCGGTCTTCCGACCAGCCAGCATCTGCCGAATCTCTCTCACGAGAAACTCTCGGAACTGGGATTTATCTTGGACCAATCCCCAGACTTCGTCCAGGGTTTTGCTTTCCAGCAGATGGCCGTCTTGCATCCGAACCAGGGCAACGACCGGCATCCGCACATCCAGTTTTTTTGCCAAGGCGGAGTACATAGGCTTTTCGTAGTTGGCTGTCTTCCAGACTACTCGGCCCGAAGCCAATTCCTGGGCAAAATCGCTCTGCACGATTTCATGGGCCAGGGCTTCGATGGCCTGGCAGGTGGGGCAGCGCATTGTGCCGTGGAAATACCATACCACCAACGTCTCTTGGCCGCCACTTGGCAAACCGCTCGAATCGCCTGAACTGGCAGGTGAACTGGTTTGACCATTCGAGGAGGCCGGTGGGTTAGCCAGCGTAGGAATCCCGCCACCAGCAGTAGCTCGACCCTGAGAGAGGAGTTTCCGCACCGTCTGGAGTTCTTCAACGATCTGAGCCAATTGCGGCTCCAGCCGGGAGGCGGTCTGCACGTCCAACGCCCGGGCGATCAACAGCACCAAACTGGCCGCCACCACCGCAATCAAACTCACGGCCAACGCCTGCTTCAGCTCCATAAGGAAAGCTCCTTCCTTAGGAAATCACCCGACGCCAACGTTTTCTTCCAGGAGGCTAAATTCTTGGAAGGTTGTATCTTTTCCAAGGTAAGGCGGGAGTTTGTTATTTGCCTCGGCAGGCAAGGGCTACCTCGGCCACGCGGCGACCGAGGTTTTTCAAGGTAGCCATGCCGATTTCGTCTTGGGTGATGTCGTCTTTGCCGTTGTTCCACACGGTAGCGCCCCAGTGGGCCGTTGGTTTGCCGTCGCCGACCAGGATCATTTCATGAGAGCTCAGGGCATTTCGGATAGCCTGCAAGGTAAGCTCTTGACCGCCGTTTCGGCCCGCTCCGACTGCTATCGCTCCGC
Organism: Thermoguttaceae bacterium; assembly: GCA_025062105.1. Classification (GTDB taxonomy): domain Bacteria; phylum Planctomycetota; class Planctomycetia; order Pirellulales; family Thermoguttaceae; genus JANXAQ01. The sequence goes on from JANXAQ010000049.1 coordinate 44,786, forward strand.
CCACCTTGCCCGACAGGGCAAACTGCTTGCGCAGTACAATCCATCGGTCCAAAAACGCCTTACACAAATAACTCATGCACCCGAAATAGACCGGGGAACCGATGATGATGGCGGCGGTTTGCTTGTCGGCCAATTTCTCCGCCAAGGGCGGAAAATCGTCCCGTTGGCCTTCTTTCAAGGGGATGCCGGCGGCCACGCAGCCGGGGATTTCCAGATCGGCTAGTTCGATCAGTTCCACCTCGATCCGATCGGGGGCGACGGCTTTGGCCGCCTCTAGGGCCGCACCAACCGCCTGAGCCGTCGTCTTCCCTTTTCGCGGACTACAAGCAACACCAATGATTTTGATCTTCTCGGCAGAAGCGGCACTTTCCGCTGGTTCAGCAGCTACAGCCGCTGAACCGGCCAATCCGGCACCTGCCGCCGTCAACCCACTGGCCTGCAAAAACCGTCGTCGGGAAACCCGTCTCGCCATGGCAAAACTCCTTGCATCAAAAAGATAGTACCCCAAGACCTGAAAACTTGCATGTTACGGAAGAGCCCCGCCGAACAGCATCCTGTTAGTATCAGGAGCCAACGCTCTCCATCCCACTCCTGAGGAGCCTGCTTCTTAGAACCGCTTTGCACCGCGATAAGAAGTCATCTGCCTCAGGGTTGCCTGGAGTTCTGCTTTCGCTGCAGTGACAGATGTACTCCTTTCGAGGAAGATGTTTCTTGGATTGTACCGTGAGAAACCGTTTTAAGCCAACAGTTGCTGGATTTCTTCTGGCGAAAGGACTTTGCCCATTGCTTTCACCTGGCCGTCGATGACAATGGCGGGCGTCATCATCACCCCGAAGCCCGTGATGACATTAATATCGGTGATCTTTTCTACCATAGCTTCGATGCCCGCCCGTTTGACCGCCTCTTCGGCGTTTTGCTTGAGCTTCTCACACCGGGCACAACCGGGTCCTAAAATCTGGATCAGCTTCATCGGATTCCTCCTTTATGGAAAAAGTTACCATGAATCGATGTGCCGGAGCATTTGGCCATCCGGACAAATCACCTCTGCCCAGCGCGGAAAAGGTGGGCCAGTCCTTAAACTGGCCGGGTAAGAGGGTAAAAAAGCCATCGGTTTCCCTTTTCGTCTTGTGTGCCCTCACCATAACCCTCTGGGTGCGGTGGGCAGAGGGAGACAATAGGGTTTTACGCCCTTTGGCTGAAGTGGGACCTTCCTTCAAACGGCTGCACCTGCTATCCAACAACCCAACCAAATACCATCCCAACCAGCGTGCTCATGAGGACTGTCAGGACGGTGAACGCGGCTGTCTTCCGGAATCCCCAAACACTATAAATCACGGCAATGCTGGGCAAGGACAAGGCCGGTCCGGCCAGTAGCAGCGCCAGCGCTGGTCCTCGTCCCATGCCAAGCCCAATCAGGGCTTCCAGGATGGGTATTTCTGTTAGCGTGGCAAAATACCACATCGCTCCCACTAAAGAAGCGATGAAATTTGCCAGTAGGCTATTGCCGCCAACTAACCGGCCAACCGCTTCCTCGGGCACTAGCGCCCCAACAAAACCGGTTACCCACACTCCGGCAAATAGAAGCGGGATAATCGTCTTGGCAAACCACCAGGTTTGATTCATCCACTCGGCCAGCTCCTGCCGGCTGCACCAGCCCAGGGCCATTGCCGCCGCGGCTGCCAAACAGCCGGCCGCAAAATACCACCGATGTTCATAAATCCACTGTACCCATTCGTAACCAGGCGGCGTGGCCGACCAAAGGTGAGCAATCTCCGATTTGGGGATATTCAACTTTTTGCCTTTCGGCCAAGGGATGGGGTTGGCTGGGTCTTGCAGGGGTTTCTCCAATTGGACCCGAAGCATATCGGTAGTTTCCAGCAGAACAGCCACTTCCATAGTCGTACCGTCCGTTTTTTCCAAGAGGGTCCGACTAGGGCTGGACCAGTCGGCGAAGACCAAAAGGGCGATCATGGCGGCCAAAAACAGGGCGGTCTGCCAACCTTTGCGGCGAGCAGGCGGCGGCTCTGGCAGGGCCAGGAAAACCTTTTCTCGCTCGGCTTCCTCTTTGCGGAACAGGACGGCCATGATCAAGCCGATAATCACCGCAAAACTCACCGCGCCGATCACCCGGGCTATTCCAAGGTCAAAACCCAACACCCGGGCAGTGAGAAAAATAGCCATCACATTGATGGCTGGACCAGAATACAAAAAGGCACTGGCCGGGCCTAGCCCAGCCCCAATCCGATAAATCCCCGCAAACATCGGCAATACGCTACAGGAGCAGACGGCCAGCACTGTGCCTGCCACCGAGGCCACCGCATAGGCTTCCAGCTTATTGGCCCTAGGCCCCAGATGGCGGAGCACCCCTTCTTTGGAAAGAAACGTGGCAATGGCCCCAGCAATGAACATGGCCGGGACCACACAAGCCAACGTGTGGTTCCGGGCATACCACTGAAGCATATAAAAGGCTTCCTGTATGGCGGTCTGAATGGTGGGAGAGGAGAAATTGACCAGATAGGCAAACAGAAAAACGCCGACCAATAGGCTGAAGCTGGTAAGTTCTTTCCGCATAAGCGGGAACTCCTTTAGGCGGAGGCAGATAATTGTATTTGTTTATTTGGCAAAATAATCAATTTTGATCTCCAAAATCTACACCCCTCTCCCCTTACCAATCCCGGAAGCCAAAGCAGGCCCCCTCCTAGATTGCTCGAATAGCTCCCTTCCAGGTACCTAGCTAATGGGGCATTATATACTACCCATAAGTGGCATATAAGCCGCCCCCCCAGCCTCAGTACACGCCTTGTTCCTCACCTACCTGTTTAAGAAGCAAATGCAACTTCTCTTCCATCTGCTCAGCCAATGCCGAGTGGAGGCACTCCAGGAAGTTGACCACGCAAGGAAAACGCAGGTGGTAAAAAATCATGGTACCCTGCTTGGTGGTAGAGAGGAGGCCTTCTTTTTTTAGCAGGGCCAAGTGCCGGGAGACGGTGGATATGTCCGCTCCGATCCTTTCTGTAAGCTCACATACACAGCGGGGGCCCTGTCGGGCCAATTCCTCCACAATAAAAAGCCGGGTCGGATGGGCCAAGGCCTTCAACACCCCGGCCAGTGCTTCGTATTTAGCCCGTTGGTGGGGCCCCATCAGATGGAGTTCTACTTTTTTCATGGTTTGGCTCGGGTTTGGGGGAGGAGGATTTCACTTCTATTTGCAAATTTAGCCAAATAGCCAAAAAAGTCAAGCCCTTCTTATTCTCAGTTCTCCCCCACCCCCTCTGTTCCAAAAACTCTAAAGGAACCTCTGCATAATTCAATTTTAATACCTTTTCGGCTTGTCCTCCCCTAACCCAACATATAGGGTTGCTAGCATTGCTAGCATCCAATAGATAGTAGGTGTTCAGCCAGGGGAACGCCAGGGTCTAAGAATCAAAAGTTCATATAGTTCACTATATGTTCAGGATTTTGCAGAGGTTCCTAAAAATTCCTTCGACCCAATCTGATCCCTACTAATGGGGGTAAATTATTCTACTTTTGACGGGTTACTTGGGCCTCCTGATGGATTGTCAACACTCAGAGAAGATTCTTCTTTCCGAGGTTTCAGCCATAACAGACTGGCGCGAACCAGGAAGTAACCTATTCCCAAAGCCACAAGGACCGCCGCCACGCCAACCATAAGCCCTGGGGTAACTTTCGTATAATCCAAAATGATCACTTTTCTGGCCACAGCCACCATGGCCACCAAAACACCACCTCCGCATGGACACGATCTTCTTCAAAATAGGCTTTAATCGTCTCTAGCAGCTCTAGGCCGATCAACACCATCAGAAAGAAGCCAAAGACTTCGAGCATCTCTTCCAAGTTCAAAAGCATGATCGGCGGTTTCATCAGCTCCTGCACCAAGATGACTGCCAATTCAACCGTGGAAATGAACACGGCAAACATCATCATCCCCAACAGGGAGATAACGATCACTTTTTCAAAGAAGCGGAGAATACGTTCCATAGTTGGCCCTTTGGAAAAAAACGATACAAGGAATGTTTTGTCCCGTCGTTGAAAACTCTCCCAGGAACCTCTGCAAAATCCTGAGCATATAGGGAATTGACTGAACTTTTGATTCTATAACCGTCCGCTTCTTTTATCCGAACACCTCCACTATTTATCCGGGTCTAGCACCAGCAGATATATTGGGGTAGAGGGAGAATTAAATCAACATGATATAAACTCGACTTTTGCCATTTTGGGCCTTTTGTCGAAAGAAAAAATGCCACAACTGCTTGGAATCACTGGAGTTAGGAAATTGCGTGAACAAAAGAAAGATCTGCCGTAACTCCTGAGGTAAAAAGCAATTAGGAAAATTGGCAAAAGTGGAAATAAAAAATATCCCTTTAAATTATGAAGAAGTTCCTCTAAATTTTTGGCTTGTTGGCTTGTACGGATAGGCAGCCCTTTCCGCCAAACCAGCTATCCTATGTTGCAGACAATGCTGGCCACAAACAAAAGGCTGCCCTATGGTCTCTGCTCCGGAGAAAAGATGGATCCTCTCTGGAAACAGCGAGCAAATCCATCTCGTGCGGAGCCGGTTTATCATACGTCATCGCATATTCGATGGGAACCACTTTCTGATGCTCAGCATGTTATGCTATTATGGTTTTAATGGTTGCCTCTCGACTTCTGTCATTTTAACTGTGCTGGCCAAGGAGGAAACTATAACTGTTTGGAATTATTGGACTTGGGAAATTGAGCATCCATAAGGAGAGGTTCGCGGTAGCTCCAGCAAGCAAAACCAATCAGGAAAAACGGCAAAGTCGAGATAATATGGCAGTGCGGATTTGCGGAGGTATTCGGGTTATCCGCCTCCTGCTAAAAAACGCTTCAAAATAGAGAGAGTCCTAGCAGTGGCACTCCCCAGGAACTTCCTCCCTTATAAGGCCAAACTGCTTTTTAGAAAGCTTCTTAAGCCCAACTGTTGCCATTTCCGACATCGTCCCGGAAGAAAGAAGCTTCGATTGCCTCTGACTAATGGACTTAGCTCGACGTTTGCCATTTTTCCTAACTGCTTTTGCTTCCAAGAGTTACGCCGGAACATCCTTTTGTTCACCCAATTTCCTAAGTCCAATAGTTACAAGAAGTTAGAACTTTTCCCCTCCGGGAAGAAGCTAAAAATGGCA
>JANXAQ010000050.1 GCA_025062105.1 Thermoguttaceae bacterium
CGTTTTGTTTCCGGTAGTTACGACGAGCCCTCCTTTTGTTCACACAATTTCCTAAGTCTAATAGTTACAAGGACTTATAGTTTTCCCCTTCCGGCAGAAGGCCCAAAATGGCAAAAGTCGAGCTTAAGGAACCTCTGCATAATTCAAAGGGGATATTTTTATACCATTTTGGCTGGCATCCCTCTAACACAACATATAGGGGGCCAGGATTGCTAGCACCCAACAGACAGTAGATGTCCTCGCAGGACAACGGAACGGCTAAAGAATCAAAAGTTCATATAGTTCACTGGATGTTCAGGATTTTGCAGAGGTTCCTTAAGTTTTTTCCTTCGGTGTTTGGGCGGCTTGAGGCGGTTGGTTGGGGTTCCGAGTGGGGTCTTGCATTTCGATCACTAAAATCTGGATCACCAAAGGTTCTTCTACCTCTTTATCTTTAGCGGCAGGGCCTCTGGAGGGCGTTCCGCCCGGTATCCCGACCCCTGGACCACTTACACCAGGACCGGCTTGCCCCCGCAGGATGATCACATCGATAGAGCGGAGTAGGCCTTCGGATCGGCCAGGCTGGAGGCTATCCAGCCAAACCATCTGCGGAGATTCATACGTCTTGACGTTTTTTAGTTGCTTTTTGTAAGCGGACAGTACTTTGCTAGGCTTTTCTTTCTGTTCCAGCCGAACATAGTGAATCAGCGTGGGAGCGAGAGAAACGCCGGAGATTTTTTTCCCAGCTTCCCCGGGTAAGGCAGCCCGATAGCTGGGTTTCGGGGTGAGGTCCGGTTCATGCAGTTCCAAGGGAAGATCGGCGATGGGCTTTTTAAAATCGGGACGGCGACGCTGCAGTCGGGCACGTTCGATCTCTTGTAGCCCAGCTTGCTGGAATCGCTGACATAACGCTAAAACCAAATCTCCAGACATTCGCAGCCAGTCTTCTTCGGTCTGTTCTTTGAGGAGTTTTTCCCGAACAGCCGGTGGCAGCGGCTTTCCACCTGGACCTACCCCAGGCGTGCCTATTCCCGGAGTGCCGCCGGGTATTCCGATCCCCGGACTGCCCATGCCAGGCATGCTACCGCTCCGGAAACCTTTAGCCCGCGGCAATTGCTTCAAACAGACCAGCAGCGCCGGGTCGCAGACCCATTGATTGGGGAAGCCCGCTTTCTGCAGTCCAGCCGGCCCATCGTACCATCGGGCCTTCAACACTTCATACGTCTGGTAGCGAATTTCCCCGATGGGCACCGTAGCAGCCCAGACCAACACCGCCGCCTGCTCTTCCAAGGAGTTGATCTTTGCCAAGGCCGCCGCTAAATAGGTCTGGATGTCCGGTCCCCACACGGTAGCCGCTGTCCGATAGGGCAAATCCGGATCTGGCTGGGGGGGCCCAGTTCCAGGCAGCCCTGGTATTCCTCCAGGACCACCGCCCGGCGGTAGCCCGCCCGGAGCCCCAGGAACGAATTCTCCGGGAACTTGGCCCGGCATAGGTCCTGGAAGGCTTGGGCCGATGCCCGGAATGCCTCCAGGCCCTTCCATGCCCCAGCCCGGCCCAAACCCTGGCCCCCCTCCAGCCCACATGCCCGGTCCTGCCGAAACAGCCCCAGCAGGAACCCCTAAAACCAAAGCCAACGAATCGGCACTGTACTTCATGAAATATTCCAGCAGTTTTCGGCGGCGTTCCTCGGTGGTATCCGGGGCTTGCAGTAGAACCAGTTGGGCACGGAGATTAGCTGGGTGTGGCTCCCACAAAAATGCTCCCAACCGCTCCACAACCGCCAACGGAATTTTTGGATCCATCAGATATTGAGCCAACTTTTCCCGAAGGGTGGCAGAGCCGTAATTTTTCGCTAGGTCTAAGCTCACTTGCTGGAGCCATTCCGGCGTTACCTGTTCGCCGGCCATGCCGTAGGCAGGACTATACCCAGGACCATAGCCCGGTCCGCCTGGGGGGACAGCTGGTCCAGCAGGCGGCATGCCCGGTCCGACGCCTGGCCCAGATGCTTTCTCCTTGGCCTTCGGTGGCCGGAGTTTGTCCGGTGCTATTAGCGCCGCCAGCAATAGCTGTTCTGTTTCCGGATTCCCCTGGATAGCTAATAACTTCAGAACGGTTTCCGTGGCCAGCCGGTCCATGCCAGTGTCGATCTGCCCGCTTAAAATCTTCCCAAGAATTTGCCGAGATTCTGGACTCTGGTTGATCACCAAAGCCCAAATGGCTATCTGAAGTGCCTCTTGGGACAGTTGGAAGCGTTGTGGCTGAGCGGTCGGCCCCATTCCCGGTGTTCCGCCAGGCATATATCCTGGGCCTTGGGGCGGGAGCGTTTCTGGCGGCGGCATGCCAGGCCCAGCTCCTGGCGGCATCATTCCAGGTGAAGGTGCCGGGGGTATGCCGGGGCCGGTTCCGGGAGTGCCGCCGGCGGCCGGTTTCTCTTCCGGTTTGCCCACCGGCAGCGTTTCCACCTGGATTAACTCCTCCAGCATCAAGGCCGCATCCGCAGCCTTTTTATCCGCAGCAAATCGTTGCCCAAAATACCGAAGGGCTTCGACCAACCGGGGATCGCCCTCCCGTTTGGCACTGAAATAATCGTCCCGACGCCAATCTTCCACTTTTTCCGGCCGTTTGGGTTTTTCTTCAGGTTTTTTCTCCGTAGAGGCGGCACCGGCCTGTTGCCCAGGTGCGACTTCTGTCCCAGGCGGAGGGGTTTCTGGACCTGCCAGAGGCGGAGTTTCTGGTCCCGGCGGCATGACAGGAGGCGGTGGACTCTTCGGCTTCTTCTCCCCACCACAGCCAACCAACATCAATACCCCTAGCCCCAATAAAACCAGGCCCATACAACTCAGCCAGTTCCGCCAACCTCCGAACATCTTTCCTCCGGTGCCAGTGCCGGGCTGGCTAAAGATCCCCAAACCCCTCTGAAGCTTCATGTGCTTTGTCTCCCCATAATGGCTGTTGCTTTGGTTCCAAACCCCATATGACCTCCCTGCCAGCACTGTCGTTGGGAACTTCATAGGATTTGCTCCTTCCGAAAGAGCATTAGAACCCCCGGCAGGGATGGAAAAGCCACTGCAGCAGTTATTGACCTTTGAATACCCAATCAAACAGATCCTACCGCCGACAACCTGGAAAATCCCGTTTCTGCCAGGTGGAATGGCTTGAATGGTAATTCAAACACCAATAAAAAACAGGCCTTCTCCGTAGATAAAATGACTCTGGTGAAAACTTTTCCGTTGGAAGCCTGAACCCACCAAAACCGGAGCAAAACCGACTAGGATGGGCAAAATGTCCCCAGAATACGGAAAACCTTTCAACAGAGCCAGATACAAAGAGCCAGATACAATCAGTATCTCACAATTTTAGGAAAAATGCTATCCCGTGGCCTTTGGGATTGCCTTCCAAATCCCGGGGCGGAAAGACCTCAAAGCCGCCTCTCTTAAAGGTTGTCTGAAAAGGGATGGAGCCAGTCTTCATTCCAACGGCCAGTGAATGCTGTGGGTAGCGAAGGTGCCCAAATCCTCGGCTGTAGCCCCTCCTGGTGGGGGGTTGGCTACCGAGTGAGGCAAAAACTCTTTTCAGATAGGCTCTTAGAAAAACCTAGAAGCCAGCCCTACGGGGGACAAAAGAACCCCCTACTTGATGAAAAGAGGAACAAAAACCCTAATAGTTACCGGCTCACCAGGGCATTACCGGTCCGAAGCAGAGATTGGCTTTTTTCGGGTCAGCAGGTGGCGGGCCAGCAGCAGAGCGGCCGCCCCGATCACCAGCAACACCATACTGGCCGGCTCCGGCACCCCCAGTTGCAACTGCAAGATCTGCTCACTGCCCTGACCGGCAATGATCCGATACGTCCAGTATTGGCTGGGTAATAGCGAACCCGATTGCCAAATCAGGTCTAGGCCCTGATCGGTAATACCGCCCGCAGCCGTCAGCACATTAAAGACATCACCGGATTGTGGCCGGAACCCGGCCAATAGGCGAATATCTACATAGCCGTCCAAAACAGCCGATCCGCCCACACTGACCCAGTCATAGCCGTTGGTTTGCCACTGGCCCGGCAGCTCTTGAGTGCCGCCTTGCTGGTAGCCGGCCAGTTCCACTACCAGAGTGCCGCCCTGGGTGTAATTGCCAGTAATGGTAAGTTTTCCGGGCGACATGCCAGCAGCCAGAAAGCTGCCGGCCGGGGCCTCTACATTACCCTGGACAGTGCCGTTGCCCTGCAGGGTTTGGCCCGAGGCAAGCCGAAGCAGTGACCCGGCCAAGCCGGTAACATTCAGCGCGGCGCCAGCGCCAACTCGAATAGCCGAGGAATTAGGGATATTGTTATTGCTTCCGGTCCGAACCAAGGCCAAGGTACCGCCCAGCACATCGGTCGTGCCGGTATAGGTATTGGCTCCGGAAAGGGTCTGGGTGGCGCTGCCCTGCTTGACCAACGAGAGATTGCCGGTGATAACGCCGCTGTAGGTATAATCCGTGGTGTTTTGGATGGTAAGGGTGGAACTGGTGGCCGAACTATTGGTAACGGTCATCGACATGGTGGTGCCTTCCGATACCAGGCCGGCCACCTGCTGGTTACGACCGTTCAGGTTAAACGTGGCCGATCCAACGTTGCTAGGATTGCCAATCTGTAAAGGTGAACCGGTAGGCAAGCGATTGTCGCCGCTGTCGATCTTGAGCACGCCGACAAACACTCTGGTAGCCCCGCCGTAGGTGTTCTGCCCGCTGAGGATGGTTTCGCCGCCGCCGTCAGCGTTTCGGACAAGCAGGTTAAATGTGTTCGGCCCGTCGTCAATCACTCCGGACACTCGCAGGACTTGACCGGAGCCATTGGCGCCGATCCGGCTATCATTGGCAGCCAACAGGATCGGGCCAGCCCAGGTGTTCGTCCCGCTAGCGCTTTGCAACGCGCCGACGTAGTTTCCGCCGTCGCCGGCAATCGAGAGGGCTTCGCCGCTGACGGTAATGCCCCCGGCCAGTTCCAGCCGGGCGCCACTGGAAACCGTAGTGCCGGTGCTACTGGTCCCATCGGCAGCGCCCAGGGCGGTAGGTGAGGTGATCCGCAGAACGCCTGCACTTACTGTGGTGGTTCCGGTGTAGGAATTATTGCCAGAAAAGACCTGAGTACCACTTCCCTGTTTGACCACCGAGAGGTTGCCGGAAATCGTCCCCGCATACGTATATGTGGAAGTATGTTGGATAGTTAACGTAGAAGCGGTGGCGGAAGTGTTGGTAACCGTCATTGGCATCGAAGTGCCTTCGGAGACCAGGCCAGCCACCTGTTGGTTTCGGCCGTTCAGATCAAACGTAGCAGAACCGGTATTCGTACTGTTGCCGATATAAAGCACCGTAGCTGTGGGCAGCCGATTGTTGCCGCCGTCGATTTTGAGAGTTCCCTCCCTTACTCGGGTAACACCAGTATAAGTATTGGCTCCGGAAAGGGTCTGGGTGGCGCTGCCCTGCTTGACCAACGAGAGATTGCCGGTGATAACGCCGCTGTAGGTATAATCCGTGGAGTTTTGGATGGTAAGGGTGGAACTGGTGGCCGAACTATTGGTAACGGTCATCGGCATGGTGGTGCCTTCCGATACCAGGCCGGCCACCTGCTGATTACGACCGTTCAGATCAAACGTGGCCGATCCAACATTGCTGGTATTGCCGATTTGCAAGGGCGAACTGGTGGGCAGGCGGTCGTCGCCGCCGTCGATCTTGAGCACCCCGACAAACACTCTGGTGGCCCCGCCGTAGGTGTTCTGGCCGCTGAGGATGGTTTCGCCGCCGCCGTCAGCGTTTCGGACAAGCAGGTTATATCCGTTGCCCCCGTCGCCGATCGGGCCAGTAACTCGCAACACCTGTCCAGAACCATTAGCGCCGATGCGGGTGTCCGTAGCTGCCAAGGTGATTGGACCAGCCCAAGTATTATCGCCGCTAGCGCTTTGCAACGCGCCGATATTGTTTCCGCCGGGGCCAGCAATGGTAAGTGCTTCACCCGTTACGGTAATGCCCCCGGCCAGCTCCAGCCGGGCACCACTGGAAACCGTAGTGCCGGTGCTACTGGTCCCATCGGCAGCACCCAATGCAGTAGCCGAGCTGATCCGCAGCACCCCAGCCGAAACCGTAGTTTGGCCGCTATAGCTATTGGCGCCCGAAAGCACCAATGTGCCGCTATTGGTCTTGGTGAGGCTTCCGGTTCCGGAAATTGATCCTGTAAGAGTTAACGAGTAATTATCCACTTGAACCGTATTGGCGCCGGTCAAAGTAATTGCACTGGCTACCGTGGTATCCGCCGCATCGGAGCGGATCGTAGCACCGTTGGCGACCATACTCATCTGGTAGGAATAGGTGCCCGTATTAGAGGAAAAATAGACAGTTGTACCACTATTGGCTGTCAAGGTCCCACTGGTCCAGCTACTGCGTGCCAGAATCAAGGTGCCCTGATTCACAGTAATACCCCCTGGGCCGGTAATCGTCGTATCCACGATGCCAAGGGTGTTTGTGCCGGTCTTGGTGGCAGTATATCCGGCTAGATTCAGCGTGCCATCCAACGCACCACTAGCACTCCCACGAATATCCCACCGGCCAGTACCAGTGAACGTGGCATTGCCGGAAAGACTGACATACCGGAGGGCGTTCGTTTGGTCAGTGCCGGTATTGGTGATGGTACCGGCCACGCTGATTTGCTCCGATGGGATACTTTGGCCGTTAAGATCCAGGGTACCACTGGCAGCGATTTCCGTCCGATTGTCTGTAGAGCCTGAGGCGCCCAGGGCAGAGCCAGAACCCAGCCGGACCGTACCTTCATTAATGATCGTCAGGCCCGTATAGGTGTTGGCGCCAGAAAGGATCAATGTGCCGGGGCCGGTCTTCGTGATGCCAGCCGTCGTGGCCGCCCCGTTGGCAATCGGGATGCTGATCGTCAGATCCGCACCGCCGCCGCCGATATTGAAGGTGCGGGTAACCGTACCGGCCGTGCTGCTTAGCTCCACGGCCACTGCGCCCTGGTTAGGGTTGCCGGTAGTGTCTTCTCGAATGAAGCAAGCCGAAGAACCACTAGTGGTTACATTGCCATTCAGGACCAGTCGGCTTCCGCTCGTGCCAGAGTCCGATCCTTTCCGGAGATTGATCGCACTGGAACTAAGCGTCAGGCCGCCAGAGCCTACTGTCAGCGTTGTCTGTGTAGGGGAATTACCGAAGAGGAAAAAGTAGTTGTAGTTACCATCAAACGTGGTATCGCTCATATTGGTAAGAGTCAGACTGTTGAGCGAAATTTGGGCGCCGCTATTGACTCGGACTCTGGTTTTGGTGGTGTCGCCGCCGGTAAAGGAGGCGCCGGTAATTGTCCAATTCGAACGAAGTCCAGTCTGAAACAGACCGCCGCTCATGGTGAGGCTGGCGATAGTTTCGGTGTGGTCATGGCGGATATAGGTGTCCACGTCAGTGCCATTGAGTGAGCCGGCGCTCATGTTGACCGTGGCGCTATTGGGGAGTTGGTCATTTGCACCGAAGGTAACCTGCCCGCCGGAGATGACCAGATTGCCGCCAATGGCATTTACATTGGCCGACTTGTTCAGATGCAGCCGACCTTCCTGCACCGTGGTGGTGCCAGTGAACGTATTGGCCATGTTGCCGGAAAGGGTTAGCATACCCGCGCCGGTCTTCGTGATGCCAGCCGTCGTGGCCGCCCCGTTGGTAATCGGAATGCTGATCGTCAGATCCGCACCGCCGCCGCCGATATTGAAGGTGCGGGTAACCGTACCGGCCGTGCTGCTTAGTTCCACGGCAATCGCACCGGTCGTGCCGCCAGCGGTATCCTCCTTAATAGAGGAGGCCGAAGTCCCTGTGGTGGTTACATTGCCGTCCAGGATCAGTCGGCTTCCCAGAGCGCCGCTTCCGCCCCGACGAAGATTAATCGCGCTATTATTGAGCGTCAGGCCGCCGCTGCCTACCAAGAGGGTGGATTGCCGGGAAGTGTTTCCGCCGTAAAGAGTAAAACTATTGGGCGTGTCTGTGGTTCCGCCAGCCGTGGCGGTCATATTGGTTACCGTCAGCGTGCCAAACGAAATCACCGCTCCACTGTTTCCTACAAAAATCGTATTGCCTGTTCCACCAGTAAAACTCCCTGTGCTAACAGTCCAATTGGAAGTAACCCCGGTATTGAACACGCCTCCGGTAGCAGTCAGAGCGGCAATGGTCTCTGAATGGTCGTTTCGCTGGCCAGAAGCGGCACCAGTGCCGTTGAACACGCCGCTGGAGATGGTAACCGTAGCCGTATCGGGCAGTTGGTCGCTGTTGCCGAAGGTAACCTGCCCGCCAGAGATGACCAGATTGCCGCCAATGGCATTCACATTGGCCGACTTGTTCAGATGCAGCCGACCTTCCTGCACCGTGGTGGCGCCAGTGAAGGTGTTCGCACTGGAACCGGAGAGTGTCAGCGTCCCAGAACCAATTTTCTTGAGGCCGCCGTCGGGTGAGCTGCCCAAGGCCGGATCGGTCTTTAAGACCACCGGAATGGTAACGGAGTAGCTCTGGGTGTCGATCAGTGCCCCCCCGGTGCTGATATACGCATTATCCAGGTTGTTTAAGAAGGTGGTGGTATCCGCCCGGGCTTGCAGAGTGCCGCCGTTGAAATAGAAGTTCGAGGTGAGTCCAGCAGCCCCGATATCCTGGATGGTCCTGACACTTAAGGTGCCGCCATTTAGACGCACCGTGCCTGTACCGGTCTGGCTGCTAGAGTCTCCATATTGCAGGGTAGTCACGGTAAAAGAGCCGCTATCGATCGTCAGCGTCCCCGTTCCCCCGCCGCCAAAAACCACCAAAAAGACTTGGTATCCGGAAGTGAAAATATATGAACCACCATTGATGGTCAACGACCCAGTGGCTACGTTGGCAAGTCCATCGGACGCAGCGGCCCGACTTTCAAAGGTACCGCCTTGAATTTCCATGCTTCCATTGGCTCCAATAGTACCAATAAAAAGCGATCTGCCGGTGGAGGCATAAAGGGTATAGCCTTGGGAGGAGGTATAAATAAGTGGATAGTTGCTTCCATTGGAGACCGTAATCCGGGCATTTAATGCGTTAGGATAATTGTTTGTAGGAGCCACCTGGCCTCCGCTCCAGTTGGCCGAATTGGTAAAGTCGGAACTAACTGAGCCGGTCCATGTGTACACTGTCTGTGCCCAGGCGGGCGCAGCCGTCAGAGCCAGCAGGAGGGCTGCCAGTCCGATCGACCTAGCCGCACACAAGCCGAGCCGGAAACTTCCTCTCGCACCAGAAACATTTTCTTTTGGGCAGGCAGAACAAGTAAACATAACTCCACCCTCCTAGGATGCCAGAAAACTCCCCCGGTGGTCATATGAAAAGTATTCCCCTATGGCCTCCTTGCGGCCCCCCCAAGCCATAGGGCCTCTCACCAAAAAAATGAAACCATTAGGAGCCTTTGGTAGCTCCGCAGAAGATTCCCTCTTTTAGAATACCTATCCAGGGGGGAAATTGCAACGATGTTGCCCAGAAAAAGGGCCAAAAATAGAAGCGTTCCTAATTGGGGGTAGACCAATCTGCCCCCTAAGGAGTGTTTTTCGAGGATAGCTGCCAAGTGCAGACTCAACCTGGCTTTTTTCCCTCCGCATTGGCCTCTCCACAACTTCCCCGCCAGACAATCGGTGGACCGGGACTGGCTGGCGAGCCTGCCATATGGCGAGCCTCCAACTATTTTTATAGAGAAAGCCGGCTTATGTGGAGATAACAATGCATGTTGGTGCTTGGACTAGCCGCCTGCCTGGAGGAACCGCCCATAAGTCCAGACTGGCTTGCATACCGTCTGCCAGAGAGCAGTACGGAACTTACCGCCTCTACTAAAAGGATCTTTTTCCCAAGCTACGCCGGGGGCTCTTTTTGGCTTTGTGGCGGCTTTATTTTGTTAGAAGCTTTTAGTCTGTTAGACTGAGTGGAGGCCGTCTAGGCAGACGACGTTACCAAAGCGACGTCGAGCAGACGGACCTACAAGGGGACATCCGTGTAGGCAGATGGCCTTATAACCGCCAGGGGCTGCGCATGGCGCGGCGCAGCAATCGCTCAGCATCCGGATCGTCTAGGATTTTTTCCTGCACCGGGTCCCAGCGGATCTTTCGGCCGGTGATGATGGCGATCATGCTCAGCTGGGTGATGGTGTCGGAAAGCACGGCCACTTCCACGGGGGCAACCGTTGGTTTTCGGCTTCGCACACAGTCGATGAAGTTGCCCATGTGGCTGGGGCTTTCGTAGAGGTGGATTTCGTTGGGCCCGATTTTTTCTTTGACCAGGTCAGCTGGTTGGGTGCTCAGGCCTCCGCGGCTGATAGCTACCGTGCCGCGTTCGCCGATAAACTTTGCGCAGTCGCCGCCGGGGGTAAAGTGGAAGGGCACCCCATTGGCAAACCGGCCGCGAATATCCCAATGGTGTGGAGCGTCAAATAGTCCGGTGCCCCAGACGCCGGTGCCTTCGTATTCTACGGGAACTGCTGTTTCCGCCTGGTCACCCAAAGCCCAAACCATATCCGTCAGCGGATGCGCCCCCCAGCCGCCAATAAACCCATGCGCGTTATCCGAACACCAGTACGCTCCCCAGCAGGTGCAGCGGTCTTTGGTATAAGGCCGCCAAGGGGCCGGGCCAAGCCAAAGATCGTAATCCAGACCGGGCGGCACCGGAATCGGTTCCAGCGAACCGCCTTCAAAACCGTAGCTGGGTGCAGTAACCTCGACGGCCTGGATTTTGCCGATCCGTCCGTTCCGCACTAGCTCACAGCCGTGCCGGATGTGGGCCATCGATCGCTGCTGCGTCCCGTACTGGAAAATCCGTCCATATTGCTGCACCGCTGATCGAATGGCCCAAAGCTCTTCCATGCTCAGGCCAAGCGGTTTTTCGACATAAACATCTTTACCGCTTCGCACGGCCATTAGCGCTGCCGGCACATGCCAATGATCTGGCGTGGCAATAATAACAGCGTCAATATCGGGTCGGTCCATAAGTTCCCGAAGGTCGTTATAGGGGGTACAAACTTGGCCACCGTAGCGTTTGTTCATTGCCTCGGCCATCCGCTCTCGGCGATCTTGGAACACATCGCACACCGCCAAGATTTTGGTATTAGGTACAGCGGCAGCTTCGTTGACCAAGCTGCTACCTCGACCGCCTACGCCAATAGCGCCAATGGTTACCTGGTTGCTGGGCGCATCAGCGCCGAATACATGAGCGGGCACAATCCATGGCTTAACCGCCGTAAAACCCATCAAACCCACTGCCATCCCCGTCTGCCGTAAAAACCGCCGCCGTGTTACTGCCGACTTCATGATCGAATCTCCTGTAGGAAGTAGTAGTTTGGCCCTATAACTTATCCGGTGGGAAGAAAGCCCTCTAAGGTCTCATTACCGCACAGGCGGGAATCTCGCCCATTGGGATGTTGCCCAGACGCCTTCCACGGCGTCCCCCAAGGGGCCAGGTGAAATCGACCCCTCCTGAAAATCTATATCCCTTCCGCCGCTCTGCAATACTAAGAGACTGTCCTAAAAAGCCTTTTCTATGATGAAAGGAGGTTTCCTTCCTAAATGCTCCAGGATTCCCAAAATCCCTGTTTTTAAGGAGTCTGGAGGGTTGGAGCTAGTCGGCCAAAACCTATGGGAAACCGCCCAACTCTCAATTTCAGGACAGCCTCTAAGCGGGTCTGACTTTGTTGAAAGGTTGTCCGGAATCTGGGGAGGTTTAGCCCATACTGGTCGGCTTTGCTTCATTCAGTTTTGGTGGGTTTAGGCCTCCGAGCGGAAAGGGGTGCAACAGAGCCAGCTGGCCTCTAAAAGGGGGATAGTAGGAAGGGTTTCCGCGATTATCATGCTACCATGTTCCTGAGCAAGGATCAACCATCTGGAGGCTGTTCCCTCTCCCAGAGGATTTGGTGGGCGTCGAACACAGGACCATCCACACAGGCCCGGCGGTAATCCCAATTGCCGTTCGGTTCCCGTACTCGTACCACACAGCTAAAACAGATACCCAGGCCACAGGCCATCGGCCGCTCCAAAGACGCCAAGCATGGCAGGCCCAACCGACGGGCGATCTGGGCCGTAGCTGCCATCATCGGTTCTGGCCCGCAGCAAACTATCCGGCAAGAGAGTTTACTTTGGGCGACAATCGGCTCGATCAGCTCGGTTACCAGGCCCTTATGGCCTCGGGAACCGTCCTCCGTGGCCAAGTGCAGTTCGATGCCCGCTTGCTGGAACTCTTCCACCGGTGCCAGTAAGGCAGCGGTCGGTTCCCCGTAGCAGAGGCTAACCTTCTGAGCCCAACCGGCTGGCCGTTCCAAACTGCCGTATCGGCATCGGCCCAGGGCCTCCTGAGCCAAGGCCAAAAACGGCGTAAATCCGATACCTCCGGCCACCATTACCAAGTGCTCGACCGGTTCAGCCGCAAAGCCGTTGCCCAGCGGTCCCCACAGCTCCAACTGATCCCCAGGCCGCAACTGGGCCAATCGGCCGGTAACCCGACCTACCACCCGATAAACCAACTGCAACCCAATTGCCTGGCCTGCCTCATCCCGAAGCACATCGTACAAGGCCATGGCCCGTCCAAACAACGGCTCCCACCAGCCAGGAAGCCGAACCATCACAAATTGCCCCGGCACAATCCGACCGGCCACTGACGGGCAAAGAAAACTGATTCGATAGGTTCGCTCGGCCAGCGGCTTGTTAGAAAGGATTTCCACCGTCCCATGCCATACCCGACCGCTCGCTGCGAGCTTCGGACAATGCTCCCCCGGCTGTTCTGTAGGATCAGGCGTATTCAGGTAGTCAGAAACATTCGTACAAATTCGCTCTGTCCCCAAGGTGGATTCTCTCCTAAAGGCTAAAAAACGGCAATACTTCAGCCGAGTAAAGTGCTTTGTCTCTCCCCTCCGTGCGAGAGGACGGCGTGCGAAGCTCGCCCTCTGCAGAGAATAAAAAGCTCTTTTTACCCTCTTCTGCCTCACACTAACCCCTTGGGAGCAGCGGGAGGATAGGGAGAAACATAGGCCCACTCCATTCGGCTAAACTGTTACAAACCACGAGATACCCATCGGATATCCGGGTCGGCTAACCTCTATCCTCCCCCAGACCCCACGGGAAGATCTTGTTTGGCTTGGTTACTTGCGTTTTTTCTTTTCGGGTTGCTTTTGGCTGGGAGGCAGGTGTTTTAGTCCGGCGGCTTTGTAGAGAGCCTGGATTTCCTCCTGCGTCAGGGGGCGGCAGGCACCGGGTTTTAATTTTCCCAGACGGATCGGGCCGACGGCTAGCCGTTTGAGCTTCATCACCTTGTGCCCCACCCGGGCAAGCATGCGTCGAATCTGTCGGTTTCGTCCCTCGGCCAAGACCATTTCTAGGAAAGTACTTTTTTTGTGGGTACCGAGGACTTTGATCCGCTCGGCTTTTAGTTTTCCTTCCGAGGTCCACACGCCGCGTTGAAGTTTCTGAAGGATTTCGGGCGTGGGGAGCCCGGCTACCTGGACTCGATAGGTTTTTTCTACTCCATAGCGGGGGTGGGTAAGCCGATTGGCCAATTGGCCGTCGTTGGTTACCAAGATCAGCCCCTCGCTATGCAGGTCCAATCGGCCCACCGGAAACAGACGCACTCCTTTACTGGCCGGCACCAAATCGATCAGGCGGGTTCGGCCGGACGGGTCTCGGTGGGTGCAAACCACGCCAGAAGGTTTGTTTACTGCATAGTATACCAGCGGCTGAAGCCGAATCCGCTGGCCATCCACACGAATCTCCTGCCGATAGGGATCGACCCGTGTGCCGAGTTCAGTAACCAATTGACCATCGACTTCTACTCGGCCGGCCAAGATCAGTTCTTCGCATTTTCGTCGGCTTCCCAGCCCCGCAGCTGCCAGAACCTTTTGTAGGCGAATGGCTTGGCTCGTTTGCCGGGGTGATTCTGACCCCTGGGCTGCTTTGGCTAGGGCTGGGGATTTTGGGTGGGCCGAGTCGGCCGCAGACGAACACATAGCTTCTGCATGGGGTAGTTCCGCACCAGGTGCCGCTGGCGGAGAACTGTTCTGCTTTTCGGAAAGGCCACCTTTCCGAGAGAAACGTTGTGCGGACATCATCGGAGCCTTGGAATCAGGAAATAAGGGCTTTCATTTCGCGCACCGCCTGAAGGAAGCCGACCATGATGGCTCGGGCCACGATGCTATGGCCGATATTAAGTTCTTCCATGCCTTCGATGCGGGCGATAGGTTGAACATTAGTATATGTTAACCCGTGCCCCGCATGAACTACCAGGCCCAAGCGCCGCACATGCCGAGCCGCCTCCTCCAGCACCCGAAGCTCTTCCTCCCGCCGCGGCCCAGGCGGCGCTAGAGCATACCGGCCTGTATGCAGTTCCACCGCATCCGCTCCGACCGCCCTAGCCGCCTCGATCTGCCGCAATTCCGGGTCCAAAAATAAACTCACCACAATCCCCGCATCATGCAGGCGACGAACCACCTCGGCCACCCGCTCCTGCTGTCCCAGCACATCCAGGCCGCCTTCGGTGGTAATCTCCTCCCGCCGCTCCGGCACCAAAGTGGCCTGATCCGGCCGCACCTGGCAAGCAATCTGCAGGATCTCCTCGCTACAGGCCATCTCCAGGTTCAGTTTTACTGTTACCGTCTCCCGCAGCAGGCGTAAGTCCCGATCCTGGATGTGCCGACGGTCTTCCCGCAGGTGGATGGTAATGCCGTCGGCCCCGCCCAACTGGGCCAGGGCAGCCGCCCAAACCGGGTCCGGCTCATTGGTCCGCCGCGCCTGCCGCACCGTGGCCACATGATCCACATTGACTCCTAGTTTTGCCATCCTCCTACCTCCACCTGCCAAAAAGCCTCTTTATTGAGTAACATTTCAGCTAAATCAGCGGTCCATCTCCGCTCTTTTACCCTCGCCCCTCTGCGGGAGAGGGTGGCATTGCCGCAGGCAATGCCGGGTGAGGGGGCCTCCGCCTTCTCCCCTCCGTATGTCCTTTTGTCATTCCCGCGCAAGCGGGGATCCAGGCTGCTTTGGGCCTGCTCCTTTGTCCATACCCTCTCCCCGCCGCGGGAGAGGGTGGACAACCGTCAGGTTGTCCGGGTGAGGGGGCGCTCTTTGCCAAGTGGCCCCCCAGGGAACCCTGGATTCCTGCTTTCGCAGGAATGACACCAAAGGCCAAGCCAGGTAAGGGGGCCTACCTCAGCGAAGAAGCCCGCCCCGTGTCATCCCTGCGCAAGCAGGGATCCAGGCTCCGTTGTGCTGCTCCTTTGTTCTCCCTTCTGCCTTCCCTCCTCAGCCCTCCGCTTTTTAACCCCTCTCCCCACCGCGGGAGAGGGTGGCCTGCGAAGCAGGCCGGGTGAGGGGGTCCTTTCTCCGAAACCAGACGGCAGAGGGCCGAAGGCAGAGGGCAGTAGGAGGTGGGGAGTAAGGGAGTTTTGATAGCTGGAAGCCAGAACATAGAGCC